>CAZHAD010000020.1:23740-40190 GCA_964529965.1 uncultured Leptospirales bacterium | reverse complement strand
GGGAGAGCGAGCTGCAGAGGCTCTCTTCCTGGGTTTTGCGCGACGAGGATATCGCCAGGGCGCTGGTCGATATCGCGGATTTGAACCGGATGATAGAAACATGCAACAGGTGCGCGGATGTCGGGGAGAGGAAGTTCGGCGTCGGCTCCGGATTGAACCGCGTCATGATCATACTCAACTCGCCTCAGCTCGTAGATGCGCTTGAGAGGCGGATCCACAAACAGGAGTCGGTGTTCCTTCTCAAGAGGATGCTCCAGGCGGCTGACATAACATTCAGTGAATGCTACATCACCAATCTGGTGAAGTGCGACGTGCGCGACTCATTGATGAAGCCGAGCCAGGTCGTAAAAAACTGCGAATCGATCATCACCGCTGAAATTGAAATCATGAAGCCCCGGATAGCCGTGGTATTCGGCGATATCCTTCCGCTGCAGGGGATCATACAGGAGACGAGGGACATCAACTGGTTCAACATCGAGCACCCGATCACCCTCATCAAGAACCCCGATCTGAAGCGGCCGGCATGGACCACCCTGAAGCTGGTCATAGCACGTATGAAGGAATTGAAATTACAATAGATTTTTGGCAACTGCTCAGTTGTTGATCTTGTAAAGAGCAACGGTAACCTGGGCAGTTACGATTTTTGCGGCTCTTGTGTCTGTAGTTTTTTTGACAGTAGTGACTTAACGAGGGCGCCGTCGGCCTTTCCCTTGAGATCCTTCATAATCTCGCCCATTACCCTGCCGAATTCCTTGTGCGTGATCTCGCCCATCGACCGGAGCTTGTCCGAGATGAATGCCTCGATCTCTTCCGCGCTCATCTGCTTGGGAAGATACTCCTCCACTATGGCGAGCTCCCGCGTCTCCGCGTCCACCAGGTCCTGTCTGCCGCCCTTCCGGAATTCCCTGATCGACTCGCGTCTTCTTTTAGCCGACCGGCTCACTATCTCGAGCATCTGATCATCGGACAGGTCCTTGCCTGTTTTTCCTCTCTCGTAAGACATGTCCGATTTCAGCATCTTCAACGTCTGGGCTCTGGCTTTATCGCCCGACCGGATCGCCGCGGTCAGGTCTGATTCTATTTTTTCAAGAAGGTTCATCCGGCTCTCCTTTCGTTGGAATGGGAGATTTTTTCCCCGGTGTAAATAAGCCTGTCAATTATTATTTATTTTTTATGTCTCCTTTTAAATTGACTTTTCATGTCATCTCTCAGTATTGTCTTTTATTGCCCTCACCCCCCGTCCCCCTCTCCCATTAAAAAATGAATAAAGGAGAGGGGGAGTCTAATGATGAAGCTTTATGCTTCGAAAACCCTCTCCTTTATTCCAAGCTTAATAATGAGGAGAGGCTCCCGACAGGATGTCGCAATGGCGAGCACGGACAGGATGTCCGAAAAGCGCTCGGCGTGCGCGGAGCGCGGGTGAGGGCAGAGAAAGGTATTGGAAGCTTATAAGATAAGCCCGTTTTTTTAAGAAAGTATATTTATGTTCGCAGACGTGTACATCGGATATCGCGTCGAGGGGAGCTTCACCTACCGGATACCGGCCGGAACGGATGCGGCCGTGGGAAAGCGCGTGAAGGTCAACTTCGCGGGAAGGGACACGATCGGATTCGTCCATCGGGTACATGACGACGAGCCCGAGGGCTTCGAGGTCAAGGACCTCCTGGGTGTAATAGACCCCGAGCCGATATTCGACCGCAGGCTGCTCGAGCTCGCGCGCTATACGGCCGATACGTACCTCTCGACCGCGGGCGAGGCCCTGGCCATGGCACTCCCGTCGGGTCTGCGTCCTTCTAAAAGGTTCAAGCCTCCTTGTGAAAAGGGCGAGCCCATCGACATCGCCCTGAACGGGGAGCAGCGCACGGTATACGAGGAGATCATCGCCCTGGGCGAAAGGGGGGTTCGGTCGCACCTCATCTTCGGCGTTACCGGAAGCGGCAAGACCGAAATCTACATGGAGGCGGCGCGCCATCTCTTGAGCCGGGACCGTTCGGTGATCTATCTGGTGCCCGAGATTTCGATGTCCTCGATGCTCTTCGAGAGGATCTACCGCGTGTTCGGCGACGACCTCATCATCTATCACAGCCAGCTCACGCCGAACCAGCGCCTCTCCAGCTGGATCCGCTTCTACCGGGGCGAGGCAAGAGTGGCCGTGGGCACCAGGTCCGCGGTTTTCCTCCAGTGCCCGAGGCTGGGGATGATTGTGATCGATGAGGAGCACGACGGCTCGTACAAGGAGCAGAGCTCGCCCAGGTACAACGCGCGGCGCATCGCCCTGCACCGGAGCAGGGAGGAGGGGGCCCTCGTGCTCATGGGCTCGGCGACTCCGGGGATCGAAACCCTGTACGCGTGCGAGAAGGGGGTGCTGCGGCTCCACACCCTGACGAAGCGGTACGGTGACGCGGAGCTTCCCAAAATCGAGATGGTGAAGCTCGGCTCTACCAGGCCCTCCGCGATCATCTCCCCGCTCCTCAAGCTCCACACCAAGCGCGCGATCGATGCGGGTATGCAGGCCATCTATCTTTTAAACCGGCGGGGATTTGCTCCCATCATGATATGCGACCGGTGCGGCTGGACCGAAAAATGCCCCCGGTGCACCATCGGTATGAATTATCACCGCGACCGGATCATGCGTTGCCATTACTGCGGATTCCAGAAACATGCGCCGGTCCGGTGCGGTGCGTGCGGTTCTGAGGAGTTGACCAAGCTCGGGGCGGGAACCCAGAGGATGGAGGAAATCATAGCGGCCGCATTCAAGGGGTCCCGCGTGTTCCGCCTTGACCAGGATTCCTCGCGTAAAAAGGACACGGTACCGGAGCTCATACGCAGGATGAACCGCGGGGAGGTGGATATTCTGCTGGGGACCCAGCTCGTGGCCAAGGGGTTCGATTTCCACCGGATCGTGCTGGTGGGCGTCCTGCTTGCGGATATCGGCATGAACCTTCCCGATTTCCGCGCGTCTGAGCGTATATTCGCGCTCCTGGTGCAGGCGGCCGGCCGGTCCGGCAGGGGAGGGACCGGCGGGAGGGTCATCATTCAGACCCTGAACGATGAAAACCCGTTGTTCACATACATAGCGTCGCAGGATTACCGGGGATTTTATGAATCGGAGCTTCGGGTCCGCAGGGAGATGGGTTACCCCCCCTTTTCCCGCTTGGCGCGCCTTCTGGTGCGCGGAAAAGACGAGGAGAGGGTTCAATCGTCAATAAGCCGGCTCGGGCAGGCGCTTGCGGAATATATCAGGACCCATGACCTGCCGGTTACCATACTCGGCCCGTCTTCGGCCCCGTTGGGTAAAATAGGAGGGAATTACCGGCATCATATCATCCTGAAATCGGCGGGGTTGGACGCGCTCCACGGTGCCATACTGGCGTCGAGGGAAGCCGTGTCCGGCAGGGACGTCCATCTTGAGATCGACATCGATCCCGTGGACCTGCTCTAGTTCCTTCCGCGGCCGAGCTCGATGTTGATGATCGCCTCCAGCACCTCCGCTGGCCGGTACCCGTCGATCTTCCGGTTGTTTATAAAGATGGTCGGGGTGCCGTTGATGCCGAGCCTGTCCGCCAGCCTGATGTCCGCATTGAGCAGGCGCGCGGTTTTGGGCGAGTCCATCATATGCCGGAAGGTTCCCGGTTCGATGCCTTTGCGGTCCCCTGCATCCATGAAGCCGAGGACCTCGAGAGGCGTGCGAGCGTCGTAGGAATGGGCGAATGTGTGGTAGAGCGAGAAGTGCTTTTTCATGTACGGCGCCAAAATTCCCGCCTCGGACGCGGCGAGCAGCGCCCGCGCTGCGATGCACGAGTTCCTGTACACGGTCCTGGACAGTCCCGGGTTGCACGTCCGGTCGAGGGGGAAGTTGTAGTAGACTATTTTTATCCTGCTCCCGTATTTCGATACAAGGGCTTCCTCGACCTGATAGAACCTGTCGCAAAAGCTGCATAAAAAATCGGTGAACACGACGACCTCAAGCTTCGCGTCCGGGTTTCCCACCACCATGCCGGTGTCCGGGAATTGTATGTTTTCCCTGGGCTGGTTGTAAAAGGCGGCGATATACGCCGAGATTTTCCCGGCTGGTCCCCGTTCATCGGCTGAGCGCGCCACCGCGCTTCTCAGCTCCAGGATGACGGAGGTCGAGAATATGCAGAAGGGGAGGAGGAACGCGAAGAGCACGAACGAGGCGTAAAACGCCTTTCGGTCGGGTGACGCGTGCCCAGGCGCAAAAAGCTCCCGGTATAATGAAGGCAGTGTGAGGAGCTCATCAGCCCTCAGTTTTCTATACCAGAGTATGGCCGCGGCCAGCATTCCCAGATTGATCGGATACGTCGCCAAGCACAGAAAGCAGGGCAGGCGCGCGTAGATGAGCAATACGCCGAGTGCGACGTCCACCGCCACCGCCGCAGCCGTCAGCGGGAGAAGCGCCGCCACTGAGTAGGCGTAGTACCTGCCCTCGGCGTAATCCGCGATCAGGACGATGAAGAGAACGAGCAGGTAAAAGACGAGGCCGTAGGAAGCCACCGGTATCCCAAACAGGGTCGACAAACCTGACTGGGACAGGGTCCGGCAGGGGCTTGCGAGTCCGCCGCCGCAGAAAAGCTGGCTTACCGGGCTGTCCGGGTTATAGCGCTGGAAGGCGAGGACGCCCGCAATAAAGGCGCCCGCGGCAGAAAGCCCGGTGATGACGTACACGAATTTTTTCATGTGCGCGTCCCCTCAAGTAAGATTTTTTGACCGCACAGGTTAAGGAAAAACCCGCCGTCCGTCTCTTCGATCCGCTCCAGGATATGGTATGAGGGCGAATGCTTGAACTTCGCCGTCATGGTGCCGTTTTTAATTCTACAGTACAGGGCGTTATTCTTGTAATAAAGGGTGCGGATGTCAAGCAGTTCATTCGTTCCATTGGTGAGGTTCAGGGTTATGGTTTCATACTGCAAAAATCCCCGGAACACGACTCCGGTGACGAAGACCGGAGCGTCCTCGACGATCACCGGATAGGCGTAGCCGCCGTAATGGAGCACGTGTATGCCGTCCTCGGTGATGTCGATCGACCGGTTGAAAAAATCGATGATCCTCCGATTTTTAAACGGCCTATCGTTGTGGAACCAGACGCCGTTTTTGTCCAGCCTGATCTCATCGTCCAACCCATGGTGCTCAAACAGCTCCTTCAGTTTCTCGGAAAGCTGGGGACGGCCGGTTTCCATGGCGGGGCCTCAAACCCTGATCATGGGGTCCGTTAGCTTCTGGTGCTCTTCCAGTGCGAAGCGGTCGGTCATGCCGGCGATGTAGTCGGTCGCGGTCAGTATGAGTCCGTCTTTCCAGGACCTTTTCTGGTGATCGTGAGGGAGGGTGTCCGGGTGCTCGGTGTAGATCTGGAAGAGGTCGCGCACGACCTTTTCAGCCTTGATGGTCATGCGCGCGACACGGTAGTGCTGGTACAGATTGTTCATCAGGAATTTTTTCAGCTCGTCCGTGGCCGTTCCGATTTCCGGTGAAAATGCGACCAGCTTCTCCGGCGCGCCGGTCACATCGTCGTAGTTTTTGACCGAGAACTGCTCGATACGCGCCAATGTGTGCGTGATCAGATCGGTGGCGAGTATGTCTATGATTGACCTGATCACCCCCATTATCCTGATTTTCACGTCGCCCTTCGCCTCGCGGCCGTACCGCTCCTCTCCCATGGCCCAGATGGGGAGCTTTTTCACGTCGTTTACGGGAAGTATCCCGGACGAGAGCCCGTCGTCGAGGTCATGGTTGTTGTAGGCGATCTCGTCAGCCAGGTCGATGATCTGCGCCTCAAGCGCGGGCCTGGTGTCGGGGGAAAAGCTTATTTCGTCCGGATGGTCGTGGGCGGTCGTGTGCTTGATGATCCCCTCCCTCGTTTCCCACGTGAGGTTCAGCCCGTTGAAATCCGGGTATCGCTTTTCCAGCTCGTCGACGACCCTGAGGCTCTGGCGGTTGTGCTCGAACCCGCCGTGGTCTTTGAGAAGCTCGTTAAGCACGCGCTCGCCCGCGTGGCCGAACGGGGTATGGCCGAGGTCATGGGCGAGGGCGATGCTTTCGGTCAGGTCCTCGTTGAGCCTGAGCGCCCGGGCGATGCTCCTCGATATCTGGGCTACCTCGATGGTGTGGGTGAGACGGGTGCGGTAATGGTCGCCTTCGTGGTTGATGAACACCTGGGTCTTGTACTCGAGCCTCCTGAAGGCTCGTGAATGTATGATCCGCTCCCTGTCCCGCTGGAACTCGGTGCGGTAGGGGTGGGGCTTTTCATGGTATTTCCTTCCCTTGGTGTTCGCCGACAGTGCGGCGTACGGGGCGAGGCTTTTTTTCTCTATGTCCTGGAGGTAGGCCCTGTCGATCCGCTGCATCAATCCCTGCCCAGCTCTTTCTCGTATTCCTGGGTCGCCACCTTGCGGTTCATGCGTATCTCTTCGTTACCGGGGTCTTCATCAACGCCCCGCGTGAACGCCTGGAGGGCCTTTTTGTATTCGCGCTTCTTGAAATGGCATTTGCCGATATTGTTGTACGCGTCTGCGACGATCTTGGGGTCGCTGGATCCCTTGATGACCTGGTAGAAGGTGTCCATGGCACGGTCGTATTGCTCCTTCTTCATGTACACGATGCCCAGGGCCAGAAGGCCCTGCGGGTCGTCGGGCTTCATGAGGAGGGCCTTCTTGATCAGGCTTATCGACGCCTCCGTGCCTTCCTCCCCGGTCGCGGTCTTGGAAAGGAGCACACCTCTGTTGATCAGGGCCTTGCGCGCAAGGTCGGAGTCCGGATCGATCTCGATCACTTTTTTATACGCGTTCATCGCATATTCGTAGTTGCCCCTCTTGTAATAGATCGTGCCCATTCTGAAGTGGGGCTCCTGCAGCGAGGGCCATTTTCCTATGATGCGCTGGTACTCCAGCTGGGCGAGGTCGTAGTAGCCGCGCTCGTAGTAGTAGTCCGCGATGGCGATGGATGGACGGGGGTCGTCGGGTGCGAGCTCGGCCGCCTTCTTCCATGCATTGATCGCGAGCTCGGGCCTGCCCGCGTGCTTGTACGCGATCCCGAGGTTCAGGTATACCGTGTGGTCCTTGGGGCTTATGCTCAGGGCCTTTTCATACGCCTCGATCGCCTCGTCGTACCGGTTGGCGTCGTCCATGATGTTTCCCATGTTCAGATAGGCGATACGTGCGTTTTCCGTGGCAGGCTCGATCGAGGTGATTTGACGGTACGCGTCATAGGCGCGGTCGAGCTCTCCCTTGTCGAAGTATATCTTCGCGATCTGGGAGAGGATCTTCACGTTCCGCTCGTTGCCCTTTCTGATTTTTGTGTACACGTCCAGGCTCTTGTCGTAGCTTTTCAGGTCCAGGTACTGCTCGCCGATTTTTTCCATAAGGGCTGCGTTTTTTTCACCAAGCAGCTCGGCGCGTGACAGCTCCTCCATCGCCTCATCGCGCTTGCCCAGCTTCAGATATGCGACACCGAGGTTGTACCGGTTAATGGCGTCGTTCGGCCGTATGGACACGGCCTCCTTCAGGTATTTCAATGCCTCTTCATAATTCTTCCGCTCGATATATATCGCACCGAGCCTGGAATAGGCCCGGTGTGCGACCTCGCCGATCCTGTCCGCGGCCGCGGCCTTCTTGAAATATTCCATTGCGGCGAACTCGTCTCCCTTTGCCATGAGCGCGGACCCCATGTTGTAGAGCACCGCGGGGTTCTCCGGCGTCTTTTCCAGCACTCCCCGGTACTGGCTTATGGCCTCGTCGTACATTCCCTTTTCGTAATAGATGTCGCCCATGAGCTTCTTGGATCCGGAATCGTCCGGGCTTAAGCTCGATGATTTCCTAGCGCTTTCAAGCGCCTTCTCGAAATCCTTTTTGTGGCGGTATGCCAGAGACAGGTTCTTGTATATGTCCGGGTTGTTTTTGTCATAGGACTGCGCCCTGGTGTAATACTCGACCGCCTTGTCGTAGTCCCCCTTGTCGTCGCTTATCATGCCCAGGTAGGTGAGTGCGATCGCCTTGTCGCGGTCGGACGCGGCGGACTCCACCGCCTCGTTGAATTCGGTGATCGCGTCCGCCAGGTATCCGCGTGCGTAGCTTTCCTTTCCCCGTGTAATGTGGACGTTGTCCGACTTGAGGCTGTCGGTCCCCCGTTCGGCCTCGCCGAAGAAGGTGTTGTGGCCCGAAGAGGAGGGTGCGGCGGCTTCCGGTTTGTTGCGGTAATATTTAATCAGGAACAGCGCTCCTGCCAGCAGGGCGGCGGTGACGAGGAAAAGCGCGATGACGGAGATCAGGTGCCTGGGCTCGAATTTTTTTCCGCTCTCTCCCTTTTCCTCAATCTCGATCCCGCTGATCCTGTTTTTTTCAAGCCTCGCTTCGTCCCGGTCCATGGATCCGGGTACGGGTTGGTTGTTGTTATCTCCGTTCACTGCAGTTTTACGTCCTCCGACAGCTCGTGCTTCCGGACCGCGTCCAGGATGCCGTTTATGAATTGACCGGAGCCCTCTCCCCCGTATATCTTGCCCAGCTCTATCCCCTCGTTGATGGTGACGACCACGGGAACATCTTTAAGATAGAGCATCGAGTATATGGACAGCCTGAGGATGGACTTGTCGACGAGGCTGAGGCGCTCGAATTTCCAGTTTTTTGAATGCTTGACGATCAGCTCGTCGATCTCATCCATATGCTCCGCCGATCCCTGTATCAGGGTGGCGGCGAAATCACGGATGTTGTCGGGAATTTTTTTTTCGACCCATTGGAGCCTCGCAAGATCTTCGATCGACGTGGAGGATATCTCGTACATATACAGACCCTGCAGGGCGTATTCTCTTGCTTTCCTTCTGTGGCCCATCAGACGATTTGTTTGTACAGGCTCGCCATCTCAATCGCTGACATGGCCGCGTCAAAGCCCTTGTTTCCCGACTTCGTTCCCGCCCTCTCGATGGCCTGCTCGATCGTGTCGGTGGTCAGCACCCCGTATATCACGGGGATCGTCGAATCCATACCCAGTACGGCGATGCCCTTTGAGACCTCCGCGGCGATGTAATCGAAATGCGGGGTCGCACCGCGGATGACCGCGCCGAGGCATATGACCGCGTCGTATTTCTTTGATGAAGCCATTATCTTCGCAACAGAGGGGATCTCGAACGATCCCGGGACCCACGCGACCGTGATGTTCGCCTCGTCCGCATGGTGGCGCTTCAAGCAGTCCATGGCCCCTTCCAAAAGCTTACCGGTGATGAATTCGTTGAAACGGGACACGACAATTCCTATCTTCAGTCCGGTCGCGTCGATTTTACCTTCGATTAATTTCATACAATGCGCCCTTTATGGTATGGATTGCCCTTACATGAATAAAAAATTGCCATAAGTCAAGTCTTTTTGCGGGGATTCGGAAAAAAGGGCAGTGTCATATTTATCCGATAATAGTGAAGCCGTCCCCCTGAGACAGCCTCATTTACATTATGGCCATACTACGTGATCGTATACTTCCGGCTCAATTACGGCCCTGCCGTCGCTCCAGACTCCCATATAGCGTTGCGCACCGGTATTCCCAAGGGCATACTTGCCATCTGTGCCGTAAAATGCATAGTTGCACAGAGCCGTTGCCCACTTCCAATATCCATACCAGTCATGCGCGTTGGTGGGGAAATGGGGGCTTCCCAGCGTATCATAGTGATCGGCCACGAGGTCATTCCTGTCGGGACTCCCGTGATAGTCTGAATTCACCAGTATCCAATTTTTATGGGAGTTGGGAATTTGAGGGCTGTTCTCCCATATGTATTTGCCGTGGTCCGATCCAATATGGTCTTCGCTGTCAACTATTATGAGCATGTATATATTACCGGGTATCCGGCGGTAATTCCTGATGGGAACACTAAGCCCGGAACCGCGACCCGGGGCGATGCAAATCATCGCCTTCGGAGCGGGAAGGCCGTACGTGCCATAGGTTGCGGCAAGGTTCGCCGCCGTTATGCCGCCGGCTGAATGCCCCATGAGGGCAAAATTCATTTTACCTCTGGAATCGTATTCAGGCCGGGCATGATCAGCCGGATTGGCGATTATATAGTCCAGTGCCGATCTGATGGCGTTGCCGGCATTCTTATCAAAATTTCCGGGCAGCGTAATAAGCGTCATGTAGTACGGCCAGATGACTATATGCCCCTTTTTAACCAGGTGATTAACAAAATCAACGTTGTTTCGCGGGTTGGGAAACGGGTTGTAGCCGTGCATGAAGGCTATCACCGGTAATGCTTTTGCGGCCCTGGGATTCGGCTCATAGATGATATATTTATGTATTCCCATTCCCCTTGTTTCCGTTTTAACGCCGGTATAGGCGTAATCCGATCCTCCCGGGCCGCTAGCCGGCTGGGGAGGAGGTGTAATCACCGGCTCCGCAAATGACTTCGAAACCGTCATCGCCAAAATTATCAGGATACATGTTCTCAACATTGTCGGCAATTTTCACTCCTTCCAGAGGTTGATCAATTCAACATCGCTACAAATAATATACATCGAATTTTTAACAAGTATCGGAAATTTATCCTATTGCCTTGATTTGCCGAAACGCAGGAAGCCCCGCGCTCCCGCCATAAAAACATAGGAATTGCCGATACGGTCTCCATTCCCGGTCCGCGTCAGCACCCTGTCCGTCATATAATATGAAGCATTGAACTGAAATCCGTTGTATACGTAAAACGTCACGAGATGATCCACGTTGAACTCAAAGGAGCACCCGATCCGCTGGTACCTGAGCACGAATTTTTTGTTTTCCTCGCTTTCGTCGTCATAATTGAGAACCTCTTTAAGGGAATATGTGAGATAGCGCAGGTCATGCACGCCCTGGAAAGGATACGCGGTCAGGTAAAAAATATCCCTTTTCACCGACCAGTTCAGGGCCAGAGAAACGTTCTCATGAAGCTTAAACGCGAGCCGGGCGTTTCCCACCCCCGGAAGAACGCCTCTGAGCACGAGCGAAATTGTCTTGGCAGGCCGCCATATCATGAACATCGGCAGACCTATGCTGATGAACAAATCGTGTTTCATGTAACGGTATGCAAACATGGGGAGCGGCAGAGCCACTCCTCCCAGCTCCCCCCTTGAGGAATAGAAGACGCCCACGTGGAGGGATTGCCTGCCTGATCGCCATACGCGGAAGCTCGCTCCCGCGTTGATATTGACGCTTTTGAAATTCCGGAACAACAGATCGCTTTTTGAGGAAACCGATGCGTACACCTGGAACCGGTTCCCGTGCAACAAGATGTGATCGGCCAGCTTGTGGAGCTTCTCCGGGAAATTTTCATCTCTCGTCGTGCGATAATTCGAATAAAAAAGGCCGTTCATGAGCCATAGTCCCTCGTCCACCCTGAAAGAATCGATCAGGAGGCCGCTGTATTGGTTGAAGCGCCAGCCGGGGGCGGGCACGAGCGTATACGAGCCGTTCCAAAAATGCAGGTCGGTTCCGACCGCCGTCAAGATCGTATCCACGAGGTCGCGCTCCATATTGTGAGCGCTTTCGTCTTGCTGAAAAGCGCCATCAGGCTTACCCCGGGCCTCGAGCGCGTGGGCCGTAAACAGGAGGATTAACAATAAACCGCACATCATTTTCATTCTTCGCATGGTAAATCCGCCTCGTATCATTTTTGTCCGGCGAGAAATTCGTTCACCAGCTTCTTCAGCTTATCGGTCTCGCACAAGAAGGAAAAATGGCCGCAGTCGCCCTCGAGCGCGGCGCGTTCCGCTTTTATAAGCGACGCGAATTCCCTTGCTGGACCGGGGTATACCGCGCCGTCGCGCCGTGCGGTTATCACCAGCGTTTTTGCCTTTACCGCATCCGCCGCCCGGTGCTCTGACCCTCCGAAATTTTTCCTGATGTCCTGCGTCATTATGGCCTTCATCTGCCATACCCAGTCAGCCGCGTCGTATTTTGTGAAGGATTTTTCCGCACTGCTGAGAAACGCCGGGAAATCTTTCACCGCGGTGTTTTTAGCCCTGTACTTGGGCGTCCATACGCTTATGAGGTGCACCGGGACGACCGCCCTCATCGCTTCATGGCTTCCGTCCCCGCACCTCCGGGCCAGGTTGATCGCGTTTATTTCAGCGGTCCACACCAGGAGGTCATAGGAGGTCATCCATGGAGTCCCCTGTATGCACACCGCCCTGTCCATAAAATCCGGATGCGTCACGATCCACTCAAACGCCTGCATTCCTCCCATGGAAATACCGGCCACGGCGTACACGTGCCTGATGCGCAAAATCCTGGTCAGAAGCAGGTACTGGGCGTTTACGATGTCGCGGTTTGTAAAAAGCGGAAACGAGGCGCCGTGCTGCGAGGCGCTGTTTGACGGGGAAGAGGATACCCCGTTTCCTATCGCGTCAACGGTCACGGCGCAATACCTGGTCGTGTCGATCATGCCGGACTGCCCCACGAATCCCAGCTCGATCAGCTCCCGGGAGGTTCCGGCAAGCCAGGTCGGAACCAGGACCACGTTCGAGCCGTCTGCCCTAGGGGCGCCTAAAACGCGGTAGGCGATCCTGCACCCCTTTATCACCGAGCCGCTTTCCAGCCTGAAGTCCCCGAGCTCGGCGAATTTCTGCCCGCGGCCGTACGCCGTCCATCCGGAAAATACGATGACGATTGAAACAAGGGTAATGCTGCAAAAACATTTCATAGTATGATCTCCCGTGTATGGTCCCGCTTCCCCGATTAAGAAACGGCCTTTCTCCGTGATACAGCGGTCCAAAATGATGCAGGCATTCCCATCTGCCTGCCGCTCCTCATCGGCTCATGCATTGCCGGTTTTATTGCTTTTTGTCAAGCAGGAAGCCGGGCGGTATATTTTTGCCGCGTATCAAGGATTGTACCTATCTCCTGTCGCTCATCCGCAGCCTCGAGATTTCCAAACAAACCGGCAAGGTCGTGGAATCTGAAAAAATCGAGCGCGCCGTCCTGTTCGACAAGTGATTCATGCGTCGTCATTTCCCTTCTTTTTTTTGACACAGTGCATCCTTCCTATCCTGGGGCGTTACGTATACATAATGGCGGTTGCCCGGTGAAGGGGGCACGTTTCAACCGGACACGCAGGTGCAGGGCATGAAAATGTGTTTGCAATATTGTCGGCGTTGTGCTATTTCAACAATTACAGGGGATACGATCCGATGGACAGACGGAATACACCCAGAATCAAATTCGCCAGAAAGCCGGGTTTCACCGTCAAATTATTCATGAGGCGCTTTTTTTTAACTGACAGGGAGATTTTAGGCATTTTGCGCGACCTGTCCGAAGGCGGGGCGACCCTGTTCATTCATGACGATTATAAGAAATATATCACGAGCGCAAGCAAAGGGAAGGAGGTGCGTCTCATTTCGGAAAACTCAGGCATTTCCTTCCGTCTCGAAAGAAAAGGCACGATTAATCGCATTAACGAGAGCAATAAGCATCTATCGGTGGTCGTGGTTTTTAATAAAAGGGCCGCATCCTAAACAAATAAAAAAAATTGTTGACAATGATCTGTGCTAAAAAATAGTACCCTTTACCCAAACATTGGAAACGGGCGATTAGCTCAGATTGGTTAGAGCGCCTGCTCGACACGCAGGAGGTCGTTGGTTCGATTCCAATATCGCCCACATTGCACGGAGTGTTTTATTGAGCAAGCAAATTACGGTTACATTGCCCGATTCTTCCCGCGTCAACGCACAAAAAGGCGATACCGCATTCAGCATTATCGGCACGATCAGCCCTGATTTACAGAAGACGGCCTTGGCCGCCAAGGTGAACGGCGTTCCGGTCGACCTTTCATGTGCGGTGGAAGGAGACGCAACCCTCCAGGCCATCACCTTTGATGAGGGCGGGAAGGAGATATTCTGGCATTCGGCGTCCCACCTCATGGCGCAGGCGGTGAAGCGCCTGTTTCCGGAGGCGAAATTCGCCATAGGCCCGTCCATTGAAGGCGGCTTTTATTACGACATCGACCTGAGCAGGTCGATATCCCAGGAAGACCTGGGCGAGATCGAGGGCATGATGCGGAAGATCGTCGACGAGGACCTCGAGATACGCCGTGAGGAGCTCGCGCGCAAGGACGCCATCAGGCTCTTTTCGGAAGCGGGGGAGTCATACAAGGTCGAGATGATCGAGGAGATGGATGTGGACACGGTATCCATTTACCGGCAGGGGGAATTTTTCGATCTCTGCCGCGGCCCCCACGTCCCCCGCACCTCGTACCTGAGGGCCTTCAGGCTGCTTTCGGTGGCGGGGGCCTACTGGCGCGGCAGTGAAAAAAACAAGATGCTCCAGCGCATATACGGAATCGCGTTTCCCGATGAGAAAAAGCTGGAGAACCATATCGAATTTCTTGAAGAGGCGAAGCGCCGCGACCACCGCCGTCTGGGCAAAGAGCTCGATCTCTTTTCGATTCATGAGGAGATCGGCGCCGGCCTCGTGCTGTGGCACCCTAAAGGAGCCCGCCTGCGGAATATTATTGAAGACTACTGGCGCGCGCAGCATTACAAAAACGGATATGATCTGGTGTTCTCGCCGCACATTGGAAAAGCGAGCCTCTGGGAGACGAGCGGCCATCTTGATTTCTATACCGAATACATATATTCATCAATGGATATCGACGGGCAGGCGTACTATACGAAGCCGATGAACTGCCCCTTTCATATCATGATATATAAGAACAAGGGGTGGTCGTACCGTGAGCTCCCGCTCCGATGGGCGGAGCTGGGCACGGTATACCGGTACGAGCGGAGCGGCGTCCTCCACGGGTTGCTCAGGGTGCGCGGATTCACCCAGGATGACGCTCATTTATTCTGCCGTCCCGACCAGATGCCTGAAGAGATCGATCGGGTGCTCGCGTTTTGCCTTTCCATGCTTCGCGAGTTCGGCTTTAAAGATTTTAAGGTGTATCTGGCCACCCGCCCCCTGGAAAAATCCGTTGGGGATGAGTCGATGTGGCGCTCCGCAGTCCAGGCGCTCGAAGAATCGGTTAAGCGCGCGGGTATTGAATATGAGGTTGACGAGGGGGGGGGCGCTTTTTACGGCCCGAAAATCGATATCAAGATAAAAGATGTACTCGGCCGTGAGTGGCAGTGCTCGACCATTCAGTTTGATTTTAACGAACCCGAGCGCTTCGATATGACCTATATCGATTCCGACGGCAAAAAGCACCGTCCCTATATGATTCATCGTGCGCTTCTAGGGTCGCTGGAGCGATTTATCGGAATCTTGATCGAGCACTATGCCGGAAAATTCCCGGTCTGGCTCGCGCCGGTGCAGGTCGCGATCATCAACGTGTCGGACGGTGAAGCGGACGCTGCGGAGAAGCTTCGGCGGAAGCTTCTCGATCTCGGTTTCAGGCCGGAGACGGATGTACGCGACGAGTCCATGGGCTATCGGGTGAGGGAAGCGATTGCGAAAGGGATCCCTTACATCTGTGTGATCGGCAAAAAGGAGATAGCGGACTCCACGGTCTCAGTCAGGAGATTGGGCGAGAACAAGCCCGTATCCATGAAGGTCGATGGCCTTGTAAAGGCCATCAATGAGAACGTTGTGATAAAAAACCGCGGCATAAACTGAAAACTGGTTGATTTTGGAAACAAGTTTGATAATTCTGTTATTTTACCATGCGCCGCTCCCGTCTGGCAGGGCGCTTAAAAAAAGAGCAGGGGGTTTTTAACGCTTGGCAGAAAAATTTAGGCTATCTGCATTAGACAAGTTTGATAAATACAATATAAATGAGAGGATCACCGCCGACACGGTGCGCCTTGTCGGCGACGGAGTCGAACCCAGGGTGATTTCGAAAAGCGAGGCCCTGAGATTGGCGCAGGAGAAGGAGCTTGATCTGGTCGAGATTTCGCCGAATCAGGATCCTCCGGTGGTCAAGATCATCGACTACAGCAAGTTCAAGTTCGAGCAGTTGAAGAAAGCAAAAGAAGCCAAGAAGAAACAGAAGATCATACATGTCAAAGAGATAAAGATGCGTCCGAATATAGACATGCACGATTTCGACCACAAGGTCAAGCATGCCAAGGAGTTTCTGGACAACGGGGACAAGGTCAAATTCACGCTGATGTTCAGGGGCAGGGAAATGGCCCACCCGGAGCTGGGGTTTGAGGTGATGCAGAAAGTAAAGGAGAGACTCGAGTCTTTCGTCCAGGTGGAGAAGGAGCCGTCCCGGGAGGGTCGGAATATTACCATGATTGTCAACGCGAAGATGAGCGGGGGCAAGAGCAAATGACAGATGAGGAGAGCGAGATGCCTAAGTTGAAGAGCAACAGCGGGGCGAAAAAGAGGTTCCGCGTGACGAGAAGGGGGAAGGTGTTGAGGGCCAAGGGCTTCAAGAGCCATTTGCTGGAGGGCAAATCCGCCCGAAGGAGAAGGCGGCTCAGGGGCACCGGTCTCACTGACGGGGTCGAGCTTAAGAGGATAAAGCGCATGCTCCCCTACGCCTGAGAGAGTTATC
>CAZHAD010000020.1:0-23640 GCA_964529965.1 uncultured Leptospirales bacterium | reverse complement strand
TTACACATGGAGATGTGGAGTGAAGATACGGTTGACGGAGAAAGGGGAAGGCAATGAATGGGTATAATATCATTTTTATAGTATAATGAGAGGGAGAGTATTGTTATGCCGAGAGCTACCACGGGCAGGGTTCATCACAAAAGAAGCAAAAAGATTTTCAAGGACGTCAAGGGATATATCGGCGCCAGAAGCACGATCTATCGTACCGCCAAGGACGCGCGGAGGAGGGCGCTGCAGAATTCATTCAAGGACCGCAGGAGAAAGAAGAGGGACATGCGGAGCCTCTGGATCCTGAGGATTGCCGCCGCAGCACGATTATGCGGTATCTCATACAGCAAGTTGATCGCCGGGCTTAACGCCTCGGGAATCGGAATAAACAGGAAAATGCTGGCCGAACTGGCGGCAAGGGACATGGATACTTTTAAAAAGATAATCGAGAAAATAAAGGAAAAGGCGGCCTGACCGCATTCAGTCAATACAACGGGTAGATATTACTTATCAGCGCTATGCACATAGCGCTGATGTTGCTTCAAACCCTCTGCGTTTCCTCTGTGTCGCCGCCCCCTGACAAAATATGGTACCATGGCCGGATCGCCTGTTGGAACGATGACCGGCACAATCTTCAATCGGGCGCGAATGAATTAAATATGACTTGACTTGACGAATTATCTGTGGTATTTATTAATTGTTCCGGTCGGAAATACGGTAACCCGGGGGTGCAATTTGAACCTGCGGCGTGAATGCATAAAATTTAACATTAATGCAAAATATTCGGTTAGCCGAGAATAATACCAGACTCACCTGACCTGCCTTTATGTGGGGCGGCTGAGTACAATGAACGGAGGTAGCGATATGATATCAATGCAGCAGCTCGAGGAACTTGAGAACCGCGTGGTTAAGGCGCTACAATTGATCAGCGATTTACGAACCGAAAATTCAAAACTTGAAAATGAGAACGAAGAGATAAAAGGGGAGCTTGAGGAAACGAAGCTCAGCCTTGAGGAAAAGGAGCAGGAGATACAGAAAATCCGCAGGGAGCTCGATGCGGCGACCGCGGAGCTGGAGGAGCTGAACGCCAAAGAGGAGGTTCTGGAGAAGAAGGTGATCGCGCTCCTCGGGAAACTTGACGGCCTGTCCTCCGGGGGGAGCATTCCCCCTGGCGAGAGAATCGCCCGGAAGCCATCAGAGCCTGCGCCCTCAAGGCGGGCGAGAAAAAAGCCGCCGGCATCCGATGACGATACCGTTATTCTCAGTGATTACGAGAGTGAGGATGTGAGGGTGGAGACGGTTGAATCAGGAGAGGCGGTCAACATTGACGAGGATGACGACATCATTATAATCGATGATGAAAGCGATCTCTCTTCAAAAAGCGGGGACGGCATCGCCCTGGAAACGGTGTCTGACAGCGATGATGACATCATTCTTCTCGATGAAAAGGACGAAGAGATTATCATCGATGATGTCGATAACGATAAGATCATAATCGACGAGGACGAGAAGTCACGCAAGGGCGCCTCCAGGCATGCGCGCAAGCCTAAAGACAATGACGATGAATTTCTAATCATTGAAGAGGACGAACGGTAACCCGTTAAAGAGGTGACGCCGTGGACGGCAATAAAGTCAAAGTTACGATTTTCGGACAGACCTATACCATAGATGGCGACGCGCCGAAGGAGTACATCATCCAGCTTGCCGGCTACCTGAACGACAAGATGGAGGAGGTTCGCGCCCAAAGCTCCATAACCAATCCGACCCGTGTTGCGATCCTCGCGGCGCTGAACGTGACGGACGAGTACTTTCAGTTGAAAAAGATCAAGACCGGAACCGACAGTGAAGTGGAAAGAAGAACCTTGGCGCTTATTTCGATGCTCGACGAGGGGCTCATCGGGGATGTTTATTCAAAACCCGCCTCCATGCTCAAAGACTGACCATTCCTTCCGAACCTCCAGAGCTCCTGGTTCGCCAGCATCAGGATAAGAACGCGCTTGCGGTTATATTTTCCAAACAAATGACCGGAAACGGCTGGCTTATAAAACCGAATAAATAATAAAAAATGCTTGAAATGTACGGGTTTAATTATAAATTCAATTGAACTGCCGCATGTGTTTGATTATCATTATTCAGGTATGCTATTATGGATTTGAAAGAGCTTATCAATAATCAGGTGCAGGTGGATGTCGAGCAGACCCCGGAAGAAGAGGGCGCCCTGATCGCAGAGGGGCCGATAATCCAGTTGGTAAGCTTTGTCTTGGACGAGGTCGAATATGGCATCGACATTCTTGCGGTCCACGAGATATTGCGGTTTCCCGAGATTACGAGACTTCCGAATTCCCCCTCCTTCATAAAAGGGGTCATCAACCTCAGAGGCAACATCATTCCGGTAGTGGACGTGAGAGAGAGGTTCGGATTTTCCACGGCCACGATCACGCCCCTGACGAGGGTGATCGTCATCGATACAAACGACAAGCTCATCGGACTGATGGTCGACAACGTGCACCAGGTGGTGAGGATCTCGCAAAACAGCATCGAGCAGCCTTCCGAGCTGCTCGAAGGGGTCTCCGATGTATTTATCATGGGCGTCGGCAGGTTCCGGGACCGGTTGATCATCATATTGAATCTGCTGAACATATTGTTCCTGGAAGAAGATTAGAAGCCAGTGAAAAAAACGGGGTTTGACTATGGCCTTTTCTCTCGGTGAATATCAGGATATATTCTTGGAAGAAGCGGACGAACAGCTTCAGGAGCTCAATCAAAATCTTCTGGAATTGGAGAAAAATCCGGACAATATCGAGATCATCAACAATATTTTCCGCGCCGCCCATTCGTTGAAAAGCTCGGCCGCCTTCGTCGGCCTGAATGAGCTTTCCGACCTTGCGCACACCATGGAAAATCTTCTGCAGGGTATCCGAGACGGGAGCATGGAAATCACCTCCGAAGTGGTCGACATTATTTTTAAATGCTTCGACGAAATCCGCAATGTGATCGACACGGTGAGCGTCGGCGAGAAGCCGGTGCAGGACTTCAGGTGGCTCATCGAGGAGATACAGGAGGTATTCAAGGAATCCGAGAATGTGGAGCAGGTCAGAAAAGCACCTGCCGTCCCTCAAAAAGAAAAACCTCTCAATACGTCCGCTCCCAAAACAGATCTTGACGCCGAGCTGCGGAAGCAGATCAAGGAGGGGATCGAGGACGGAAGCCGATGCTGCGAGGTCACCATTTACATCGAGAGAAAGGCGCAGATGAAATGGGTTAAGGCGCAGCTGCTGCTGAGCAACATGGGAAAGATCGGTGAAATAGTTTCCACGTTTCCTTCCGTTGAGAACCTCTCGGATGACGAGATGAATTCAATTTTCAAGGTCATCATTCTTACCAAAGAGCCGATTAAAAATATCAGGAAGGCGGCCAATGTCGATCTGGTGTATCGCCTGGACCTTCGAATGATCACTCTTTTAAGAAAAGACGACAGGCTTGTATTGAAATTCGGCGAGATTCAGACCTTCACCGGCGATCAGATAATCGGCGGTATCGGACAGGAAAAGCCCATTGAGAGCGGCGAGGCGGATATCGCGGCGATTACCGGTGAGGGCGGGGGACTGGAAGCGGATGAAGAGGAGGAGGAAGAGGATGAGGATAGGACCGATATTGAGAAATCGGCAGACAGGGCGGGTGAGAGAACGTATCAGGACAGGAGAAAGTCCTCCATCTTGAAAACCGTAAAGGTATCCATCGACAAGCTCGACCTCCTGCTCAATAACGTGGGCGAGCTGGTCATTGCGAACTCGGGATTTTACAAGCTGTATGAAGAGATGAGAAAGATCAGCGAAGAGAAAGCCATCATAAATGAGTTCAAGAGCCGCATGGAACAGATGTCGCGGATTGCCAAGGATCTCCAGAGCGGCATCATGAAAACCAGGATGGTGCCCATCGGACAGGTGCTCAGCCGGTTCAAGAGGCTCGTCCGTGATCTTTCCAAGGAATTCGGCAAGGAGGTCGAGCTCATCATCAAGGGGGAGGAAACCGAGCTCGACAAGAAGGTGATCGACTCGATCGGCGAGCCGCTCATGCATCTGATCCGCAACGCCGTCGATCATGGAATCGAGAAACCGGAAGAGCGGAAGCGGTTCGGGAAATCGGAAATCGCGCATATCACCCTGAACGCCCATCAGAGCGGAAACCAGATTTTCATCGAGGTCATTGACGACGGGATGGGCCTCAATCTCGACCTGATCAAGCGGAAGGCGATCGAGAAGGGCTTTGCAACTCCTGAAATGATCGCTGCAATGGGTGAGTCTGAGATTTATAATCTGATATATACGCCCGGTTTCTCGACCGCCGTAAAGATCACCGATATCTCCGGCCGGGGAGTGGGCATGAACGTGGTCAAGGAGATCGTCAATGAATTGAACGGGACAGTGGGGATTGAAACCGAATACGGCATGGGGACGCGCTTCATCCTTTCATTCCCCTTAACCTTGGCCATTATTCCCGCAATCATGGTAAAAGTCAGGCATGAGATTTACGCGATACCGCTCACCGACGTCATCGAGACGATAAAGATACCCAAGTCAGACATTACCGTCATCGAAGGCCATGAAGTGATAAATTTGCGCGGTGAGATACTCTCCCTGCTTAGCCTGCCGCGCTTCGTCGAGCTTGAGAGCGGTCTCGAGTATGATGATAAAATACCGGTCGTCGTTGTCGGCTTCGGAAACAAAAAGCTCGGCTTGATGGTCGACAGTCTGGAAGGCAAGCAGGAGATCGTCATCAAATCGCTTGAGCAGAACTTTAAGACCGTGGAAGGTCTCGCGGGCGCGTCCATCCTCGGTGACGGGAGCATCTGCCTTATCCTCGACGTTTCCTCGATGCTGACCAAGGTCATTGCGGATCTGGACAAGGTTTCCAAAATCGACCGGAGGAAAGTCACGCAGACGGGGGAAGCAAGAATTGAGGAGGTCGAATCATTCGAGGAGTACGGTGGGGACCGGGCAGTCCCCGACCGGCCGCAGGCGACACCGGAAGCGAAGGTCGCTTCTCGCAACGCCCGGATGGCAGGCAAGAAGGCTGCCGGCGGAATCACCGGAGTCGCGAAAGCTCCGGAGACGCGCCGGGAGGCGGAAATAACCGGCACGGGCCGTTTTGCCGGCACGGACGCGGGAAAACCTAAGGGCGGCCTCCCGACGCAGAAATCTGATTCTGCCGGGAAGATGCGGGAAGACGAGTCCGCGAAAGAAATCGAAAAACGGGTGCACTCCACCCTCGATGAATTCAAGAAGGAATTGCGCGAGAGTATCAAGTCGACGGTCGAGGAGGGCGAGCCCTCCGAGCACATGGCCATGGCCCTCGACGTCACCGGAAACGATCTCGACGACTTCCGCCTCATAGCCAACATGGGGGCCACCACCGCGGCCGAGTCCCTCTCGAAAATTCTAAACAAGCGTATCGATCTGTCGATTCCCGAGGTTACCATCAAACCGATTGAGCAAATTCCCAAATTTATCGGCGATATCGACAGCGTTTACATGGGGATCATGATGCCCATACTGGGAGAGATTCGGGGCACCATACTTTTTATCTTCAAAGAAAGCATCGGGTATGAAGTCATCGATCTCCTGTACGGCACGACCCTGCGGAAGACGCGGGAGCTCACCGAGGAGGGAGCCTCGGCGCTCGAAGAGCTCACGAACATCGTCGGATCATCGGTCATCAACGTATTCGGAGAAAAGGCGGGCCTCGTCATCCGTCCGGGCGTGCCGGCCATCATACATGACTTTTTACAATCGGTCATAGACTCGATCCTTGTGCTTCACAACATGTTGAGTGACTATGCCATAGTCATGGACACCGCGTTTTATTTCGAAGATGACAAAATCATCGGGAATCTCCTGCTCATCCCAGAGGCGGATTCTTTAAAAACCATCGTCCAGCATATGAGGTCTAATGTCGGATCAAATTAAGGTCTTGGTTGTTGATGATTCGGCGCTCGTTCGAAAGATAATAACGGATTTGCTGGAATCCGATCCCCGGATCAAGGTCATCGGCACGGCCGAAAACGGGAATTCGGCGATCGAGATGAATCGCCAGCTCAACCCTGACGTCATCACCCTGGATATCGAGATGCCCGTGCTTGACGGCCTTGCCGCCCTGCGAAAGATCATCGCCGAGAAACCCAAACCGGTCATCATGCTTTCGGTGTACACCCGCCACGGTGCCGAAGCGACATTCAAGGCGCTCGAGTACGGCGCAGTAGATTTTGTGCCCAAACCCGTTTCCAACATGTCACTATGGGCCGAGGAAATCGGCGAACAGCTCAGAAGCAAGATAAAATCGGTGCATGAGTCGTACATCGGAGCGGGAGGAATGGTCATTGCAAGGGGCCCCGCGCCGCACGACGATACCCGCGCGAACAAGGTTTCGGAAAAGAGGGAGAGGACGTTCAAGAAGACCGATACCAGCACAAAAATCGTCGGAATAGGAACCTCGACCGGCGGTCCTGCGGCCCTCATGCAGATATTCAGGGAATTTCCCGAGAATTTTCCCTCATCGATCCTGGTGGTGCAGCACATGCCCGAGAATTTCACCAAGTCATTCGCCGAACGGCTGAATGTCACGTCCTCCCTCAACGTGAAGGAGGCGGAGGACAACGATATAATCCTGCCCGGCTGCGGCTATATCGCCCCCGGCGACAAGCATATCAAGATCGAAGAGAAAAAAAACAAAAAGATCATCAGGGTATCGGGCGGAGAAAAGGTCTCGGGGCATCGTCCTTCAATCGATATTCTTTTCAATTCGCTTGCCAGCACCACGGGCGGCAACGCGATCGGCGTAATCATGACCGGAATGGGCAGGGATGGCTCATCAGGAATCTCAAAGATAAAAGCGGCGGGGGGCCGCACCATAGCTCAGAACGAGGAGACCTCGGTCGTATACGGCATGAACCGGGTAGCCATCGAGCAGGGAGGCGTTGATGATATCGTGCCATTATCCGAAATCTCCAAAAAAATTGTTGAATATATTTAACCTGATCATGTATATTGGCAAAGGTTCGGCTGTTTACGGGTCGAGGATGGCGGTGGAAAACGTGCCGTCAGCGGGCAGGCGCACGAGGTTGTGATCCGTAAAAGATTTAATATATATTCCGAATAGTTACGATATTATAATAACAACCCGGGAAAATTGATATTCGCTCATACCGTTGGATTGTCAATGCGGAACATGGAGTAGATGCATGGCGACCATTTTAATTGTTGATGACGCTAAATTTATGAGAACGCTCGTTAAAGACGCGCTGGTTCCCACAGGCCATGAAATAATCGGTGAAGCCGAGAATGGGAATGAGGCCGTTGAATTATATAGAAAACTGAAGCCCGATCTCGTGACCATGGACATTACCATGCGTGAAAAGGACGGCATCGAGGCGGCGGAGGAAATACTTCGCGGCGACCCCGGAGCAAGGATTATAATGGTCACGGCCCTCGGTCAGGAGAATCTGCTCACGAGGGCGATTAAGCTGGGCGTGAAGGATTTTGTTGTTAAACCCTTTCCTCCGGAAAGACTCCAGAAGGCCGCGCAGAAAGCGCTCGCTTGATGGAATCTGATTGACTCTGATCATCATCATATGTATAATAAACACCCCTTATGATTCATGAGGGGTGTTTCATTTATGTAATAAGATGCCAAGCGTTGATTCCATAAATTTTTATTATATGTTGTTACGTATTTTACGGGGGACTATTACCAAAGCCCCCCAACCCCCCGGAGGGGGGCTAATATTTCCTGGGATGAAGATCAAATAGAAATACTTCCATCACTTGTTCTGATTTTTAAGTCCCCCTTTGGGGGATTTAGGGGGAATATTTGACTAGAGAGGGTAAAGGTGAAGTCAATCAAGATGTCAGGCTATCGGACCGGCCCTTAAACCTGGAAGAAGGACAAATCATCGATGACGGAAACGCGTGAAAATAAAGAATCACAAGAAGATAACAGCGGTTATACCATTCATATCGATAATTTCGATGGGCCGCTTGACCTGCTATGGGACCTGATAAAAAGGGCGAAGATCGATATTACCGATGTTTCCATATCCCGCATCACCGAGCAGTATATTGAATATCTCAGGATCATGGACCGGATGAACGTCGGCATCGCGGCGGACTTCATCCGCATGGCGTCGGAACTGCTTTTCTTCAAGAGCCGCGCCCTGCTTCCATCGGCGCAGATTGAAGATGAGTATTTTGTACCTCCCCTTCCCCCTGAGCTGGTTCAGCGGCTTCTGGAGTTTAAGAAATTTCAAAGCGTATCAAGACGGTTGCTTGATGAATATAAGGCGGGACAGGATAAATTCGCCAGGGTGAGCATCGAGGATGGTTCGGTCGGGCTTGATGATTTCGGCGAGCTGTCACTCTTCGATCTGCTGAAGGCCTTTGCGGATGTCATGGAAACCGTCAGGGAGTCTGAAGAAAAGGAAATTGTATTTGACGAGATACTTGTAAGCGACAGGATGGAGGCCATAAAGGAATTGTTGCGGGGGAGGGAGTTCCTCTATTTCGCCGATATTTTTTCAACCGGCCCTTCCCGCATGGAGATAGTCGTTTCATTTCTGGCCTTGCTGGAGCTTGCCCGTATAAAGACTGTCAGATTAATGCAGCATAAGATATACGGCACGATACGGATTATGAACCTCGATGGAAAGAACGAAAAATGACATTATCGAAAGGAATGATACGGATGAGTCCCGTATTGCGCCGGATGACGTCACAATCAGGAGCCTGCTTGAAGCGGTGCTGTTTTTGAGCAACGAGCCTGTGCCTTCGTCTTTTTTCGTGAAAAATTTTGCGCTCGATCCGACTCAGGCCAAGATACTGCTCGATTCGCTCGTCGATGAATACGCTGAGCGGGACGGCGGCATACGGCTTGAAGAGATCGCCAAGGGCTACCAGTTCGTCACCAATCCCCGTCATGCGGAGCAGTTGCGGCGTGTAATGGGAATACGAAAACGCGAGGGCTTGTCAAAGGGAATGCTTGAGACCCTGGCGATCATCGCCTACAAGCAGCCGGTTGTGCTCGCCGAGATCGACGAGCTGCGCGGGGTCTCCTCACGCATGTCGGTGGTAAGGCTGGTGGAGCGGAAACTGGTCAAACCGGTGGGACGGAAGGAGCTTCCCGGCCGCCCCCTCGCATACGGAACGACCAATGAATTTTTACGGCATTTCGGATTGCGCCGGCTCTCGGATCTGCCAAAGCTCTCCGAGATAAAGGAATTTTCCATGAACTGGGACGATGAGCATGACGCCTGATCGCGATGACATGGAAGAGCTCGATCGTAAAATAATCGGGCTCATTTCGGAAAGGTCCGATCTGTATATACGGAAGCTGAAGGAAAGGCCCGCGGAGAACGGCCTGTATTCGGCGGAAGATCGGTCCCGGCTCTTTACACTCATACGGGAGACCAACCGGGGACCCCTCGAACATCAGGTTCTGGAGAAAATTTATACGGATATCCTTGCCGCCTCAATGGCGATAATGAAACCGGTTACGGTCGCCTTTCTCGGCCCTGAAGGCTCCTTCTCCTATATCCCTGCCGAAGAATTTTTCAGCGGTTCAATGACCCCGCTTCCCCAGCGGACTATACCCGATGTATTCCAGCAGGTGGAGTCGGGCAAGGCCCTGTACGGCGTGGTTCCGGTCGAGAACAGCACCGAGGGTTCAGTTACCTACACCCTCGACGAGCTCATTGAGACCAGCATCAACGTGGTATCCGAAAAGTACATCCGCGTCACCTACAGCCTGTTGTCAAAATCAAATGATATCTCATCGGTGAAAAGAATATTCGCCCATCCGCAGTCCCTGGGCCAGTGCAAGGGGTGGATCAGGAACAATCTGCCAGGGGTCGAAATTATCGCCGCCGAGTCAACCTCAGGTGCAGCCGAATCAGCCGCGGGGGATCATGGTGCGGCCGCCATCTCGTCGGATGCAGCGGCCGGCATTTACGGCCTCAACGTCCTGGCGTCCATGATCGAGGATTCACGACAGAATTACACCCGGTTTTTTCTCATTGGGAGGGTATCCTGCAAGCCGACGGGGAACGACAAGACGTCCATCGTGTGCGCGGTCAAGGACAGTCCCGGCGCCCTGCTCAGCATGCTGAGGCCCTTTGCAGAGATCGGGATCAACATGACCAAGATAGAGTCGAGGCCTGATAAGAAGAAGATATGGGAGTACAATTTTTTCATTGATTTTATCGGCCACAAGGACGACCCGATCGTGAAGAAGGCGTTGGATAAGATCAGACAAGAGACGATTTATCTGAAGATACTCGGGTCATACCCTGTCGGGAATTAGGCACTCATAGAAATACCGGGATGTCGCATAACAGAAACAGGTTTAAACGCGTGGCCATATTCGGCCTGGGGCTCCTCGGAGGCTCTTTATGCAAGGGCCTGAAGAAGCTGAATCCCGGTATTCACATATCGGCGTACGGCCGTGATCCCGCAAGGCTCGGGAAGGTCCTTCGCGACCGGTACGTGGACGAGGCGCGGGGCTACGATGAGCTATCCCTTGCGGGCATAGATCTGGCCGTGGTGGCGACGCCGGTTCAGGCTTCGGTTGGGATTATCAGGAGGCTCCTGGACCACCCCGAGTTGGAAGACGACGCGGTGGTCACGGATGTGGGCAGCGTTAAGGAGAAAATCATCGAGTCGGTTCTTGAATGCAAAAGAGTGCGTCAGTTCGTAGGCTGCCATCCCATGGCGGGCTCAGAGAAAACAGGGTACGAATTCAGCAGCGGTGCGCTGTTTGAAGGGGCGTCGATCATCGTCACCCCCCATCAATGCAACCGGGAGACGGACATCGCCCGGATACAGGAGCTTTGGGAAATGCTCGGCGCGTGTACCTACATCGTTTCGCCCGAGAAGCACGATAAATTCGTATCCTATACCAGCCATCTTCCCCATGTGGTGGCGAGCTCGCTGGTCAGCCTTCTTGACGATCTCAGCAGCGACCGCGCACCGTCCTCCGGCATCGGGCCGTTTGTAGGCAGGGGGTTCTTGGACGTGACCCGCATCTCATCGGGATCTCCCGAAATGTGGCGTGATATTGTAGTGTTCAATAAGGCAAACATTCTCGATGCCATTTCCCGGCTGATAGAAAAGCTGAACCAACTGCGGGGTGCAATGCTCGATGCGGATTCGGAGAGCCGTTTTCTCCATGATTATTTTCAACATGTAAAGAACATCAGGGACACGTTGGGATGAAAAGAATAATCGTTGCAGTCGACGGGCCGGCAGGCACCGGGAAGAGCAGCGTGTGTAAGCTGGTCGCCCTGGACATGGGCCTGCGGTACATCGATTCCGGGGCCGTATACCGTTCGATTACATGGTATGTGCTCCAGAGGGACAAAATGATCACCGGCGGGTTCAGGTTTACAGGCGACATCTCCGAATTGGATATCCGTCATGAGTTTCTCGGAAACGGTTCGTGCAGGACGTACGTCAATTCTACCGATGTCACCGACTCGATCCGGGATTCAGCCATCACAAGGAACATCGGCATAATATCGGACAACAGGGATGTCCGCAATTTTGTAAACCGCCTGCTGAGAAGCTGGTCCAAGGAGGGGTCGGCGATCATCGACGGAAGGGACATCGGATCGGTCGTGTTCCCCGACGCGGACGTTAAAATATACCTCGACGCCTCGGTTGAAACCAGGGCGCTGCGCAGGATCAAAGAGTACCGGGAAATGGGAAAAAATGTTGACGAAAATGTCGTTAAAAAAGAGATTATACTGCGCGACGAACAGGACCGAAGCCGCCCATTCGGTGCGCTCACCCGCTCTGATGATGCGGTCTATATCGACACATCATGCATGAGCAGGGAACAGGCAGTCGAGCGGATGAAAGAGGTCGTACAAAGCGCCGTATCGCCGATCGATTCGGGATTATTGAGGACGAGATCATATGGACAACGCCACCCAGGAAACTAATGAAACCATCGACATGAAGGATGTCGCCGATTCGGCCATTGAAGAGATACAGGCCGGCGTTATTATACAGGGCGAGATCGTCACCATCGACGCCGGGTATGCGTATGTCAATGTGGGCGCCAAGACCGACGGGAGAATCCCGATCGAGGAATTCGATCAAAAGCCTGAAATCGGCCTGATCGTGCATGTCATGCTCCACACCGGCAGAATGATCGACGGCATGTACCAGTTCTCAAAAAATTCCGCCGAGGCGGAGCTGCGCTGGAAAGATTTCATCAGACGCTACCGCGAGGGCGGCGACAAGATACAGGGGAAAATCGCCAGGTCGATCAACAAGGGAAAGCTTATCGATTGCGGAGGCATCTCCGCTTTTCTTCCCTTTTCCCTGACCGCCGATCTCAAGAATATAAAAGAGTCCCCCGATGAATACCAATTCAAGATAAAAAGCGTCGATCAGAAGAAACGATCCATCGTGGTCTCCCGAAAAGATTACCTTGATGAAGAGATCGAAGCAAGATGGGACAATTTCACCGCAAAATACAAGACGGGGGACGTCGTCAGGGGAGAGGGTGTCAAGTACGTCGAGTTCGGGATATTCGTACGCGTGGAGGGACTCGACGCCCTTCTGCACCGAAACGACATGTCATGGAAAAAGGTCTTCAAGCAGCGTAAGATTTTAAAGCTGGGCAAGGAGCACGATTTCAAGATCCTCGACATAAACAGAAAGGAGAGGAGAATATCCCTCGGCCTCAAGCAGCTGACCGAGGACCCGTGGCTCAAGATCCATGATACGTACAAGGTCGGGGACACGATCGCCGGCCGCGTGGTGACGCGGACCAAGCATGGGACGTTTGTCGAATTCGATGAGGGCCTCGAGGGGTTTATCCATAATTCCGAGCTGTCCTGGTCCAAAAGCGGCACCGGAGTAAATGACGTATTGGCCAAGGGCGAAACTTATGAGTTCATGATCCTGGATATAAACCAGGAGGAAAAAAAGCTTTCACTGGGGTACAAGCAGCTCAGGCCGAATCCATGGGAGACCATCGACGAGAGATTCCCGGTCGGTTCGATCTTGCGGAAGAAGATAAAGAAGATCGTAAGCTTCGGTATGTTCGTTGAAATTGAAGAATGCATCGACGGCCTCGTCCATATCTCAGACGTCAGCTGGGAGGATGTTCCCAGGAACCTGTCTGAGATGTATAAGGTGGGAGACGAGGTCGAATTCACCATTCTTGAAATCAATAAAAGCGAAATGAAGATCGCATGCGGCATCAAACAGCTCGTCAGGTCCCCGTGGGAGAAGATCAAGGAAAAATATCCGCCCCGGACCAGGGTCACGGGCGTCGTCTCGGGGATTACCCCGTTCGGCTTGTTCGTCAAGCTCGCCGAAGACGTGGAGGGCCTGGCCCATATTTCGGAGGTGTCGAGGAAGAGAATCGAGAAGCTCGAGGACTACTATCATATCGGGGAGGAGGTGACCGCGGTGGTTCTCGACGTCGACGTCGAGAAGAAGCGGGTGTCGCTGAGCATTAAGGCATATGAGATGGTGGCGGAAAAAGAAGAGCTGGAAAACATCATGAAGGGGTCGAAGCCGAGCAAGGTCGTGCTCGGGGACATCGTTAATTTCAATCTGGAGAATAAATAGTGGCGCACGGGCGCAGGCACAGGACGGCAATCGACAGGATAGAGATCGAGAGAAACGTAATCGAGCAGTTTCTCATGCAGTCGAAGACGTTCATCAGGAACAATCGGAAGCTGGTGCTCAAAATTCTGCTCGGCATTTTCGTACTGATAATCGTAATCGTCGCGTCCCTATTCGTCGTCGATGGAATCGAGAATCGCGACCAGAAGCGTTTCGATGTGATCATGCGCGAGTACGTCACATACTCATCAACCGGGGACAGGGATAAGATGAAAAAGGTGGTCCTCGATCTGGAGGACTTCATACATAACTCTTATTTCGGCTTCACCCACAGAATGGGATATTATGTGCTCGGGAACATATATTTTGACCAGAAGGAGTATACAAAGGCCGAACCTTTGCTGCGCATATACGCCGAGAAAGATACGTCGACCATATTCGCCCCGATCTCTCTTTTGAAGGCGGCGATTGCATGCGAGGAGATGACCGATCTTAAAGGCGCGATCGGGATTTACCGAAAGCTGGATGACGACTATGCCGGCAGCGTTATCGCGGACCAGATATATTATAACTATGCGCGGGTGCTTGCCGAAATGAACGATATCGTGAACGCGAGAAGGTACTACAACAAGGTCATCTCGTCATTTCCGGAATCGTCTTTCGCTGGTCTGGCGCGTGCGAGGCTGTTCATGCTCGGGGCGCAGTAGGGCGGGGTGCCCGGGAATTTCCGAGGACGGTATTTACGAAAAAGTCTGATTCAACGCTATTATAATATGAATATGATTGTTAAATAAAAAATTTTCGGTTAAGGGAGCATCGTAGTGGCATTACCAAAAAGAAGAAAATCAAAGTCCAAGTCGAGGATGAGAAGATCACATGACGCCATCGGATCCCCTCACCTCAGGCCCTGCCCGAAATGCGGTGCGTATGTCCAGCCCCACAGGATATGCCCGGAATGCGGATCGTACAAGGGAGAGGTGGTTGTTGAAAAGAAGGTGAAGATCAAGGAATAATCATAGAAACGTCAATTGCTCTTTTCAGTATTTAAATTTTCGCGGGAGGAGATATGGCGTCTGTATTCGAGCGGGTCAAGAAGATCATCATGAAGCAGCTTAATATCGACGAGGATCTGATAACCGGCGACGCCCTTTTCGTGGACGATCTCGGTGCGGACTCAATCGATTCCGTCGAGCTTTTGATGGCCTTTGAAACTGAATTCAAGATCGATATCCCCGAGAAGGACGCAGAGCAGTTCTCAAAAGTTGACGATGTCGTACGATACCTGGCATCGCGGATTTGATATGTCTGGCTCAGGATAATCGGGCATACATGTTACCTGAAATCATTCAAAACATAGACGGAAGAAAGCAGAAGAAATTCAGGGACAGGCAGCTTGATAAGCTTCAAAAGATCATACGTGTTAAATTCAAAAACAAAACCCTCCTTGCAAGAGCGCTCACACACCGCTCATTCGTCAACGAAACAGGAAAAAGCATCAAGGACAACGAGCGGCTTGAATATCTGGGGGATTCGGTTCTCGCCCTCGTCGTGAATGAATATCTGTTCAGGCATTTTGAAAATTACCGCGAGGGCAAGCTCGCAAAAATTAAATCCGCGATCGTGTCGGAGGCCTCACTTGCAAAGATAGCGAGGCGGATCGATCTGGGAAATTTTATCTTCATGGGAAGGGGGGAGGAGAACAGCGGAGGCCGCGAGCGCGCATCGATACTGGCAAACACCCTGGAGGCCCTGATCGGAGCGGTTTTTCTGGATTCGGGGCTGAAATCGTCCCGCAGGTTTGTCCTCGCCCTTATACGGGAGGATATAGAGAATATCAACAACCTCACCTATTTGCGGGATCCAAAGACCACGCTGCAGGAGTACGTGCAGAAGAAATACAAGGAGCGCCCTGTATATCAGGTCATCGAGGAGCGGGGGCCGGATCATAAGAAAGAGTTTACCGTCAAGCTCTTTATTAATGGCAGGGAGATCGCAGAAGGCGAGGGGCCGAGCAAAAGGAAGGCCGAGATGAACGCCGCCCGCACCTCACTGAAAAAGATCGAGGATGGGGACATTGTTATTTGATATATGCAACCCGAACGGATCAGCCAGGGTACGGGTCAGGGTATCCGGCCTACTTGTCGAGCACGACACCCTTCTTCTCATCGCGCATAAAAAAAGGAGAAGCATATACTGGCTTCTGCCCGGAGGAGGGGTGAAATACGGGGAGTCAATGACCAGCGCGCTTGAGAGGGAATTCAGGGAGGAGCTCGGCATCACCATCAATGTCCACGACCTTTTGTTTATCTGCGATTCCATAGGTCCCCGCGGAGGAAGGCATATCATCAATGTAACCTTCCGCTGCTCGTATCGGGACGGCGAATACCATCTCGGAAGGGAAAGAAGACTATACGACTTCGGCTTTTTCGGCAGGGACGAGATTTCCGGGAAACGCCTGTATCCCCCGATCAATGCCACCCTGGTTTCGATCCTCAATAAGAAAAAGAGCGAGTTGTATCTGGGCAGATTATGGATGGCTTGATCCACACGATTGGCGCGTCTGCGGGGGCCGCATCATACGAGATACTCATAGGGAATTATTTTCTTCATGATGCGTTCCGTCGCCGAGAGGTAACCTCGGCCGAAAGGATCGTTTTTATAATCAGCGCCCGGATTGACGAGCTGTACGGTGAGTATGTGCGGACGGCCCTTGGGGATATCAGGGGCAGGTCATTTTTTTTGACCATGGACGACCGCGAGGAGAACAAGAGCTATATCCATGCGGAGCGGTTCCTGGAAAAATTTATCGCGGAAAAGGTAAACCGGAAGGGGATCGTAATCGGCATAGGCGGGGGGGTCGTCGGCGATTTTGCGGGATTCTGCTCCGGCGTGTACATGAGGGGGATCCCCGTCATGCATGTCCCCACGACCCTGCTTGCGATGGTCGATTCAAGCATCGGCGGCAAGGTCGCGGTCAATCTTACGGTCGGTAAGAATATCGTCGGCCTGTTCCATCAGCCCGCGTTGGTTATCAGCGACCTGCGCTTCCTGGAGAGCCTTCCCGAGGAGGAGCTTAAAAACGGGATCGTGGAATCCCTGAAGCACGGCCTGATCGGCGATGGCGCCACGCTCGAGCTGCTTGAGGCGAACGACCTGCGTTCCATACGAAATGTAGAGGCGATCTCCGCGCTCGTGTCCCTGTCTGTCAGGTTCAAGTCTGCCATCGTTGAAAGGGACGAGAAGGAGGCGGGCCTTCGCTCAATACTGAATTTCGGGCATACCATAGGCCATGCCATTGAATCATCCATGGGGTACCGCGGCGTTTCGCACGGACAGGCGGTAGCGGAGGGGTTGCGGATAAAAATCGAGGTGTCCCGCCGCATGGGGCTCCTGACCGACTCCGAAGCCGGCAGGGTGGATGCCCTTCTCAAACGCTACGAGCTCATTCCGAAAGGACTGGACCTGGACTTCGAAAGGGTCATACGGCACATGGAGTTCGATAAAAAAAATTTCAACGATGAAGTGAATTTTGTACTATTGAAGGGCCTCGGAAAGCCTTTCATCAATCAGCGGATCCCGTTCGATTTACTAAAACAAACGATGGCGGATACATGCTGAACTATTCCATCAACGAAATAGAGGGGCTAAAGATCCTCGCCTTGAACGGAAGCCTTTCCGCGGACTCGATCGAGTATTTTACTTCGATCGTAAAGCAGGTCGCCGAGCGCGAGAATATCATCATAAATTTTGAAAATGTGATCCTGGTGACCTCCGCCGGTCTCAACGCCCTGGTCAACGTCTCCCTGTTCGCCAAGAATCATGATAAGAGGGTGATCATTCTCTGGCCCGAGAAAGAGGTAGAGGAAATGGCCGAGGTCATGGGGCTTTACAAGTACCTTATCTTCGCCAAGAGCGTTGACGAGGCAAGGATAAAAATCAAATATTTCACCTGATAGTCATGCGTCCGGGAAAAAATGAGCCTCCGGCTTTCCCGAGTAGACGTTCCGCGATATCACCGCTTCAACGCCGAAAAATTTCCTGATCATGTCTGCGGTCATAATGTCGGCCCCTCCGGTCAGCGCGGTCATTCCGCCGTCCATGACGATGATTCTGTCCGCGGTCCGGAATATGAAGTTCAGATCGTTTGAGCACACGAGCGCGGTCCTGTCTCCGTTCATGACGTAGTGTGACAGCGTCCGTTTGAGGAGATTGAGTGAAAGGATGTCGAGGCCGTCAGTCGGGTTATCGAGGAGGAGGACGTGGGACTGCCGTATGAGGGAATGCGCCAGCATCGCGCGCTTCATTATACCGCCGGGGAGGTTTCCCACCGGCTCGTTGTTATATGGATCGAGGCTCAGCAGGCCTGCGTATTCATCGGCGATCTGGCGGTCCCGGTCCGAGAACGGGCTCATGAATTTTTTGTAGGGCATCCTGGATAAAAGAAGGAAATCGACAAGCCTCTCGTCCTGATTCCGCGGCGCGGCGCCGTCATGATACGTGATCTCCATGCTCTTTCGCCTCTGTCCGGCGGACAGGGCGCGGCCGTTGATGCGTATCGTTCCCCCGCGTTCGGCGATCAGCCCCGCGATGACTTTAACGAGCGAGGTCTTGCCCGCGCCCGACCGGCCGATAACGCCGACTATCTCTCCGTCAGACAGCGTCGCGGTCACGTCATCGATTATCGTCCTCCCGCCGGTCATGAGCGTTAGATTTGCTATATCCATCATGCGGAAATATCTTTAGCGCATTCATTTTTTCTCATCGCCGGATTCCTGGCCTTTTTCATGAAGGCTTTTTGACCGGGCCTCCCCGTCGTCGGGCTTCTTCTCTACGCTCATTTTTTCTGTATTCGTGCCCGTGATCGTTTTTTCCCTTTCGATTTCCTTAACAAGCGCGGAAAGCACGGGGTCCTGCTTCGCCTTTGCAAGGTATTCTTCCGAATAAAGCAGCTCATGCAGCAGGGATTTTGCTTTTTCCCTTCTGCCCGTCAAGGCGTACGCCTTGCACAGCATCAACTTGTCCTCGTTTCCCAGGGATATCCTTTCAAAATAATCGATCGATTCGTCGTATTGTTTCAAATAGTAGCAGGACTTCGCGGCGAGGAGGTGGGTCTCGTATCCCTGTGATTTTTCATCCAGGGCTTTGAGAATCCCGATTACCCTGGAATAGTTTTTGTTTTCAAAATGATATTTCGCCAGTATGATGAACACCTTCGAGAATTTCGACTGGTACTCCTTTTTCCTCGAGACCAGGCCGAACAGCCTGTCGAAATACGATGCATACCGGGAGTCGTTCTGCCTATAGTATATGCTGCCGATCTGGTAGAGCACCTCCGGATTGTCGGGGTCCGCTGATTGGGCCTTGTGGAGGGCCTTCAGGGCTTCGTCGTATTTCCCGGACCTGATCTTGATTGTGGACAGAAGAAGGAGCGGTCCCACCGACTTACCGTGCCGGGTAAGGGCCTTTTCTATCTCGGTCTCGGCATCCTGAAAATCATTGATGTTGTAATAGCAGATGGCCAGATTGACCCTGACACGGTATTCAGCCCTGTCATCGATAAAGCCGAATTCAATTATTTTCAGGTAATGGTCTATGGCGGCCTGGTATCGATGTTGGCTGAAATAAATCTCCGCAAGGATCATGTGCACATCGGTGTAATAGGGGATCCTTGCCACGATGTCGTTCAGATATGAGGCCGCGAGATCGAGGTCCCCGTTCTTGTAGGCGATCATGCCGAGTTCGAATTTCGGCGCAAGGAAAGACGGATCGATGCCCAACGACTCCTGAAACCTTTTCCGGGCCTCTTGTGCCTTCCCCCTTTTTTTAAGCTCGATACCCTCGTTGTACATACCGATTGCATCGCTGTTGTCGGTCCACAGGAGCTTGTTTATCAGGGATTCGATCTTGTGCAGCGCGCCCTCCTCGTGGGTCTTTTGCCACATCTCCCTGCACAGCTTAATGACGCTTTCATAATCATCGCGCTGTTCGACCAGGACGATGATGTTCCAGTAGGAGTTGATTAAATATTGGCGCGTGATGTTTTTCTTGGATATCGCGGTTCTGTAGTATTCCTCGGCCTCACGGTAGTTCCCCTCCAGCTTCTCAATCTCGCCGAGGAAATAATAGGCGTCCCCGAGATCGTTTTTCTCCGCTGCCTTGAGGAACATCTCTTTCGCCTTGTCGTATTTTTTATACGTATAGTATCTTCTTCCCATGTCGTAATATCCCGCCCATACGGGAGAAGAGGCGAAGATCAGCACAATGAAGGCCGTAAGGATTAAGCTGCGATTTTTCATAGCGCGAGGTTTTTTGAGTTACGGTTGAAGAAACAGTGACTACATATACTATGACCATTCGGATGTACATAATTTTTTTAATTTTTTTCATGGCGGATTGCACCTTATTCCCATGTTTCCGGTTATCTTTATACGCGGCTTTCTACCAGGGGCGTTTCCGTCTATTCCGGGGCTTGAGGCAACCTTTTGCCGTCTCCACTTGATGCGATTTTCGGGTTTCACTTGACTCGTGCCCTGTAATTTCATACACTGCATTCCTGTGGGGGCCTCTTTGTCCGGGGATCGGGTTATTCCTGTTTCATTGCACCTATGCCATTATATTCATGAGCGGGTTCGGCATGTACCTCAAGGTAGTCGTTATGATCGCTTCACTTGTCTGGACCCCATTCTGTTCCAACCAGGGCGGGGTGAAAGACCGGACCTCCGTGCTTAAGGATGCGGTGATCAGCAGGGGATTTATCGATGACCAGACCTACAGGATCGTATGCAAGGGGTACCCGATGCATGGGCTGCAGGGCCTTGAAAGGATCGAATCCTCTAAACGGGCCGCGCTGCTGAACGCCTATTACGTCGCCCGAAGCTTTTTCAATACCACCGTCGCTCCCGACAGGGACGGCATGGCCGAGAGATTTGAAATCACCGAAGACCATGCGGTGGTATATTATATAATTAAAAAAGAGAATCTGAGAAGGCGTAGAAAAAAGTAACGAGCGCGCCGAAAACCGGAGCAACGGATGGAACTATCGAACAAGAATGCGGAATATGACGTGCTGGGGATGGGCTCAGCCCTCCTCGATTTTATCGTGAAGGTGGATGACGCGGATATTGAAAGATTCGATCTCAAGAAAGGGGGTATGCAGCTGATCGACGAAGACAGGAGCAGGGAAATATTGTCGCAGCTTGACGCACGCAGGATGGAGATAACCCCGGGCGGAAGCTCGGCCAACACGCTCGCAGGCATATCGAACCTCGGCGGGAGAGGGATATTTTCAGGCAAGGTGGGATATGATTCCGACGGAGACCGGTATATACGGGACACCGAGCGTGCCGGCGTAAAGGCCCTTATCGGCAGGGACCGGAGTATGACCGGTCACGCCATCACCTTTATTACCCCCGATTCCGAGCGTACGTTCGCGACTCATCTGGGAGCGGCCCTCAGGTTCAACAAGGATGACATCAGCGAGGAATACATTAAAAAGACCAAAATCCTTCATATCGAGGGATACCTGTTTGAGCCGCCGGGGCTGCGGGAAGCGTGCATGAGCGCCCTGGAGATGGCGAAGCGGAACAACGTGCTTATCTCGGTCGATCTGTCGGACCCGGGCCTCATCGACAGGATCTATGCAACCTTCAGGCAGGTGGTAAAGGAATTCGTGAACATCGTTTTCGTCAATGAGGAGGAGGCGCGCGCCTTTACCAGCAAGATCAGGGACGAGGCGCTGAACGACCTGTATGCCCTCACCGATTTCGCCGCGGTCAAACTGGGTGCAGAGGGAAGCATCATAAAAAGCAACGGCTCCATGTACCGGATACCGGCGGTCAGGACGAAAGTGGTCAATACCAACGGGGCGGGGGACATGTACGCAGCCGGGGTTCTGTACGGTATATCCCGCGGTTTTAGTCCGGAGATGTCCGGGCGGATCGCCAGCTACGTGTCATCCAAGGTCGTATCGCAGGTGGGTGCGAGAATAATGGAGAAAATTTCCATTGATTCGATCCCTTGAGAAAGCCCCATGACAGAAAACCTCTTCAGGCATGCGTATTGTTTTGCTTTTCAAATGTATGATCTCGCCGTCCTTTAGGGGACGGCATTTTTTTGCTTTGCAAACCGGATCTCAGTATAATTTAAATAGGAGAGGGCAAAGATTGGATAGATGCTTTTTGCATATAAGCAGGGAGTGCAATCAGGTTTCACATCCTAATCAAAACAATAGAAAATGCCGATACTATTAATGAGGAGATGAAATAAGTTCATGGATTGGCTCCCAATATACGACAACACCATACAAACCGAACCGGTCAAAAGCTCGAATATGGACAGGGTCAACAAATCCGAACAGGTGAGCTCCCGCGACGCGGTCGTTGATACCGACACAAGGAAACGGCAATCGGGCGGAAAGAGCGGGGAGAGAGGGGACGAGGCCCGTGATCATTATGAAAGCCTTAAAAGAAGCGCCGATGAAATTAACTCCGAGCTCGAGAAGAAGGATTCTTCCTACCGGTTTTTTATTTACCGAGAGTCTGACCAGATTTTCATCCATCTTGTCAAACTGGATGAAGAAGGCGAGGCAATCGAAGTCACCCGCAAAAACATCACCCATCAGGAATTCGCCGAGTTAGTCAACCACATGGAAAAGGGAGAGGGCCTTATTATAGACCGCGCCGGTTAGCGGTCCCTACGTAAGTTTCGTCCCTACGTAAGTTTCCGGACGGCCTCATCGATCCGCTTCACGCCGTTCATTATGTTTCCTTCGGATGTGGCAAAAGAGAGCCGGAGATGATTGTCCGAGCCGAATGCAACGCCGGGCACAACCGCGACACCGGCCTCTTCAAGCAGATACGAGCTGAGATTGGATGACTTGAAAGCGTTTCCGTATTTCTGTTCTATCCTGCGCCAGCCGTTCATTGAGTACACCTTCTCCACGCAGGGGAAGACATAGAAGGTACCGTCGGGGTCCGTGCAGCTGATGCCGGGCGTCTCGTTCAGGCCGCTTACCATGATCTTCTTCCTTTGCTCGAACGTCTTCACCATCTCCCCGACAGCGGACTGGTCCCCTGTGATTGCCGCAACCGCGGCCCATTGTGAAATGGAAGTCGGGTTTGATGTCGACTGGCTCTGCAGGGTCTCGATCTGCTCAATGATGGAAGAAGCCCCCGCCATATACCCTATTCTCCATCCGGTCATGGCGTAGGTTTTCGAGACTCCGTTTAACACAACGCTCTTTTTTTTCATCTCTTTCGAGACATTGGCGATGTTGAAAAGGGGGTCGCCGGTATACCGGATCATCTCATATATGTCGTCGGACACGAGTATGATATCCCGATCGCCGATGACTTCGGCGATCGCCGCAATTTCAGATTTGTTGTAGGCCGCTCCGGTAGGATTTGATGGTGAGTTTAATACGACGGCCCTGGTCTTTTTCGTAAGCGCCTCGCGTAATTGCCCGGGGAGCATTTTAAAGCCATGCTTCTCCTCGGTTTCGACGATCACCGGAACCCCCTCCGCAAGCAATACCATGGGCGGGTATGAGACCCAATACGGGGCGGGAATAATTACTTCATCGCCCTTGTTCAGGATCACCTGCATCAGGTTGTAAAAGGAATGCTTGCCCCCGCAGTTGATCGTTATCTCTTTGATGGTATAATCGAGATTATTGTCCCTTTTAAACTTTTGTGTGACCGCGCTTTTCAGCTCAGTGATACCACCTGCAGGGGTGTATTTGGTCTTTCCGCTTTCGATTGCGTGGATGGCGGCCTCCTTGATGAAACCAGGGGTGTCAAAATCCGGTTCACCCGCTCCGAACCCTATGACGTCGACCCCTTTAGCCTTGAGCGCATTGGCGAGTGAGATCACCTCGAGCGTCGGCGAGGGCTTGACCTGAAGTATCCGGTGGGAGAATTTCATGTGTTATACCTGCTTATTTTGCATGCCGGAAAATACATTCAAGCATAGTTTTTGTCTTTGATACTCTATGCCGACATCATTTAATTTCACCCTCCCCCTG
>CAZHAD010000019.1:0-41604 GCA_964529965.1 uncultured Leptospirales bacterium | reverse complement strand
CCTTTTCGAAATCAAAGGGAAGGGATTATTTTCTCATAGCGGAGAGCGATCTCAACGACTCCCGCATCGTCAGGCGAAGAAAAGAAGGGGGCTATCAGATTCACTCACAATGGCTGGACGATTTCCACCATGCCGTTCATGCGCTGATCACGGGCGAGCGCGCCGGATATTACCGGGACTTCGGCCTGCCGCACCATCTGGGGAAGGCCCTTGAGGAGGGCTTCGTGTATTCCGGGCAATACTCCGGTTATCGAAAGCGAATGCACGGCAACTCATCCGGGGATATTCCAGCAGAACGCTTCATCGCGTTCATCCAGAACCATGACCAGGTGGGCAACCGGATGAATGGGGAGAGGCTGTCCGCGCTCGCCGGATTCGAGGCGCTGAAGCTCGCGGCCGGGACCCTGATTGTCGCTCCCTACATTCCTTTGATTTTTATGGGGGAGGAATATGCTGAGGACTCGCCTTTTTTGTATTTTATAAGCCACGGGGATCCCGGGCTGGTCGAGGCGGTCCGGCAGGGAAGGAAAAGGGAATTCGAAGCCGCGGGCGATCGCGGGGACCCGCCCGAACCGCAGGACCCGGAAACGATGTCGTCCTCCAGGCTTGCATGGGAGAAGCGGGAAGACGGAGCGCACGGCGCGCTGCTTTCCTATTACCGGAATCTTATCAGCCTGCGTAAAGGGACCGCAGCATTGAATCAATTACGAAGGGACCGGATGAGGGTCAGATGTTCGGACAAGGACGAATTGTTTTTTATAACGAGGTCCCACGGCAACAGCCGCATTCTTTGCGTGCTGAACTACAGCGACCGGGAGCTTACGGACCGGGCGGGAGGCCCGCGGGAGGAATGGGTGAAAATAGCGGATTCAGCCGATGACCGCTGGATGGGGCCCGGATACACCGCGCCGGAAAGGATACGGGGCGTCAAACACATCGATATCAGGCCCTACAACTTTCTGCTGTACCGGGGAGGAGGCAAAAAATGAACCGCTACCTGTGCATACACGGCCACTTCTACCAGCCCCCCAGGGAGAATCCCTGGCTCGAGGCGATCGAGGTGCAGGACTCCGCCTATCCCTACCATGACTGGAACAAGAGGATAACCACCGAATGCTATGCGCCCAACGCCGCGTCGCGGATACTCGACCATGAAAGAAAAATCATCGACATCGTCAACAATTACTCCCGCATCAGCTTCAACTTCGGCCCTACCCTGTTTTCGTGGATGCGGGATCACGAGCCTGAAACCTACAGGGCCATACTTGACGCGGACAGGGAAAGCATGAAGAGGTTTTCCGGCCATGGGTCCGCGATCGCCCAGTGCTACAACCATATGATCATGCCCCTGGCCACGGCTAGGGACAAACGGACCCAGGTATGGTGGGGCATAAGGGATTTCGAGCACCGATTCGGAAGGAAGCCGGAGGGGATGTGGCTTCCTGAAACCGCGGTCGACCTTGAAACCCTGGACATCATGGCCGAACACGGAATACGCTTCACCATCCTGGCCCAGCGCCAGGCGAAGAGGGTCAGAGCAATCGGAGAGGAGGAATGGCGGGACGCGGGGGAGAATTCCGTCGACCCGAAATCCCCCTACGCGTGCAGGCTCCCCTCCGGAAGGACGATCATCCTGTTCTTTTACGACGGCATCATGTCCCAGGAGTCCGCATTCGGACCGCTCCTCGACAACGGAGAGAATTTCGCCGAGAGGCTGACCGGCGCTTTTTCCGAAGGCGACGCTGCCCAGATCCAGCACATCGCGACCGACGGGGAGACATACGGGCACCACCACCACTTCGGCGACATGGCGCTCGCGTACTGCCTGTACCACGTGGAGAAAAACGACCTCGCCAGGATCACCGTATACGGTGAATTTCTCGATCACAACCCGCCCTCCATGGAGGCGGAAATCTGGGAGAACTCCTCCTGGAGTTGCGTGCACGGGGTCGAGAGATGGCGAAGCGACTGCGGCTGCAATTCAGGCGGGCACCCCGAATGGACACAGGCGTGGCGGGGCCCCCTGCGCGCCGCCATGGACTGGCTGAGGGACAACCTGAGCCGTATCTACGAGGAAACGATGCCCCGCTTCCTGCCCGATTGCTGGAAGGCGAGGGACGAGTACATAGACCTGGTGCTTGACCGATCGCCGGAAAGCCTCGAAAGGTTTTTTTCCCGCTTCTCATCAGGGCTTTCCCGCGAGGAACAAACCACCGCCCTGAAGCTCCTGGAGATGCAGCGCAACGCCATGCTCATGTATACGAGCTGCGGCTGGTTTTTCGATGAGATATCAGGGATCGAGACCGTACAGGTGCTTCAATATGCGGCGAGGGCGATGCAGCTTGCGCAGGAGGTGAGCGGCGCGGCCCTCGAGCAAACGTTCACGGGCATGCTTGAGAAAGCGCCGGGAAACCTTGAAGAATACGGCAACGGGGCGATCACGTATGAAAAGCTTGTCAAGCCCTCCATGCTTGACCTTGTCAGAATAGGCGCGCACTATGCCGTGTCCTCCCTGTTCAAGGAATACGAGGACGAGGCGGAGATCTACTGCTTCCACGTAAGCAGAAAATTGTACGCCCAGTCCGGGCTGGGAAAGCAGAGGCTGGCGATCGGCCTGATCGATATTGAGTCAAATATCACGCATGAGAAGGACGAAATATCCTTCGCCGTGCTGCACCTCGGAGACCACAACATCTTCGGAGGGGTACGCAGATTCACTGACCAGGAAGGGTATAAACTGATGCTCCGGGAGATAGAGGAGCACTTCGGCTCGAGCGACGTCCCCGGCACGATTCAGCTGATCGAAAAGCATTTCGCATCGGTCAATTATTCCCTCTGGCACCTTTTCAGGGACGAACAGAGAAACGTGCTGAGCCAGATTCTCGATTCTTCAATCCATGAAATCGAAAAAAGCCTGCGCAGCCTCAACGAGCCCAATCTCCCCCTGATACAGGTCATGCGCCAGATGGGGGTACCCCTCCCGAACATTTTTTCCCTCTCCCTTCAGCTGATGCTCAACAGCGATCTGCAGGAGATGCTCGAGGAGGAAGAGCCCGATTTCGAAAAGCTTGCAAGGGAGATCGAGCAGATCAGGGGATGGGGCATAGGGCTCGACTCGGTCACAATATCCTTCATTGCGGAGCAGAGGATCGAAGCGTCAATGGAAAAATTTTTGAATGACCCGGAGAACGTATCGATCCTGGAGTCGCTGGTCACCCTCCTTGACGTCCTGCAGCCCCTCGGGCTCAGCTTCGAGCTCTGGAAATCGCAGAACAGGTATTTCGACCTCTCGAAAAAAAACTATGCGGCGATGAAGGAAAAATCGGACCACGGCGACGCGCACGCGGGCGAATGGCTGGAATTCTTCGAACGTCTCGGCGGACAACTCGGGGTGAGGATCGGATAATGCGCATGCCGCGCGCCACATACCGGCTGCAGTTCAATCCCTCGTTTGATTTCCGTTTGGCGCAAATCATCGTGCCCTACCTTGCCGGCCTCGGTGTGAGCGACGTCTATGCATCGCCGGTCTTCGCATCGGTAAGCGGCAGCACCCACGGATACGACGTGATTGATCCGACGGAGATTAATCCGGAGCTCGGGGGTGAGGAGGCCTTTGATGAGCTCCATGCGGCGCTTGTGAAGCACGACATGGGGTGGATACAGGATATCGTGCCCAACCACATGGCGTTCCACAGCCGGAACACCATTCTCATGGACGTGTTTGAAAAGGGGGGCAATTCCCGCTATTATGATTTTTTCGATATCGACTGGGATCATTTTCAGGAGAGCCTCAAGGGAAGGGTGCTCGCACCCTTTTTGGGAAAATTCTATTCCGAATCGCTGGAGCAGGGTGAAATACAATTGATCTATGAGCAGTCAGGCCTGCTTATCCGGTATTACGAATCAAAACTCCCACTGGCGATCCGCTCGTATCCGCAGATTCTTGCGCGTAACCTCAACCTACTGGAAGACAAGCCAGGCAGGGATCATCCGGATTTCATGAAATACATGGCGGCGATTCATCAACTGGACATCCTGTCATCATCGACCGGAACAAAAGAGCAGTACGAGCTCATCCGGCTCGCAAAAGACATGCTCTGGGAGATCTACTCGAACAATCCCGACATCCGCAGGTTCGTAGATTCGAACGTTCAGTCATATAACGGAACCCCGGGTAATGCGGAAAGCTTCAGCGGTCTGGACAAACTCCTGCTGGACCAACCCTACCGTCTCTCCTTCTGGAAGGTTGCGACTGAAGAGATAAACTACCGGAGATTTTTCAACATCAACGGCCTTATATCACTCAAGGTTGAAAATGAAGGCGTATTCGACCATACCCACAGGCTGGTGCTGCGCATGATCCGCGAGGAAAAATTTACGGGATTGAGGGTCGACCATGTCGACGGCCTGTACGACCCCACCGGATATCTTGCGCTGCTTCGGGAAAAAATCGGACGGGCCTATCTGGTGGTTGAAAAGATTCTGGCCAGGAATGAGTCGCTTCCTTCCTCATGGCCCGTGCAGGGGAGCACCGGGTATGAGTATTTGAACCGTTTGAACGGTTTATTCTGCCGCAGGGACAATGAGAGGGAATTTACCAGGACATACAATCGCTTCGTCGATTTTGACTTTCCGTATGAGGACCTGGTCGGGGAAAAAAAGCGCCTGATCATCTGGAAGCACATGGCCGGCGATTTAGGCAACCTGTCCCGCGCCATCAAGAGGCTCGCGGACAGGGACCGGTACGGCAGGGACATCACCCTGTACGGTCTGCGGAGGGCCCTGGTCGAGATCATTGCTTATTTCCCCGTATACCGCACCTATTTCGACTTTCGAAGCGTCTCGCAGGCGGATGTGACATATATAAGGGAAGCGATCGACAAGGCGCGGACCAAAAATCCGGAATATTCATATGAATTTGAATTCATAGAAAGATGCCTGAACCCCGGGGCCATCGATTATTTCAGCAGCATTGAAACCGGCGACGTGACCCGCTTCACCATGAAATTCCAGCAGTACACCGGTCCGGTTATGGCCAAGGGTTTCGAGGATACGGCGCTCTACGTCTACAACCGCCTGATATCCCTGAACGAGGTGGGGGGCTGGCCTGATCACTTCGGGGCCGATGTGGACGAATTTCATGAATTCGCGGGCCGCAGGGCGGCCTCACACCCCGGCGCGCTCAATACGACCGCGACCCATGACACCAAAAGGGGCGAAGACGCACGGGCCAGGATAAACGTCCTGTCAGAACTGGCCGTGGATTGGAAAAATCATTTGATGCTCTGGGGAAAAATCAACCAGGCCAAAAAGAAAAAAATCGGCGCCGAGCGCGTTCCTGACAAAAACGACGAATACTTTATTTACCAGACGCTGCTCGGAACCTTTCCCTTTTCACAAAACGACCGCGAAAGCTATCTCGAAAGGATCCGCGAATATCTCATCAAGGCCATCAGGGAAGCCAAAGTGCATACCGCCTGGATCAAGCCTGACTACGAATATGAAGAAAAAACAATATCCTTTATCGAGTCGATAGTTGATTTCGGGGGCGAGGGTGATTTCATGAGGAGCTTTCTATCCTTCCAGAGGAAGCTCGCATATTTCGGAATCTTCAATTCCTTATCGCAGACCCTGCTGAAAATCACAAGCCCGGGTGTCCCGGACTTTTACCAGGGAACCGAGCTGTGGGACCTCAGCATGGTGGACCCCGACAACCGCAGGCCCGTTGATTTCAGCGTAAGGGCGGCCTGTCTTAACCGGATCATGGTGGAAGAGAAGCGTGATATGCATTCGCTTATACGCCGATTATGGGATTCTAGGGAGGACGGGGAAGTTAAGCTTTTCCTGATCTACCGCGCCCTTAAGGCGCGGAACCTCAACCACGCCCTGTTTCAGTCCGGCGGCTACCTTCCCCTGTACGCGGAAGGCAGGTACAGGGACTGCGTCATCGCATACGCCCGCATGTTTGAGGGCGATTGGGCGATCACGATCGCACCCAGGTTTTTGACCTCCCTGGTAAACGAAGATGAAATGCCGCTGGGATCAAAGTGGGAGGACACCAGAATTGTGCTTCAGGGAAGCCATCCGTCAACATGGAAGGACGCCGTAACTGGCCAGATCATCCGGGCTGAAGGAGAGATCATGGTCGGCGGGGCCCTGAACCGCTTCCCCGCAGCTTTGCTGTTGGGCACGGTCTCCGTGTAATATCCACCTTGCCGGATTCATACGAATATTGTGTTTGCAGTATACGGCATTCCGCCATATACTGCCGTACGGCGTTTCATGCCCGCACCATAATGCAGCTACGGGTGGTAAAAGCGATTTTAACTCTGCAGGATTACCATGTCGACAGAACAGAACCATAGTAAAGATTCAAATGAAGAAAGCTTCGCCGAGATGTTTGAACATTCGATGAGCCGGAGGGACGACTTCATCGTCGGCTCCAGGGTGGAAGGCACGGTCGTATCTATCACCGGTGAGAACGCGTTCGTGGACATACAGGGGAAAAGCGAAGCGGTCATCGGTATCAATGAATTCCGTAACGCGGACGGAGATGTTTCCGTTAACGTGGGGGACACGGTAGCGGCCTATATCGTATCCGTATCAGGAGGAGAAATACATTTGACCACCGGCGTGGGCATGGGGCCGGTAAGCCCGGCGGTCATGGAAATGGCGTTCCGTGAATCAATCCCCGTTTACGGCGTCGTCAAGGGAGTGGTAAAGGGAGGGTATTCAATTTCCGTGGGTGGAATAAAATGCTTTTGTCCATTTTCGCAAATCGACACCCATCCCCCGGCGGATCACAATGAACTGACGGGCAAATCATTCATGTTCAAAATCATCGAATACAGGGAAAGGGGGAAAAACATCATTCTCTCGCGCAGCGTTCTCCTTGAGGAGAAAAGAAGACTGGCGGAAGACTCGCTCAAAAAAACGCTGAAACCGGGGGATGTGGTGAGCGGGACGGTGGCGAGCGTGCGCCCCTTCGGCGTGTTTGTCGATATTGAAGGTTTTGAGGCACTGATTCCGAGATCCGAGCTGTCAAGGAGCAGGTTTTCAGATACCGGACTATTCCGGCATGGCGAAACGGTAAAGGCTGCGGTTAAATCAATCGACTGGGATGCAAATAGGATAACCCTGAGCATCAAGGACCTTCTCCCCGATCCGTGGGAAGGCATCGGCAAATACGAGGTCGGCCAGACGATAAACGGCAGGGTGGTGAATATAATCAAAAACGGGGCCTTTGTCGAAATCGAGCCAGGAATGGACGGTTTCATCCCTGTTTCGCGGATGAGCCACGTCAAAAAGATACACAAGCCTGAAGAGGCGGTCACGCCGGGCTCATGGATCAAGGCTACTATAACGGGCATAAATCGCGGAGAACATAAAATATCCCTGGAGCTCGTTTCTGACGAGAATGACCCATGGAAGGAATCCGGGGACCTGACCGGACACGTCAGCATAGTCAACGTTGAATCGCTCACCCAGTCCGGCCTGCACGTGAGGCTCCAGAACGGAATGTCGGGTTTTATCCCGCGGAGCGAGCTCAAGGCGAAGACGGATTCCGAAATCCAGAAGCACTATGTCCCGGGTACGCAGATTCAGGCAGCGGTGCTCTCCATGAGCCAGGAAAACAGGAAGCTGGTATTAAGCGAGGCCAGGGCACGGGAGATGGAGGAGAGCAAGGACTTCGAAAATTTTATCAAGAGGGAGTCGCCGTCCCAAACGGCGACACTCGGCAACATGCTGGAGGGTAAATTCAAGGATATCAGGGAAAAAATGGATAAATAGATGATCAGACTGAAAAATGGGTTTGTGGTGCCTTATGATAAGGACTTTGACGTATTCTGCAAGGATCTTATGGCGTCGATAGTCACGGAATCCCGCATATCAGCCGAATCCCTCCCCCAAGAAGAAGGGATGACCCCCAATGAGCTGTTCCTGAAAGAGATTATGGACAACTGCATTTACGTGACGCATCAACTTTTCGAAATCGCGAAGGAACGCGAAGATTTCTCGCGTTTCATCATTACCGGTTTTTTATTCAACAGCATCATCTGTTGCCTGCACACGCTGGACGGCTCTCAAAATGAAGACGGCCTGGAGGGGGAAAACAAGATTCATTGAGAGCACCTTTATAATAAATCGAGAAGCTCCCTCAGACCCTCGGTATTCATGGCGTCTATTTTTTTTTTAACGGTTTCGGGATCATCCTGCTTTCTCACGGAGATCGTCAGATCAATACAGTCTCCCTCAAAATAGGCAGGATACTGTATCCGTATCCCCGCAGACATGTAACGCCGGACTATCTCGTCGGCCCTAATCTTCAGGGAAGAGAACTCGGGATAGCGGGTGCGGTATATGAGTCCGGCCAGGAGCTCGTCCCAACGGGTTCCGGCGCTTTCACCATCAGGAGCGATATGCTCGACCAGGCCCAGATCTCCGTCGCGCGCGTTAATTTCCAAGAGCATCTCGACGATGCTCCTGAATATATTCACCCGTATTGGAGCATAGTCAATCCACCTGGAAATCGCGCCGATCACACCCTCCGGCAGGCCAACCAGGTCCCTGATGATTTTAAAAGGAAGATTCGTATCATCAATGTACCGCCTCAGGTTGCGGGGAAGCTCCATGACGAAAATGAGGAGGGGATCGTCCTGAATGAAATACTCGGGGACGTGCAATCCGCTTCTCGCCACGTGAATGATCCTGTCGGCGCCCAGTGCTAAAGAATGCTTCAGCAGGTAAAGGACCCTGAGCCTGCCGACCGGGCCGGTTTCGTTCCTGTTGCACTTCAGCAGAGCACCCCTGACGTACCATTCCGCGTCCATAGACGCCAGAACGTTCGCCTGGACCGTTGCATGCCCCAGTTCCTTGAGTATGCCAAGCCTGTTGAGGCCGAACACTACCTGAATCCGATCGGATTTCCTGATCAGCGAGGGTGGGTCGAGCACGCCGAAATCCCGTATCGAGGCCCTGAGGTCCCCGCCTATATGATCCCTGCTTATCTTGAAATGCCGATCTTCAAGATCGATGTCGTCCAGTGATATCTGCATCAGACCAGATCTTCAAGCAGGTTGCCGAGCTCGGACGCCGGAATGACCTTCACCTTGGAAAGGTTTCGCACCGCCTCCTCCCCCGCCTCGGTCAGCTCGGTCGCGCATATGAAGACCCCCTGCCTCGCCTTCATGTCGTTTACGGCCTGCGCAAGATTTCTGAAGGGTATCTCGCCGACCCTGATGTCCTTCCAGCGTCTCACCCATATCAGTGTTTTATCCCCGGCGGGCTGGGAGTACGCGAGAAAATCGACTCCGTCGGGCTCACGGTATGTCTGCAGTATCTCGTCCACACGGTATCCCAGCTTCGCCGCCACCCTGTTGGAGACGATCCTGAAATTTTCCACGTCGAGCTGGATGAAGGCGTCGACCTTTTCGGCGGCCACGCTCGACAAAACCTTTCTTTTATCGGGAATATCCTCACGCGTTGATTCCGCGCTCGCAGCCGCGAGCACCGGGCTCAAGTCAATTTTCATTTCACTCTTAAGCCCGCATATGTGCCATACGAAATCGGGGGAAAAGGAATCCCTTAACCATTCATCGGTGTATTCCATCACCGATCCCTCGACATCCCTCGGGCCTGATTTGAAATCCATTTCCTTTCGGAGCATCGTCGTCAGGGATTGTATATTCCTGAATTCGCGATCATCCTGATATAACTGGTTCCAATAATCATACGCGAGCTCCGTCATTTCGGCGTTCAGTGCGGCAAAACCGAGATCATACAGAACAACCCTCACCTCATCGGTCAATCCCTTCTTCCTAGCGGCATGGAGAAGCTCCTCCAGCACCTTCACCCCCTCGGTCGGCCGCCTTGCCTGAATCGCAAGTATCCCGTAAAGCCTCCTGGCGATGAAAAGGGCGTTCTGGTCTGTGCTTGTATCGATGATCATGCGCGCGTAATTGAGCGCAGCCTTGTAATCGTGCTTTTTCTGCTGCGCGAACGCCATCGCGAGATTCGCGATATCGGAATGAGGATCAATGGAGAGTGCTTCCTTGAAGTAATCGACCGCATCCGACGTCTTCTGGCTCTGGTAGCTTGCAATGCCGGCGCCGAAAAGGATCTCGAAATTGCGCTCCTCAAGCCCGACAAACCGTTCAAAATATCTCTGCGCCAATTCAAAGTATTCCTGGCCGAGAAGGATAAATGCGACATGATAAAGGACCTTTACATCGTCCGGATATTTCTTCAAGATGTCGAACAAGAGCTTGAACGCCTCAAGAGTCTTTCCCAGCGTGATATAGGCCTCGGCGAGCTTCCGCACCACCGCCGCCTTATCTAACTCCGAGCCGTACCTATTGATCCTGATGACCTCCTCAAGGTGGCGGACCCCATCCTCCATCCTGTCACGGTCAAGATAAATCAGCGCTAACCGGAAATGTGCGACCGGATTGGCCGGATTCTGCTCCAGAATTTTTTCATACTCCAGCATCGCCTGATCGACAAGATTTTGACTCAGGAAAAAATCGGCGCGATTAAGGGGATTCAATCGGGGAGCCAGAACAAACAGATATATGAATATTATCCCGACGATTACCAGAAACGATATAAGTATCGGAACCAGCATACTACTTCCGTATGAACCTCACGAGAGAGGGCCAGCCGTTGATAATGAAAGACTGTTCGTCCTCCCTCTTGACGAAAAAATCGTCTTCATGCTTGATCCTGCTCTTTAGGGGGAGGTTGATCATGATGTCCGGCGGAACGAATTTAGGAAGCTTTTCAAAATGCACCTGTATCTCATTGCTTGTAGACACCACCCGGATGGTGATGGGCCCGAACCTCGACGGAGCGTCCTCCACCTGAATCTCGCTGCCCGGCTCGAACCACTCATTCCTCGGCAGCGGGAAGAGATCGAGCCGCTCCGGATGATCGATGAACAGGAGATTGCGGATCGTCGCATAAATCATAGAACTCACCGCAGGAGATGCGCCCTCCCCCCAGTTGCCCCATCCGCTCGCGGGATGAATGTATTCGGGAAGGACATACCTTTTGTTTTTCGTTTTCAAAAGGCTTTCGACCATCCCGTAACCCCTTTTGTCTTTGAGAAAAATCAGATTGTTCGCGATCACAAGGGTCAAAAAGACGTCACATCCCAGAGATGAGATGAAAAACGGCTTTTCAGAAATATGCCGATCCATGGCGCGGATCAGGGACCGTATTGCATTCTCGGGAATTGAATCGATCCTGAACGGAAACCCGCCGAAGATGCTGAAAATGATGAATTCATTTCCATGGGCTTCCGCATTGAAATCCGATTCCTGAATGAAGCCCGCGATCCGATCCGCTTCCTTCTTATATTTTATTTCATCGCCGAAAAGCCCGAGACACCGGGCCATATAAGAATGCTGCGCGAGCGTAAAAGAGATCAATATTAAATCGAAAGGGTGCTCCTCGGCGATAAAATAATCCCGCAACGAATTTCTATTTCGAGCTCCTGGTCTTTTTATTTTTGAGGAATAGCCGTACATTGCGGACGACAGCTTATTAATAAATTCAAATCTTGCCCGCAGAAAGTCAATGTCCCTCATATAAATGAAATAATCCGCCATGGCGCAGATCACATAACAGATGCCGATCGCATCATCATCGGCAAGGCCCTTCACCCTGCCAGCCGATTTGTCCATTATTACATCGATATATCTGATCGACTCATTGAAATAACCCATACGGTTGAATCCGTATATCACATAAAACGCCGTACGGAAATCGGCTGCACCATTCCCGCCCATAAAATCCTTCGGCGGTCCGTTTAAGAGGGAAATTTTTGAGCCGTAAAACCAGTTTACCAGGTGCTTTGACGGCAGGTGGATGTTGGCTCCATTCCTGATCCTGATCTCCGCATAAGAGGCGAAATCATCCCTGACCTTGCTGAAATCGTATTTTCCCGCCGGTAAACCGGCACGCCCGTTAAGCGCGATCCGGAAGATAAAGCGGTTGTCCCCATTCTTGAGCTCGAATACAAGCCCCAGCGTTGCCAACCCATATGGAGAATCGCATCGGACCTTCCCGGCCTTCCCGTCAATCAGGTCGAGGTCTGTATCCCCTCCTCCGACGAAGATATCATCCGGTTCGCCGACAGAGCACGCGGATTTTCTTCCGTTTATGCTCATACAAAATGAATCCTTGTCATACGAAACCGACCGGAGCCCGCCCAGCTCAAACTGGTCATAAGGCCTGACGACAAACAAGAGAAATGCCCGCTTACGCTCCTTCAGGACGCATTCGGCTTCGATGATGGCCTCGTCGACGGTGCTCCGCGCTCCGTACACCATCTGATGCAAGGCGAACAGGTTCGTACCCCACGAGGTATGGACGATCGAATTCCTCGTGTCCCTTTCCTGGACTACTTTCTGAAGATTATCTGCCGCCCGATATATCGCATCGTCATGAAAAATCCAAAGCTCCACGGACCAGTGGTCATAGGACGGCGATACCATGCCCGAGGGATCAATGCGGATCCCCTCCCCGGATAAAAAATTGGTAAAATAACAACAATCCCTCATCGCGGTGTTGAACAGGAACAAGGGTATTAATGAAGACGAATCGTTTCCGGGTACGCCCCTTGCCGTAGCCCAGGCAGGCCATCTAAAAAATGAGAATTTCTGGAAGAGGAGATAATTACTGAGGCCGGTAAAATAGAGGTTCTCCGAAGAAAGGATTTTTACCGGGTCGACGTTTACTTCGCAGGAGCGTGTAAAATCAATTAAATTTAATTTTTTTTGAGGGCTGGTTTTATTCGACGTTTGAATCAATGGCTACCGCAAATATTATTCAAATCAAAATGTTGAAAGCGCTTCTTCTTCAGTATCATAGATATCGAACATGTCGACGAGCTCGACGACCTCAAAGATCTTTCTGACCGCATTGTTCATATTGCAGAGGGCAAGGCGTCTTTTCTGCTCTTTCAGTATTCTCATGGTGGAAACGAAAATCCTCAGGCCGGAGCTGCTCATGTATTCGACCCCATTCAAATTCAGAAGCAAATGAGTATCAGGATCGTTCTGGATGAGATTGTTGATCTCCTTTTCTATATCTGAGGACAGATGGACATCCAATCTCCCCGAAAGGTATATGACATTTACGCTTCCGACTTTTTTTATATTCAAATCCATAACAAATGCGCTTCCGTTCCGTAGTGGATATCAATAATCCATGACCACAAACTATAAATCAATTAAAAAATCGATTCTTATCAATAATTATTCCCGTCCCTCTTTCGTCTGCTTCTTGGTTATGAGAAGGCCCGCCGCAGTCAGGACAAGTATAACCAAAAAAACAACCGCCAGTATGACCAGGATCTCTGGAGCTTCCTGCCTTGCAAGCACCTCCCGCGCTCCGGAATCAAGATTAAGATCCGCGGCGATCTTCATGCCGGTCGTTCTCTGAACATGTATGAATATGAACAGTAGAAGGGCCGCCATAAAGGGAAAAACCAGGCCGTTGTAATACACAAGACCTCGGTAGCGCAGTGGATCAAAAAGAGGCATGATCATCGCCAGGCCGTTTATCACCAGCAGCATGGAAAAGATCCTGAAGATATAGTAGAGGGGAGACATGATATCATCGCCGTTGATCTGGTTCAGCCAGTCTTCCCCGGTTACCTTCCCGACTATCATATTTTTCGTGCCTCTGCTCTCGAAGTCATGCACCGCAGCAGTGCTCTTCTCTTCTGATATCACGGAAAAAAGTTTGAATGCCCTGTAGGGAGAGATGAAAAAGAAAAGCCCGATGGCGATGTAGACGATACCGGTTAAAATCACCACTGCCTGAAGAACGTTTGTTGCCTTCGACCTCATCGGAACCCCCACGCTTCCTTTGTATTCATAGGGTATTATTAATCAATAATAATTTCCTTAGATGATTCCTAAAACTTTTATTGGGACAAAAAATCTCAAACACGGCCAGCCTTATCCGATTTATGGAAGTATATAAATATAAATTTTTGTATATTAAAAAAATTAACAATCAGCACTGAACAATTTTAACACCCGAATGAAGATTAAAAAGGCCTGAGTGTATATATATTTCATCAAACTGCGCGTGAACGTTTTCATGCGTGTGTAATTTCCGACAATAGTTTGAAGGATAATTCCTCCGATACTTCCATAATTCTGCCCGGGTGCATGTCGGCTTCCGAGAATTCCAATACAATGTTGTGATCGGCGAGGCCGTTTCTCCGGTTACCGTCCCGCCTATCGTGTATGAAGCCCATATAGTTCGCAAATAATTGCATCAACCTGCCTTCTCTGAATTTGATTGGGTGTGCGTTGTCGGCGGAAACATATACCGTTTCATCAACGTCGATCCTGAACATGTCTTCGATCTGAACACTGAAGTCAGGATAACCTGAATTATACGGAGAGCCCATGATGGGGACCTGTTCGAACAGCGGATACATGCAGAAAGACGCCGCGACCACATCCTTGAGATAACCGGTGCTGAAGAGTCTTCTCTCCGTCATGCCGTCGCGGCCGAGAACAGCCGTGGGCACGTCAATCAGCATCTCGATTCTGCTCAAGCCGCAGGCCTCCTCCGCGAGCTTCATGATAAGATTATTTTTAAAAACATGCTCGGTTGGAAACGTAATGTCCAGCAGCTTGTTGAGCCGCTCCTCTGAAAAAAAACGTCCGATCCACTTCCTGAAATCCTTGACGGTTCCGGTGAGGAGATAGAGCGATAGGATGATATAACCGTAAGACGAGGTGTAGTAGACATCGAATTTTTGCTCTGTTTTTCGAAGCGCGTTTAAAAACCCTCCATAGATCAATGCGGGAATCAATGCCGTTTCAAATACGGCCGCGCGCCTTTTCCTTGTAATCAGTGAAGCCATGTATGATACTGCCTCATCCTCCGCGAGCCGCGTCATTCGGTCGAGCCCGCCATTCGTATCTCCAGGACCGAAATCCGGGAGCACAAATCCACCGGTGAAGTTCCTGACACTGCCGGCATACCGCTCGTTGATGACATAGTATACCCTTTGGCCCTCTTTCGCATGCTCGTCGAATATTTCAAACTGGGAGCGTATCTCCTTCCTGTTTTTGACCAGGGTGAATATCTGGTCAGAGAGTGCGAATATACGATTCCTCAGTTCGATATCATCATCTGAGCAATCGATTACGATAAACCTGTATTCCCTTGATAAGATGAAAAGGAGCGGGGATACGATGTCCGGGTTCACCTTGACCTTCGAACCGAATACGACATTGATGCAGTCCAGGTTGGCGTCCACGGGCACGATCCACTCATTGATTATACCCTCGAATCCCTTTTCTTCATCAGAACGCTGGGACAGGGGAGTGGTGATCTTTTTCTCAAAAAAATTAAAAACCGAATACCCCGTGACCGACATGTCCAAAACCACCGTTTTCTCCTTCCGTTTCAATGAGAGCGCGATCAAAGAGGACAGGTATGATTTACCCGACTGGGGTGACCGCCCGTATACGGTGATTATTTTGCTTTTGCCGCCGGCATACTTTCTGCCTACATCCGAGAAGCCGAGTCCGATCCTGGAAATAATTTTCAGATATCCCCTGAGAAATTTGAATGACATGAGGAAAAACCGGTACATGTCCTCAAGGTTGAAATTCAAAAGCGTGGAATCGACGAGCGCCTTGATCCTTCCCGCCTGCCTGATCTCGGTGAAAGGAAGAGGTCCGAAAAACGAGCCGGGGGTTAAAAACAGGGAATCGGATTTCCCGGGTGGTTCCATCCGGAACATGCCGTTCACGATGATGTTGAATGAATCGGCCTTTTTCAGGTCTAATTCATCCCCCTTCTTGGCAAAAGAAAGGCTTCCGATTCTCTGAAGCTCCTTGATCTCCCCCGCCAGGCTGTGTCGGAAGAGAGGAAGGGAGCTAAGTATTTTGTCTGTTGCGGTCATGAGGAGGTTTTCTTCAAATTCTCTTCAGTAAATTTATCAGCTCGTTCTTGCCGTAAAGCTCTATCGGGCGGCTGTTGGCGAAATCGAGCGCCGATTGTGTTAATTCTCCCGTGGTAATGAGGATCACCCTTGTCACGTTCTTGGCCCTCATGCTTTCCTGCAGATTCCGTAAAAATTTTTCCTGTATGGTGTCAGTCGTCCGGCAAAAATGGACCAGCCTGTTCGACGACCGTGTATTACGCCACTTGCCTTCACTCTCGGACGCGGTGATCTCTATCTCGGTATCGCTTATGATTTCTATATCCGAAATTTTGAAATTCATGGACTCTGCAATCTTGCGGCAGGTGTGCTCGAATTGAGCCAAACCGCATATGAGAAAATCCTTGATCCGGTCATCCTGCCTGAATTCCGCATAGGCCTTCAGCTTCATTTGGACGTCCCGAAAATCCGGCTTGACCTCGATGATCTTCTCCCACTGGTATATGGCCGAAGGTATGTCCCTGACCTTCTCGTTGCACTCTCCGAGATAATATCTGAGGCCGAGCTCGGTGGAGCTTCCACGGCGGGCGAATTTGAGCCCGCGTTCGAATTCCAACAGCGCCTTTGGGATCATTCCCATTGAAAGATGGCAGGCGCCCTTTGCGAGGAAGCAACGTACCTTGAGATCTTCGCTTTTCTGGGCGATTTCGAACTCCTTGATCGCCCATTCGAAATCTGACAGCTGCCTCAGTACAAGGCCGAGAAAATAATGGCTCCGGGAATCCGCAGGGTCCAGCCGAATGGCCTCCAAGAGCTCCTGCTTCGCCTCGGCGTACAGCGTGGTCTGATAGAAGATCTGGCCGAGATAGTAGTGGGCAGGAGAGTGCTGAGGATTAAGGGCAGTGCTTTTTTTAAGAAAGACCGTCGCCTTTTCGTACGCATTGATCTTGAAAAAAATCAATCCCAGCTCATAATAATTTTGAAAATCGTCGGGAGCAATCTTTGTGAGTATCAGGAATTCGTCCTTTGCTTCCTCCGTGTACTTTTGATCAAGATACAGCTTCGCGAGCTTTACGCGGAGCTGGGCCTCGTTTATCTTTTCATTGAATCTATTGTATTTTAAAGCCTGTCGGTACTCCAGTATGGCGAACTTGAAATTCTTCTCCTTTACGTACGCCTGCGCGAGCAGGTAATGCGCATATGAGTTCTGCTCGTCCTTCTCCAATATTTCCGACAGCTTCTTGATGGCGAGCGTTGTCCGGCCCGCTTCAATCATACGCTCGATCTCCTCGATCCTGCGCGGCATGACGAACGTACGGATGACGTACAATATGATCACAGCAAACATAACGATGAACAGGACGATAATGGTATATGTTAAGATCATTGCGCAATAATGCCCAGGCAGTATAATGAATCTGCCGCCACTGATTATTTATCGGCCAATATTGATAAGATAAGCATTGTTATAAATACTCCGTATAGCAAAAAACACGCGCCGCCCGCACCGGGAGGGCATTACCTGAGCGCCCACGGTCCGGCATACGACACGTCTTGAGTGACCATTATGATCGGATAAAAAATTATATTGACAAAAAAAATCACCTCCCTTATCTGAAAATCGCACACCGGGGGCGTAGCTCAGATGGGAGAGCGCTTGAATGGCATTCAAGAGGTCAGGGGTTCGATCCCCCTCGTCTCCAATAACAGGCGATGCAGCCCGGGAATCTCCTCCACGAAATCCCCGTTATTCGTATTTCTTTTCAAAAGTATTTCCATGTATCGTGATTATCTTTTCGATGTAAAATCTTTTTGTGCCCGCGGGAATGGCAATCTCCACGGTTTCCCCCGCATTCCGGTTTTGCAGTGCGCTCCCTATCGGCGAGGAAAGCGAAATCCTTCCTTCAGACGGGTCTATCTCGTCCGGTGATACGAATACAAATTCGTTACGCTCCTTCGTGTCAAGGTCGACGACCGTAACCGAGGCCCCGAATCCAATTTTGTCGTCGGCGATGGATTCAAGATTCAATTCCTTCATCTGCCCGAGCAGCGACGTGAGTTGCAGTATGCGCGCCTTGACAAAGGCCTGGCGCTCGCGCGCGGCGTGGTATTCGGCGTTCTCCTTCAAGTCGCCGTATGTGCGCGCCTCGGCGATCCGCCTGGGTATCTCCACCTTGTATTCGTAATTCAGTTTCTCCAGCTCATCCCTTATCGATTGCTTTTTTTCATCCATCCCTTCAGCCATCGCGGTCTCCTCAATTAATTTTTTCCCCTGAAAGATAAAGGGAGGCAGCCGGCCTCAATCGCTGCTCTTCAGCTTTATTAATATTTTGATGTTTTTGTGTTCGTCTCTTTTCACAATAAAACCGTTTTCCCTGAGCGTTTTTTCAATACGATACGTCATTAAATCAACCACTGTTTTTTTCATGCATGTTACCTGGAGTTCTGATAAATTTTCAATGATTCAATCCCCTGCGCACTTGTATTTATTTTCGGTATGACCTTGCAGGGGATTAAGTCTCAATTTTATTCCAGGCTTTTTCTCGAAACGACGCCGGTGCAAACCGGGACAAAAAGGTTCCTTTTCTTGATATACGCAGATATTATTTTGATTATGAAAAATGAGATGAGCAGAAAGGATACACCTCCCACGGCTGATGAGGCGTCCCTTCCCAGATGGAACCATCCGCTGTAATGAGCTCCGATGATGATACCGGCGATGAGCATGATGACCGGGAAAAGATACAAAAGCGAGGAAGCAAGGACCGAGGTCCCGGGGGGTACATAAAATTCCACCTCATCGCCCGGCAGAGCCCCCACGCGGTTCTCAACCCAGACCTCCCTTTTTTGCGCGTCCCCTCCGATTGCGCAATGTTCGCCTGCCGAGCAGTTCTCGCAGCATGCATTGGCCTGGGTCTGTACCAGTATCCTGTTTCCCTGTGCCTCTAAAACGGTTCCCTGTTCCATGATAACAATATTTATTTTATGACAATCACGCTCCCGTATTTCCTCAAATCAGCGACCGCGGCCGCCCCGCCGACGACGACGGTTATGAAGCCATTACGCATCATCTTTCCCGCTTCGTTCATGATGTCGTTGTCCCTCACCGCGCGGATATGATCCAGATACCTGGCATAATAATCTCCGGGAAGATTATTGTATGCGATTTCCATATAATTGGAAATGATATTGAGAGGGGTGTCAAACTGAAATATAAAGCTGTTGCGTATCGCCCTTTTCGCCCATATGAGCTCGTTCCGGCTGATCCTTGCGCGACCCAGCTTCCCAATATTATTGTTCATGATCGCGAGCACCTCGGCCGCATTTCTGTTCTCAGTCTGCGCATAGGCTAAAAACACCCCGGTCCGGTTCCTGAACCTGATCACCGACTGGACGGCATAGGCGAGGCCGCGTTTGACCCTGATTTCGGCCACGAGCCTGGAGTTGAATGATCCGCCCCCAAGCACATAGTTCATGATCTCGAGAGGATATTTCCCCGCGTACCTGATATTCGGGACCGCGGTCCCCACCACGACCGTTGACTGGGGGATTTCCCTGGGATAAAAGAATATTGTGCCGCTCGAATCACGTATCGTGCGGGCGATTTTTCGGTCGTCTCGCACGTACTCCCGAGCGCTCCCGGCCGGGATCCCTGAAAAGTACGAAGCGGACAGGTTTGCGATCTCGTATGCAGGCAGGGAGGTGCATATGCCGATCATGATGTTTCGGCCGCAGTAATATCTTCGCCATGCCTCCCGGGCCTGTTCCAGCGTCATGGAGCCTATCGTATCGGGGGTCGGGAATGAACCATACCCTTCGCCGTCAAAAATAATTTCCCGTGCTTTTCCGAAAGCGATCTCTGCCGGTTCCTCGTATCTTCTCCTCAGAGAGTCGGAAACAAGGGTCCTGGCCATGTCGAAATAGCGGGGGTCAAAATTCGGATTGCGGATAAGGTCTCCCATTATCGAGAAGGCTTCTTTCTTGAAGCGATCGAGCACCTTGATGGAAATGATCGTATGCTCCCATGAAGCCTCTACAGCCAGCCTCCCCCCCATCGAATCAACCAGCTCGTGAAGCGAGGCCGAGGGATATTTCTTCGATCCTCCCAACGAAATCATTTTTGCGAGAAGCTCCGCAAGCCCGGCGGTGTGCTTATCTTCGTACAGCCTTCCGAAACCGATCGAGGCCAGGATGGTTATCTGCGGAAGCTCGTCCCTGATATGGAATATCCTGACGCCGTTCCCCAGCACGGAGGTCGTAACCTCGGGCATTCTGACCGCTCCGGACACGGGCCCTCCGTACCCGGCGGAATTCACGCCTGCGGCGCAGAGCAGCGTAATGAAAATCAATAGAATCACGGGCCTTTTCATCTTCGGTGCGTTCCCTCCTTTATACGGCTCTGAACCAGAACGCCCACGGTCCTGTTTTGCGCGGTGAAGTATTTATCCTTCATCGCCCTGATGTCCCCGGGCCTGATCCCCTTGATGGCCGATATATAATCGACCGCATACCTCCAGTCGCCGAACAGGGTCTGGTATTCGTTAAGCATTCTCGCGATCCCCTTGTTCGTTTCAAGATCAAAGACCATGCCCGATTCGATCCGGTTGATCACCTTGGATATTTCCCGCTCCTGCACCGTATTAAAAAGGCCCTCCATCTGGTCATATATGGCCTGCTCAAGTTCGCGTGTGGAATGCGACGGAGCCGGCGTCGCGAAAATCACGAACAGATTGTCGAAGCGCGAACCGGGTACGCCGTTCCAGGCGCTCACCGACGAGGCGATCTTCTTATCCATGACGAGCGATCGGTACAGCCGCGAGGATTTCCCCCCAGCCAGGATATCCGCGATCACCTCGCATACGTAGTCATCCCGGGAGGGAAACGTATGCTTGTGCCACCCGATTATCAGGTACGGCTCGGATTCAAAAACAAGGGTGAAGCGCCGCTCGCCCGATTGCCGCGGTTCTTTGACGGTTACGGGCTCTGGTTCTCGACGGGGCTCGATTCTGCCGAAATATCTTCTGATCAGCTCATAGCTTTTGTCCGTGTCCTGCATTCCCACCACGGTTATGGTCATCCTTGAGGGAATATAATAGTCATGATAGAAACGCCTGACATCCGCAATGGAGAGGTAAGGGATGTTGCTCCGCCATCCGATGATCGGATGACGGTACGGGTGGGCGATGAACGCGGTCGCAATGAATCTCTCGAACAGGAGTCCCGAGCCGATCGAATCATAGCGCATAAGCCGCTCCTCGAGAACATTGTTCCTCTCGAGGTAATATTCCCTGAGCACGGGGTTCATGAGGCGCTCGGACTCCATCTTCGCCCACATCTCGAGCTTGTTCGCGGGCAGCTCGACATAGTAACTGGTCATGTCCTTGGAGGTGGACGCGTTGAAGCCTATTGCACCGTTTTCCGTGTATATCCGATCGTAGGGCGAGCTATCGACATACCTCCTCTCCTCGGACATGAGCCTCTTCATTTCCGCCTCGAGCTCCGGAATGCGCGTATTTCCCGGATCGGCAAGCTTGAGCCGGTCGACGGTTTCGCCCAGAGCCTCGAGCCTCCTGATGATGGGGCGCTCCTTCTTGTAGTTCCGGGTGCCGATTTTATCGGTGCCCTTGAAAAGCATGTGCTCAAGAAGGTGCGCGGCGCCCATGGTCCGGTAGCTCTCGTCAACCGAACCGACGCGGAAGGATATCTCCATCGCCAGCACGGGCGCGTATCCTCGGTTCAAGAGTACCACGCTTATCCCGTTCGGCAGCTTCCTGGCGACGACATTCTTTGTAAGATATTGGCCCGGATCACTGATAAGGGCGTATTGGGGCGACGCCGCCAGCAGGAACAAAGCGGATAATGCGGCAGCTCTAACTGACTTAATCATAGACACAACTCCGGACGAATTCAGGGGGTTTATAACGATTGGTTTTTCCTTAAAATCTCTTCAGCGGCGATTTTAAGCTTCGGGGACACCTTGAGCGGCGGAAGCTTCACCTTGGGGCCCGTTTCCCTGCCGAGCATCTTCGACAGGGCGAATACCATACGCTCGAAAATCTCGTTCACCTTATCCTGCCTGTTCACGAGCCTGTAATATTTCAACGCAATGAGCGGCTTCTTCTGGTCGTAAAAATAGTGATCGGCCACCCTCGTCAGTCCGTCGCGGTATCCGGTTTTAATGAACAGGACTTCGGCTTTACGCACCTCGCCGGCGTTGAAATACTCGTTACCCCGCCTGATCATCTCGACACGTTCCTTGCTGTCCATGACCGCCTCAAATAATAATTGGTGATAGTATACTACCATTATTGGCAGAATACAACCAAAATTTTATTTAAATTTAAGTGACTGGAGAACTGTATTGGTTGCAAAAAAGACACAAAAAAAAATTTGCATGCTGAAAAAATTCTTTAATATTTAACGCCGGTCCTTACCATGGTCTGTACGTGAACATCCGCTTATTGAAGCCTTCTTTCCACAACCCTCATGACGGAGGATCTTTGATGAAGAACATAATTGAAAAAGCATTGAGCGGTTTCCCCGCACCCGGCGCCCCCTCATCGAGACGGCTCTTCATACGCTCCATGATCCTCGCACTCGGCTCCTTCACACTGGCAAAAAATTTTATTCCCAACGCATGGGCGGAATCCGAAAAAATAATCACGCCGAGGAAAAAAAGGGGGACGGCGGGACTGTATGACCTGGCGGTGGTCAGGGGCGACTCCCCCGGGGCGATAGCACGCAAGGCGGTGGAAGCGCTGGGGGGCATGGGACGCTTCGTCCGCAGGGGCGATACGGTCGTGATCAAGCCGAATATCGGCTGGGACCGCGCTCCCGAATACGCGGCCAATACCAATCCCGAGGTGGTGGCGAGCATCGTCCGCCTCTGCCTCACCGCAGGAGCCAGAAGGGTGAAGGTCTTCGACAACACCTGCAACCAGGCAGTCATGTGCTATCGCACGAGCGGAATCGCCGACGCGGTTTCCGATGCGGGCGGCCACATCTCCTACGTGAACAGAAGAAAATTCATTCCGGCCCGGTTTCCCCCGGGGAGCGCGATGAAGGAATGGCCCATTTACCTGGACGCGGTCGAATGCGATTGCTTTATAAACGTGCCTGTGGCCAAGCACCACTCCCTGGCGGGACTCACCCTTTCAATGAAAAACCTCATGGGCGTATGCGGCGGAAACCGCGGCATGATACACTGGAACATGGAGCAAAAGCTGCCCGAGCTCACGAAATTCATAAGCCCCGACCTCACGGTCATCGATGCGTACCGCATACTCCTCAGGCACGGGCCGACCGGCGGCAGTCTCGAGGACGTGAAGCTGACGAAAACCGTCATCGCGGGAACGGACCCGGTTCTTGTGGACTCATACGCGTCCACGCTCTTCGGCGTACATCCGCGGGACATCGGCTACATTCGCGTGGCTGAAGAATTCAGGCTCGGCACGACCGAGATTTCGAAAGCACGCATAAAAAAAATCGTCATCTGATTCATGAGTTCTTCGACTAAAAATCTTATTAGGATCCGCCGCCTGACGCAAGTCGTTTCGGTCTTCATGCTCGTCTACATCATCTGGTGTACGCGGTACCCGCTCTCCGGATTCATCAATCCCCGGTTTTACTTTATGGCCGATCCCCTGGTCATGTACGTGACCGCCATAGCGGAAAGGGTGTTTTTGCCTGGTTTGATCTATTCAACGATACTGGTCATCCTGACCCTCATCCTCGGGCGGGGTTTCTGCGGTTTTGTATGCCCTTTGGGAGCCCTTCAGGACTTCCTGGGCTTCGCACGGTCCGGCGTTATGAAAATTTTCCGCAAAAAAGCGAGGGAAGCCGAGCCCCCCGCCTGGCGGCATCTCAAATTCATCATCCTCTTCGTGCTCGTTGCGGTCGCGCTTTTCGGCCTGCAGCTCGCCTGGTTCTTCGATCCGCTCGCCATTTTCGTGCGCTCCTTTGCATTCAACGTACACCCGTTCGTCAACCGTGCCGTGGATTCGGCCGTATCGGGTCTTTCAGCAGCGGCAGGGTATCCCGATGCGCTCGAATCAATATATGACTGGCTGCGCCAGGGCTTCCTGAGCCTTTCAACGCCGGAGTTCCCCCACACGAATATCATCCTCATCATCCTGGCGGCCGTGCTCCTGCTCTCCCTGGTAAAAAGAAGGTTCTGGTGCAGGTATCTCTGCCCGCTGGGGGGCCTCCTCGCCCTGCCCGCACGAAGGCCCCTGCTCAAAAGGGATGTGCACGCGTGCAAAGGGAACTGCGGCGTGTGTAAAAACCTGTGTCGAGTGAACGCAATCAGAAGCGACAACACCTACATCCCCGGGGAGTGCGTTCTCTGCTTCGATTGCACGGCCCTGTGCCCTGCGGGGTCAGCGACATTCTCATTTAAAAAAACGGTTTCGAAAACTGCTGACAAGGAGAAGACAGGCGCCTCGATCTCACGCGCACGGTTCCTCTCAATATCCGCGGGCGTCATCGTTTCATCCCTGGGAATCATTCCATGGGTAAATGCGGCGGAACGATCCAGGGCCCCCAGGCCGGGCACCGCCTCGCGCCTGAGACCGCCCGGCGCGCTCCCGGAAGCGGAATTCATTCAGCGCTGCATCCGCTGCGGCAACTGTATGAAGGTCTGCCCGACCAACGTGCTCACCCCTTCGCCGATTGAGCTCGGACTTGGCGGCGCATGGTCTCCCATACTGGACCTCAAGCGCGGCTACTGCGAATATGAATGCAATCTCTGCGGCAGGGTGTGCCCCACGGGTGCGATACGCAGCCTCCCGCTCGCGGAAAAGAAAAAGATGAAAATCGGATTGGCGGTTTTTGACAAAAAGACGTGTCTTCCCTACGCCAAATCGCAAAACTGCATCGTATGCGAAGAGCACTGTCCGATTCCGGAAAAGGCGATCAAGCTCATAAAAAAAACCATAAAAGGAAAAATCGTCAAGCAGCCGGTCATGAATGATGCGCTCTGCATAGGATGCGGCATTTGTGAGCTCAAATGCCCAACCTCGCCGGATAAGGGGATCATCGTGATGCGAGAAAAAAAAACAACAACGGCTCAGCTATTATAATGGAACCTCCGATGGACGCAGTGCCTCGACAAGCTCGGCAACCGAATGGCTTTTTTCAAGTGATAAGCAAATCGGTTGGTGAGCCTGTCGAACCATCGGCGTGAATCGGCGGTTACCGTTGCTCTTCTCAAGACCAATAGGTGGTAAAATTACATGAAGCCGGGAACGCTCTACATCATCGCAACGCCGATCGGCAATCTGGAGGACATCACACGCAGGGCGATCAAAATTTTATCGGAAACCGTGGATACCGTGTTCTGCGAGGACACGCGCCAGACGCGCAAGCTCCTCGTCCGCTATCAGATTACCGCGCGTACGGAATCCCTACACGCCCATTCATCTGAATTAAAAATCACCCGAGCCATCGACCTCCTCAAAAAGGGTTCTTCAGTCGCATATCTCACGGATTCGGGGACCCCCGGCCTTTCCGACCCGGGGGCGAAACTCGTGTCACGTGCACGTGACAGCGGTTTAAACGTATGCCCGATCCCTGGGGCCTCGGCGCTGACTTCTCTGGTTTCAGTATCCGGATATCAGGGTAAAAATATCATGTTTGCGGGCTTCTTGAGCAAAAAAGGAAACAAACGGAAGAACGAGCTGAAAAAGCTCGGCAAATTCGAGGGTTTGATAGTGCTATACGAATCCCCATACAGGATAAAAAAGCTGCTGAATGCAATCCACGAAACCTTTCCCAAACAAAGGGTGATCGTCGCCAGGGAGATGTCGAAAATCCACGAGGAATTCCTGTCATATTCCGGCGATGACTTTGAGTCCTTCCTGGATTCGGTCACTGAAAAAGGGGAATTCACGGTCGCTATTTTTAACGACCTGCCGCATCTCACATGAGGCCGTTATCTGCCTGAATGTACCCTTACAAGCAAAAAAATTTGACTTTAACTTAAAAAATCCGCTATTATTTTATATAACAGGCGAATAATTATTGTATGAGGCCATTAAATTCAGTATCAATAAAAGGTCGATGTAATCTGAATTTTGTTAAAGTATTGACAAAAATATCCGATATATGTATTAGTACATCAAAGGGTTAAGCGTATGACAATCGATAAAATAGGAAATATCAACAATATAATCGAACCCAAAAAATCGAATCCCGTCACCAATGCAAACAAAACCAAAAAAAAGGATTCAATTCAAATATCATCCGAGGGCAAAATGGCGGCCCAGGTTTCAAAATTAACCCAGGCGGTAAGGGAGACCTCGGACATCAGAGTGGAGCGGGTGCAGCAGATCAAGGAGCAGATCGCGAACGGCTCGTACAACTTCAATGATCCACAAATTCTTGAGCAGGTGGCGGACAGGATCGCGAATTTTCTTCTTAGAAAATAGCATGTGAAAAATACATCGTGCGAATACAGGAAAAAGCGGAGATTGTCCGCTTTTTTTATGTAATAAAAAGCGGATTATAATCGATGTCCGAGATCAAATCAGACTTTCATCTACCCAGCCAGATCTTCATCAGGCAGGGTATCATCGGCGATATCGCAAAAATTATCCCCTTCTTCGGATCGCGGGCAATCCTTCTTACCACGGCTCATGACCTCGATCTTTACGGATCCACCATCGAGGTCATGTCGCGTCAGCTCAAGGACGCCGGAATCGGCTGCATCATATACGACGAAATCCCCGTCCCCCCCGATACCGAAAGTATCGATAGCGCTGCGGCCTATTTAAAAAAAACAAAAGCCGATCTTATAATCGGATTTGGAAGCCTTGATTCTATAAATTCGGCGAAGGCGATCGCAGTGCTCGCGAATAATTATATCTTCTGTCATGATCTTCTGTCTAATCCCACGCTCACCGAGAAGCCCATGAAATTTATCACCATACCGGGGAGCCCGCTGTTCGGATTTGAGATCGCTCCGATATTATACCTTGATGAAATACATGACCTGACGAAAAAAATTTATTACAACCAGTTTTTGTATCCGGAAGCGACGATCGTTGACCCGCTGATCACCCATATGAATCCCGCCGAAAAGATTATGAAATCCACGATTGCGAGTCTGGCCATTGCCTCGGAATCGATCATATCTAAAATAGACAACGATTTCATCAACATGTACGCGCTGAAATCCATTGACCTGATATTCAGAAACATCCCCATCGTGTTCAGGGAGCCCCAGAACAGCGTGCCCCGCAGCTTTCTCTCGGCCGCATCAATCATGGTCGGAATAGCGTTCGCGGTCTCATTTCTTTCAATCTCCCTGGCTATATCACTGGCGCTCTCATCCAAGTCTAAGCTTGATATTGAGAGCTCCATGAGCATAATGCTGCCGCATATCATGGAATTCAATCTTACCTCATCGCCGGGTAAATACGTCCAGATGTCCAAGGTAATGGGGGAAGATGTCAGGGAAATAACGGTCATCGAAGCGGCGATAAAAGCGGTCGAGGCGATCAGGAAGCTCGAAACGGACATCGACATCCCCCAGAGGCTGTCGAGCTATGACGTGCCTAAAACCATATTCAAAGACGTGGCCGAACTCGCCATGACGTATCCGTTTCTTAATAATACGCCCCGTGAGGTCAATGTCAATGAGATAGAGACGATATTGATCGCTGCATATTAAGCAGCGCTTCCGGTTAAAAATTCCTCAACTCTTCTGATGAAAACATTTGATTGATATCGAGCACGACGACAAAACCGTGGCCCACCTTGGCGATGCCGTTGATATATTTTCCTGAAATGCCTTTCACAACGGCGGGCGGCGCCTCGATGTCGTCAGGGTTCAGCTTTACGACATGGCTTACCGAGTCGATTCCCAAGCCGATTTTTTTTCCTCCGATGTTGACGACGATCGCCCTTTTCCTTTCAGAGTCTTTACCGGCCTCAATACTGAAGCGCTTGCTTAAATCCACTATGGGCAGCACCTTTCCGCGAAGGTCTATGACGCCCATAATATACGGCTTGGATTTGGGGAGCTTCGTCACTTTGGCGAGCTTCAGTATCTCCTGCACTTGAAGAATATTGCATCCATATTCTTCATTACCGACCTTGAAGCATACGATTTGAATTGATGAAAGAACATTTTCCTTTTTTTCCATAATTAATACTACCCGTTCCTCGCGCAGCCGGCGACTGCAGACATAATATGCACATTCAATCCGCTTAGGTATGCACAAAATGTCAAATATTCAATAAAAAAATAATTCGATGTATTAATGTAATTTACCGAATAAAGTTTTCAAGTATAAAATACCCCCGCAGCAAGCTGCCGGGCATTTTTTCGCATACGGAAATTTTCTTAAACATTTATCTCTACAGCACCGACCCAATGGGGATGATAGCAATAAATAATTTCAAGCAGATGCACGGCAACATTTTTATGAATTAAAGGAAGTATCCGTAAATATAAGAAATGGCGCCGCCCAGGATGAAAAAGATTACCTTGGTGAACATGGGTGAACGGTTTCGAAAAAACATGTCCACAAAGCCGATTATAATGCCAAAAAAGGACGCGGTCACGCCCATGGCGAGAAAACTGAATTTAAAGTACAGAAAGGCCGCGCAGGAAATCAAGATCCCAATGAGAAAATCGACGAGGTCAAGGATGGTTAATTTCCTGAATAATCTGCCCTGATCATCGGCACGTGCTCCCGTCGCATCGTAAAATTCCTTCTTGAAATATTTCTTTTTGGTTTCTTTGATGAGCCTTTCCTTGTCGGTCTTCTGCTTATCATCGGCGGCCCTGCCCTTTCTGATGCCATATTTGAGATTTATGAGGCGGTATACCTCCCTATTGGGTATGGTGGCGAACAGATGGGCTCGCGCCCGGAACTTATCCGCAAAGCCGAACGACCTGCCTGTGGAAACGCTCTTCTCGGCGGTGATTTTTCCGTTGGTTATTATGGAGTAGTATGCGTTTCCGCCTTCACTTTCGATCTCTACATACAGTCTGACCCGCTTTTCGCGCATGTTATAATCCACACGAAGATGATCTCCGTCATCCGTGTTGATGTAATACGCTCTCTGGTAACCCCGTATCTCGGAGGGCCTCCTCTTCCACGTGTGGGAGGCTTCCAGCATTATGTTTGTGATTTTTCTCTTTAGCATATCCTGCCGGCCATACCAAAAGAGATTGGCTTCCGATTTTTCGCCAATCTCTCCATGTTAATGATCACAGCTTCTTTTTATGGCGATTCGCTCTTCGCCGTTTTTTCCTTTTATGGTTTGCTATCTTTTTCCTTTTTTTCTTCCTTCCACAGGGCATACACGCAGCTCCTTGTAACTCCTTTGCCGGTAATTATTGTTTGCTCAGATTATCTATCTCTACCGGAGCTCCCTTCTTCGGCTTAGCGGTGCCGTTAAGCATGGCGGGAACACCGGATGCATCTGATGAGAGTATCACCTTTACGTTGCCTCCCATTTTGTCAATATAAATATACTTCAGAATCTCCGGATTATCGGCGATGATGCTTGAAATTTCCCTCAGCTTCGAATAGAACTGCCGATTTTCAATCTTCTGCCGCTCCACCCTGCCGCGCACATCAATCAAACCGAGCTCGGCCGACCTGTCCTTTCGGCGAAGGTCCGCCGCATATTGCATTCCTTCATAATAGAGGGTCCTGCCTGGAAGCGAGACCGCGCCCGACAAAGCCGCGCGGACCAGAACGAGGCCGTGAGAGCGCAGGTCCTGATCAATGTCTCCCTTTGTTGTTTCCATCACTATATTCATTCGCGCGGCGATCGCCTCCCTTTGGTACACCGGATACAGATACGCCATCAATTCTTTTTCAATTACGCTTGTAAAAAAGCGTTTCACAAGATCGTCCAAGGGACGTCCCTCACGTCCGAGCGCGGCGATATCGGAAAATTTCTGCGGGTCGATGCGATACCCCACATTCAAAGGAATACGTATATGATAATACTCTTCCTTTAAATTTTCCATGTCCGGGATCGATATGCGTATCTCATAGCGCACGTCCCTCTCGAGAGGGGTCTCGGCAAATGAATACCGCCATGGAATCGAGGCGCGCCATACAAACGAGTATCCTCCCGGTCCGGGCCGAACCATGCGGACGACTTTCTTTGAGCGGAGGTCCTCGACTACGCCGACAGTTCCATTGCTAATCTTTTCGATTGAAGAAAACAACACGTATCCTATCAGGAGGATCAACAAAAGAATTAAAAATTTTTTGAAAAAACGCTTCATTGTTTATTGATCGCGCGGAATTTTTTTATTTTCCTCTTCATCTTTATACGGTATAGGGCGGGACGGCACAATGGTAGACATTGCGTGCTTATATATAAGGTTCTGTCTCTTGTCAACCTCGAGAAGTATCGTGAAATTATCGAAACTCAAAACCCGCCCTTTTATCGGCACACCGTTGACGAGAAAGATATTGATCTCTATCTTGTCTTTGCGTGCAATATTCAAAAAATGATCCTGTAAGTTATTGTATTGAGCTGCCATTGTTACCATCCTCATCCTTGCTGAAGTGATCTATCTTTATCGGAGCCCTCATCGAGCCATCGCTGCAAAAGTTCTTTGATTTTCAGTGTCTCCCCCGATTTGATCCAGAAAAACCTTTCATTTTTCCGGAACCAGGTCACCTGCCTCTTCGCATAATTCTTCGTCGCGATCTTTATCTTTTCAACCGCTTCATCCATCTGCATTTTTCCGTCGAGGTATCGGTTTATCTCGGCGTATCCGATGGAGCTCATCGATCTGAGCCCGGGACCGAATCCCATACGGCGAAGAGCGCGCACCTCATCCACCATCCCAATGGAAATCATTCTGTCAACTCTTTCCTCAATACGCTTCCGCATAATATCGCGCTCTTCATACAGAGCGATATAGAGAACCGATTTCGATCCGTATGGCATCCTGGAGCTAAAAAAGCTGCTGAGCGGCCTGCCGGTGCCTCGGTACACCTCGAGGCCGCGAAGAACGCGCTGGGTATCATTCGGGTGGAGGCGTATCCCGAATCCGGGGTCAACCAGTATGAGCTCGTTATAAAGGGCCTCCAGTCCTCGATCGTTCAACTCGTCCCGGAGTGAACGCTTGATCTTCTCTGGTATTTCAGGGATTCCCGAGAGCCCCTGAAAATAAGAATCGATGTAAAGACCGGTGCCCCCAACGATCATGGGTATTCTCCCATGCGCCGAAATCTCTTCCGCCGCCTTCCGTGCCTCCCTGCAAAATTCCCCGGCAGTAAAAGAAAAATCAGGCTCGACCCAGTCAATGAGATAATGCCTGATATGCTCCCGGTCATGGATGCCCGGCTTGCTGCTGCCGATATCAAGATGCCTGTAAACCTGCACTGAATCGGCTGAAATAATTTCAAAACAATCCCCGGCCACGCTGAGCGATGCCCCGGTTTTCCCCGCCGCGGTCGGACCGGCCAGCACCACATACCTGATATGTCCACGATCATCGGTAATAATTTACTCTTCCTCGACGTCGTCCTTCGGATATTCAAACTTAACATCATCATTAAGCATAAGATTCAATATATGCGGGACGACCTTCCATTCGGTTTCATCATGAGGGAACTTTTTCATGTTCCCGATTTTTTCAACGGCCTCCATAGTGGACCTGGTGAATATATACCTGTTTTTATCATAGGTGAGAAGCTTATCCAATGGAATTATCACGCCAATCCTCCAGTATATCCTGAATTATACTCGACGTCCTCTGCAGCCTGCAAAGCTCCGCGCTCACGATCGACATGATCTTGTTCACGGCGACATCGATATCATCATTGACGATGATATAATCGTATAATTGATATTGTGTTAGTTCCCAGCGGGCTTTCTCAAGTCGAATCTGTATCTGAGATTCTGATTCGGTCTTTCTGTTCCGCAATCTCGAAACGAGAATCCCGCGGCTCGGTGGTACAATAAAGATGGATGTCGCATTATCCACACTGTGCTTCAGTGACCGCGCTCCCTGAACATCGACATCGAATATGGGAATTTTCCCGGCCCTTGTAATTCTGTCAATCTCTTTTTTAGTGGTGCCATAATAGTTGCGGTGGACCTGCGCCCACTCGATAAACGAATCTTCCCCGATCATTTTCCTGAACTCGGATGGACTGACAAAGTAGTAGCTTTCGCCCTCCGCTTCCCCTTCCCGTTTCGGTCTGGTCGTCGTCGAAACTGAAAATACCAGCCTGTCGTCGGCATCGAGAAGCCTGGCGATCAGCGTGGTCTTGCCCGCGCCGGAGGGGGCGCTTATGACCAGCGACAGATCATTCATTTTCAATCTGCATCAGCCTGTTCGCGATCGTCTCCGGCTGCATAGCCGATAGAATGACATGGTTGCTGTCCGTCACGATTATCGCCCTGGTTTTCCTGCCGTGGGTCGCGTCCACGAGGAGCTTATTGTCCTTCGCCTCTTCGCGAAGCCTTTTACCGGACGCGGACTGCGGTGTGATCACGACGATCACGCGCTCCGCGACAACGGCATTGCCGAAACCGATATTTATGAGCGTGGTTTTCATACGATGTTCCTGCAATGTTCCCTGATTTTTTCGATATGGTTCTTGACCTCGACCACCTCGTACGCGATTTCCGAGCTTCCCGACTTCGATCCGATCGTGTTGATCTCGCGAAACATCTCCTGCGCCATGAAATCGAGCTTCTTCCCGATCTGGCCGCCGATCCGCATCAGGGCATTGAATTTTTCAAGATGGTCCATGAACCTCACAATCTCCTCGTTGATATCGAGCTTATCGGCGAGAATTGCGAATTCCGCATAGAGCCGGGCCTTATCAACGCTCGAACCGAGCAGCGCTTCGGTCCTTTTTTTCATCAGTTTGTATTTCTCGCGGGGCGCGTTTTTTGCGAGCATTTTTATACGTGTGATCCTGCCTGAGATATTTTTTGCAATCGCGCCAAGGTCCCTTTTAATCGCCGTCCCCTCCTTCTTGCGCATCTGAACGGCCTTTGCTGCGGCGACGGCGACGGTGCCGTATATGTCTTTAATGGACCCGCGTGACATGACCGTACGTTCCCGACGGCTTACCCCATCGAGCGAAAGAACTGATTCGAACCGCAACGGCTCGCAAACCGAAAGCTCTTTGCGCAGGAGATCGAGCCTCCGATAATACATTTTGATCATCTCCTCATTCACGGTGAGCGGCTTTCCTGCGGTCCAGTCATACATGTCGATGGTCAGCTCGAGCTTCCCCCTGCTGAAGCGATTCTTCAGAAAATTGTGCATTTCATTTTCTTCGTTTTTCAATACTTTCGGAAGATTGACCGAAATCTCGAGATACCGCGAATTTAAAGATTTCAATTCAACAGAATAGCTGAATAGCCGAGCGCTTTTTTCCACAAATGCATATCCCGTCATGCTCTCCATGAATTCGCACCTAGATGATCTTTTCGGCCCTGCTCAGAGATCGTATTTTTACATCTCCATTCTCAAGATAAAAATCGATCGTACGGCCGTAATTTCCGCCCGTATCCTCCGATATCACCCTGATCTTCAGGATTTTTAGGACTTCAAGGACCTTGTTGATGTTATTGGAGCCGATCTCTCCCATTATGCTCCTTTCGGTGATCTTGAACATCCTGGCCCCGCCGATCACCTTCGCGGTAATCCTCGCCCGATCGCACCCCTTCTCCTCGATCTCCTTGAGCATCAGCGGTATTGCGGTATCCGCGTATTTTTTATATAAGCGTGATGCATCCTTGTACGTCGGGAGCATAATATGGCACAACCCGCCGATCATCGAACCGGGATCGTAGAGGCAGACGCCCACGCACGACCCAAGTATCGTTCTCAAGATATCGGGCGAGGAAGAGACTTTGTAATCAGCGATCCCCACATTAATGAGGTTGAACTTCATGTACGCCCCCTGGATACCGGCAGATAAATCGGCGCATCCATAATTTTCGTATACGTGAAATCATCCGATATTCCGTGCAGGGTTTCGGAATGACCTATGAACAGATAACCGTGATCAAGTATGGACTGGTAGAATTTTTTTATCAGATCAATCTGGTGTTTTTTATCAAAATAAATCATGACATTTCTACAGAATATAATGTCAATATCTTTTGGAAACTGATCCTTGAAAAAGTTGTGGTATTGGAACGAGACCATTTTTTTTATGAAATCCTTGATCGTATACACGGGCGGATCGTCCTTTTTTTTGTTGAAATATCTCTTAAAAATCTCGGGGGGGACTTTTTCTATGCGCCTTCCGGAATACTCGCCTACACGCGCAAAATCGAGCACCGAGGGGGCGATGTCGGTCGCGAGTATCTCGATGTCCCAGCCCGGGAAGAGATACGAATTTTCCTTCACGGATATCGCGATGCTGTACGGTTCCTCTCCGGACGAGCATGCGGCGCTCCAGATGCGCAGCTTTTTGTCACGCTTTATCCGTGCGATCTCAGGAAGGCACCTCCGGGTCAGCGCGTCAAAGTGGCTTTCTATTCTGAAAAAATACGTCTCATTCGTTGAAACGACATCGAGCATTTTCTCATATTCAATCGTTTTTTCACGCGGGGCGAGCTTTTCTATATACCGGTAATAGTCGGAAAACTCCGCTATGTTCAGGGCCAGAAGCCTTTTCCTCAGCCTGTTCGAAAGAAGGGTGATCTTCGTGTCTTTCAAAAAGATTCCACTTTCCTCATGGATGATCTTGGCGAATTTTTGAAATTCCTCTTCAGTGAGCCGCTTAAGATATGAATCCACGATCTGATCACCCCTGTGAGAGCCCTGCATGATTTTTTTGAAGCGCTAGCGAGAATTATTGAGATTTAAAACCAGGCGAACCTCTCCGACCGGGATTCCCGAATGCTGCGAAATATCTTCAACGCTGCAACCCTTTGAGTGTAGAACCGATACCAGTGAATAGCGGTCATCCGCGAGGGAAACCAACCGTTGAATTTCTTCGTCAGACAGAGCGCAAGGCTCCGGCTTACCCGCTTCGCCGCCGTAAACGGGCCGGGGCAGGTCTTGTACGATAATTTTTTCCCTGCAGCGATCGCCGTCATCAAAGCCATGACGAGGAGCCCGCAGGTCATCCCTCATTTCGAAGAGGTCATAACCGTTGCCGGTGCCATCCGCCGCGCCTTTTGTCTCTTTAAAAGGCAGTATATTAATTATTTTCTTAAAAAATATTAGCAAGCCTTTTTTTACGGCGGGAGTGCCCCCCTTATATCCGGTGGAAAAATCCGGCTGCGTTTCCACCGCATCGTCCCGTTTCTCCTCCTCGGCCGGTTTTGGACGAACGGCCTGCTCTTTTAAAAAAGCGGCATCTCCGACATTTCGCTCCCTTTCATCAATGGTTATATCGAGCAATTTTATCGCACCGCTCTTTTCAAGCAGCCTTCTCAGAATCATGATTTTATTTTCCAGAATTGAAATGTTCCTCTCAGCAGCCGCATTAAACTCATGGATGACGTTCTCCATCTCCTTTCTGAGCTTCCGCTCCCTGAATTCAGCCGCCGACTTCTCAAGCTTGAGACTGATGATAAGGTAGAGGACGGCTCCCATGAACACATTGAGGAGTAACAAGAAAAAAAACTGCATCTGATCGCCCCTGTGTATGAGTTGATGGCCAGACGTACCGGCATTATATGGTGTACTGATTATGTCTCATAAATGAATCCGGACGGCTATTTCAAAACATCGATGATATGGCCCATTCGGTCATCCACCCTTTTTTCTTTTTTGACGCCGGCGTCTTCGCCCTTTCCCGATTGTTTCTGCTGCTCACGCTCGCGCTTTTTTTCTTCTTTCTGATTGTCTTGGATCACCGCATTATCTCCCTTTTTCAGCTCTTCCATCTTTGTGGGGGTGAGCTTCGATTTTTCCCCGGATTCATTCGCCAGCACATGCTGCTGCCCCACGACCGCATCAGTGCGCGCCTGTTCGTTCCTCCCCACTTCGATTATCTGCGAAATGTTCGATTGTAGATCAATCGGCTTGACTGACATAGCCCGACCTCACCGCCTTCTCCGCATTGTGAATACTCTGCTGCCGAGCCCCTCGGGGGGCTCATATTCGGATATCCGTATCTGATCACCCTGAAGAGAAAATTTGACATGATTGTAAGGGTCTTTAAGAATAAAAGCCTTATCCTTGATGTATATCTCAACGCCCGGATAGGCGGTCCGCTCCGCACACACCTTGCCCTTATGCTCCATCATACCGATGTACGACTGCAATTCCTCGAGCTCCGTCTTTATCTCTTCCTTGCGCTCCTCAAGCTTTCCATTACGGGCCGTCAAGTCTCCCAGCAGCTTCTCCTTTTCTGCGGTGAGCTTGCCCGCGTTCCGCTTCTGGGTCTCGAGTGTCCTCAGGTTAAGCTTCAACTGGGTCTGTTCCTCGTCGATTTTCGCCCGTGCGCCGTTTAAATCGGTCAATTGCTGCAATATCTTCGGGTGCGTCCCGACTCTGATCTCGGTCCTGGTGGACACGTCGGTCCCGAGGTAGCGCGCATTGATCTCATCGCCCGCCCGGATGACGCCGCCGACGATCCTGGCCCGCTTACCGGTAGAGCAGATCCTGCCCCCCGCGTCAATATTCGAGTGAAGCGCCCCTTCCGGAACGATCACGTCGTTCTCCGCAAATACGGTCGCGTTCTGGATGAACTTCGCGTACACCGATCCTCCCGTTGACTCGATCCTCGCCTCCTCACGGCCTGAAATGCCCTGAAACACGATTATATCGCCCTCGGCTTCGAGAAACGCCTTCTGCACGGTTCCCCGCACCTCAATGTTACCCGCAGCCTTGACCTCAAAGTTGTCCTGAACGCTTCCCGCAATGATGACCGATCCGAGAAACACGATATTGCCGGTCTCCAGGGATACGTCACCGTTCACCACGTACACCGGCTCGATCGAGAGCCTTCCCGCCTTGAACACGACCTGTCCGTTTATCTCAGCGGTCAGCTCCGCACCGTCCTCCGACAGGATGGTCCCCTTCCCGTGGAGTATCTTAATGTCCTTTCCCGACTTCGCCGGCAGGATCCTGTTCGTCACCGTGCGTCCGGGCACCCCTACCTCGGCCGGCACCTTGACCGCGAGGAGCTGTCCGACCACGACGTTTTCCAGAAGCTCAAGGTTGTGGAAGTCGACTTTCCCCGATTCATCCTCTTCAAATGAAACCTCTTTGTTGTCCACCCTCACCTTGTATTCAATATAGGCATCCCTGCCGTTGATCGTCTTTGTGCCCTCGGCCGCAATCAGGGGTCTGGTGTAGTCCATGGCTTCAAGATATTCCTTGGTCTCTTTTTCCCTGATGCCGACCTTCACCCCCGCGGACTTGAGCGCATTGATCACATCGTCGTACTCAAGATGCCTCCCGCTGAAGCGGGGAGGGACGAAGTGGCAATAAGCCTTCATCTCATCATCGGTGATCTCGACGCTCATGGTTCCGTCATATTCGGGGTTGAGGCTCCAGGAGCCGATCTTCACCGGTTTGCCAGAGGCCCTGGCGATCTCCTTCTCGATCCGCGTCTGGTCGGGATCGGCCACCTTCATGGAATAGAGCTTGTTGTTGACCTCCTCTACGGTGATTTTCCTGCCGCTCCCCCTCGAAGGGGTCACGGTAAGCCATATCCCGGATTTCGTGATGCGGACATTATACGTGCCGTCGGCAGGGCCTTCCCTCATGCCTCCGACTCGGGGGACATACTCGCGGGACAATTTTTTCTCAAGGGCGGTAAGATCGCCGTATTCCTTTTTGTCGGCGAGGGGCGATACCAGCACCCGATAGGGATGGCGGCCGAGGCCCCAGAGCCCCCTCGTTCCCTTCTCGAGTATCTCGTAATCGAGAAGCGTGATATCGATCCCGAACTCCTTTGCGGCGAGCTCGAGGGCCTGGGTGAGAGAATCCGCATAGATCTCGATCGCCTTCGGATCGGAACGGATGTCCGACACCTCCATGTCCATGAAAATGTCCTTCACATTGGCCATCGTCTCTATCATCCCATGATATTCGACTTGATCCTTCCGAGTCTGCCGCGGAGCCTCATGATCGCCTTGGTGTGAAGCTGCGATACCCTGCTCTCGGTCACGTCAAGCACCTCACCGATCTCCTTCAGCGTGAGGTCCTCATAGTAATACAGCACGATCACCTTCTTTTCCTTATCGGGGAGCTTTTTTATCGCATCAATAATATAATCACGTATTTCCTGCTTTTCAATCAAAATGTCAGGGTTCATGTTCTCCGGGGCTTCCAGGGTTTCAAGAATGGACAGCTCGTCGCTGTCGTCCCCGAGGTACCAGATGTCGTTGAGTGAGAGCATGGAGGTTCCCGACAGCTTGGAAAGGAGCGTCTGAAACTCCTCAGGCGTAACGCCGAGCTCCCGCGCGATCTCCTCGTCGTCCACGGTCCGCCCCAGCTTGTTCTCGAGCTCCGCGATCACGACCTCGATCTGTTTCGCCTTCTGGCGGATGGAGCGCGGGATCCAGTCGATCGAACGAAGCTCGTCGAAAATGGCTCCCCTGATCCGCGTCATCGCGTATGTCTTGAACTTGATTCCGCGGGCCGGGTCGAACTTGTTTATGGCGTCTATGAGGCCGAATATACCGTATGAAACCAGGTCGTCGAATTCGATATTCGACGGCATCCCCATGGATATCTTCCCGGCGACGTATTTCACGAGCGGCGCGTATTTGACGACGAAATAATCCCTGATGTCCTGATCATTGCTCCTGATGAATTTCTCCCACAGATTTTCCTCGCCGATCGCATCCAGCTTTTTAAATTTTTTATTATCCATGCAAGCTTACCCGGAATAATATCATCAATCGTCCTTTTTCATCATGGTCCGTATAGCCTTGGCTATGACCTTGGGTTCATACTTTGCCAGCTTTTCGGTCTGTAAAACGTGCTTTCCGAGCTTTCCGCGTGCGGTGTTCACCCCGCCGCTTCCGCCGGGCGATGTCGTGTAATGGTCCATTGTCTCGTTATCAAGCTCCTTAAACTCAGGCTCCTGCTTCATGTCCGGCCTGTTACGGTCCTCTCCCGCGGCATCGGCCCCTCCCTTGTCTTCCGCCTCATGCGGGCTTGTTCCTGCCGCGGCACTATCCCCCGCATCCGGAATGGCTCTTGATACCAGCGACGCGAGAAGGTCATATATCTCGGGAACGTATCTCTTTACCACCGCACACGCGCCATACCCCATGCCCGCGAACACGACCGCGATGACAGCCGATCGCAGCAGTACTGTATACCATCTGATGCCCATGATGAGCCCGGTCAGCAGTGAAACAACGAGCGCGACGATGGCGAAAAGCGCCGTAATTTTATATTCCAGGCTCAAATTCTTCATATTAAACATTGGTAAACGCCCGTATTATGCCGGTCTCTTCCTACTGCTCTTCCTCCTCCCCGTCCGCATTGGATACAAAGAGATTCCTGAAAAACGAAGCGAGGCCGGAACCCCTTGACGAGCCCACGGACTTGTTGCTGATTCGGTCAGCGATGATCGCGATGCATCCGGACGCCTTTGACTTGGGGTAGCTGACGATAAAGGGCTTCTGGTTCCTCACCGATTTTGGCACGTAGATGTCATCGTAGATAAACCCGAGGTTCTCGACCTTGATATTGAGAAACTGGCCGGCGATATTGATGACCCTCTGTGCCACGCGGTTACCCTCGGCCACCGACTGCACGCGGTTGACGACGATTTTGATTATCTTATCAGGTGATTGGGCCGCGATTGACTTGATGATGCCGTATGCGTCCGTGATCGCCGTGGGCTCGGGCGTAGTGACGACCACGATCTCGTCCGATGCCATCACGAAGGAGAGCACGTTTTGCGACACGCCCGCCCCGGTGTCAATGATCATGTAATCGTCCGAGTCGAGCTCCGACACCGAGGAGATGAACTCGTTCCGCTGCTTGGGATCAAGGTTCGCCAGCTGATGAAAGCCGGACGCCCCCGCGATGATCTTTATACCCTCGGGCACGTCGATCACGATGTCCTTGAGCTTCTTCTGGCCCTTGATCACGTGGTAAAGATTATACTTCGGGATGATCCCTAAAATGACGTTGATGTTGGCCAAGCCGAGATCCGCATCCAGCAGCGTCACGGAAAAGCCGCCCCTGGCCATCGCGATAGCCAGGCTCACTGCCACGCTGGTCTTCCCGACGCCCCCCTTCCCGCTTGTGATCGCGATCGTTTTGGTCCGTCTCTGCTTCTTGTCGGTTTCAAGCACCAATCGTCTGAGATTCGCAGCCTGATCCACCGAAGACCTCCTTAGCACATCCGCCTAAAATCAGTTTAGCCATTCCCGATCATCATGTCAACAATCTTATCGGGGTCGGCGATGAATATGTCGTTGGGGACCTCCTGGCCGTTGGTCACGTACGAGATCGGCTTGTGATATTTTTCCGCGATATCGATGACGTTGCCGATGTAGGAGGTCTCGTCAACCTTGGTGATGACGACGCTGTTTATATTGACCGCATCGAAGGCCATAAACACGTCGTTCAGATCGCTCTTTTTCGTGTTCGCGCTCACGCACAGCAGCTTCTCGCAATCGCATTCCGCCGCGTCCACAAAATTTTTGATCTCGGAAATCTTCAGGTCGTTCCGGTGGCTCCGTCCGGATGTATCCACCATGATGATGTCGGCATTTTCAGCGGCTATCGTATCCTTGAATTCCTTCTGGCTGTTTACCGTGTGTATGGGTATGTTCATGATCTCCGCGTATTTCTTGAGCTGTTCGGTCGCCGCGATACGGTAGTTGTCGATGGTCACGAAGCAAACGCGATTGCCGTCCCTGAGCGAGTTGATGGCGCCGAGCTTCGCCATGGTGGTCGTCTTGCCCACTCCCGTGGGCCCTATGAAGACGATGATCTTCTTTTTGGATCCCGCCTTGATCGGCCCCGCGGTGACGATCCTGCTCTTCAAAAGGTCCCTGAGGCTCTTTTCTATCTTGTACTTGTCCTTCAGGTCCTCCCTGCTGATGGAATTCTTCATCTTGTTTATTATGGAGTTGCACTGGTCCTCGTCGTAATCATTGTTCTTCAACATCTGGCGGAAAGGCCTGATATTTACCTCCTCGTGCGATACCGGCTCGTCATCAGCCTGCCTGCCGGAGCCTATCTTGTAGATCGCGCGTTTGATCTCTTCAAGCTCCTTTTCAACCCGGAGGTTTTCAACAACACCCGCATCAGGCCTGAACGTTTCTTCAGGCATGTCTTCCCGCCGGTTCGATGCAACACGGGCTGCTTCGGAGCGCGCCTGACCTTCCGTGCTCCGTTCGGGAGGACCCGCCGGGTTGAAGCCGGGCTGCATCCCGCCCGGCGAGAACCCGGCCCCCTTTGCCGGCCGCTCCGCTTTCGGGGGAGCGGGCGGGGCATACGAGGGACGATCGGTCCCCTCCCCCGTCCGGAGGGGCTGGGGATCCCTGCCCGTCTTTTCGCCGTCACCTATGGTGAAATCTATCTTCCTGGTCCCGCCGGAGAGGCTTGACTTGAACTTCCTTTCCTGAACCGCGGCGGTGAGCTCCACCACCTCGCGCGCAAACAGGCGTGAGCTGAACAACCCGCCCTCCTTTACGAACTTATGGCTGATGGGGATCGCGTCATCGCCGTGCTCCATCTTGAGCTTCATCATGACCTCGTTATAGTTATTGCCGCGGATCTTGATGTATTTCATGGC
>CAZHAD010000018.1:27087-42291 GCA_964529965.1 uncultured Leptospirales bacterium | reverse complement strand
CCTGCGGTATTGCATCGCGTGCGCGCGCGAAGAGCGTATCGTTACGCTTATTTGAACTAAACCTCATCCCCTCCCAGTATCCTTTCGAGAGCCTTTCTGGTCGCCCATCTGAAGAATATACGCGCATACTCGGCCCCCGCCAGATACGCCCCTGCGATGAATACGAGGTGGGAAAGGCCGTATACTGCCGGACCTCCGATGATGATGATGAGCGGTTGTTTGAAGTGTATTGACAGTATGCCGAAAAGCCCGACCGCGGGCCAGCCGATCAGGTAGCTGAGCCCGATTAGGAAGATCCCGAACATCACCCTTGCGGAAGGCCTTGCCGCAAACGGGCTGAGGTCCGCTTTTTCCTCAAGGGCCCTTCGGGCGAAGGACGTGCGTGCGATAACCGATGCGATTTTTTTGGCCGGGCTCAATGTTTTTCCCCTATCCGATCAACACCTCTTATGCTTCAAGGTGTATTAAATTGCGCAACAAAAAAACCTTGACAAATGAATGAGCGGCTTGAACAGGATTAACCTTATCTTTCCCTAAAATCAGAATAGTATCCGGTTATCTTTATATGAACAGACAGGCAGAGGAAATCGCGATTGGTTTGCATGAAATTTCCCTAAAGCAGATCATCGACGTAGCGCGGGGCAGATCGGCGATCAAACTGACGAACGATTCCTCTTTCATACAAAAAATCGAGCGGTCGAGGAGCGCCCTGCACGCGGCCCTAGAACAAGGGGTGCCCGTGTACGGCGTGAACACCGGCTACGGCAAATCGTGCGGAAAACGGATGTCCAGGGACGCCGCGCTGCAAAACAGCCTCAATCTCATCAAGTTTCACGGATGCGGCACGGGACGGCCGATCGGCATACCGGAGACGCGAGCGGCGATGCTCACGAGGATTCTCTGCTTTGCACGCGGGTTCTCCGGCGTATCCTTGGGGCTCATAAGGCAATTCGTTGAATTTCTGAACAGGGGCATAACCCCGGTGGTGCCGTGCGAGGGCTCCGTCGGGGCGTCGGGCGATCTTACGCCCATGTCGTATGTGGCTCGCGCGCTTATGGGAGAAGGCGAAGTGTTTTACGGCGGCAGGCGCATGCCAGCGGCAGAGGCCCTGTCAGAAAACGGGCTTGTCCCCCATGCGTTCCAGCCCAAAGAGCCGCTTGCGATCATGAACGGGACCTCCACCATGACCGGCATCGCCGCCATCGTCATCGAACGTGCCGAAAAGATCCTGAACGCATCGGTTGCCGCGACCGCGCTCACCATACACGCGCTCATGGGAAACGCGCACCACTACGATCCCGCCATCGGACGGGCTAAGCCACACCCGGGGCAGGAGCGCATCGCGCAAAGGATCGTAGGGCTCCTGAACACCGAAAAGGACCCGGCCCTTCTTCAGGCAAACGAGCTCGAGACCCTGCAGGACCCCTATTCCCTCAGGTGCTCCCCTCAAATACTCGGCGTCCTGCATGACGCACTGGTCTGGATAAGCAGGTGGGTCGAGATAGAGGCGAACAGCGCCAACGACAACCCCCTCATCGACCCGGACACCGGCACGGTGCTCATGGGCGGCAATTTCTACGGCGGCCACATCGCCATGGCCATGGACTCGCTCAAGTCCGCGCTCGCCTCGACCGCGGACATGTGCGACCGGCAGGTCGCCTTGCTCGTCAACCCCCACGTGAACCGGGGCCTTCCCGCGGACCTGGTGCGCGCGAAGGGGGACGAGATGCAGTGCAACCACGGGTTCAAGGCGATGTCGATTGCGACCTCGGCGCTAGCCGCCGAGGCGCTCAAGGCGACGATGCCCGCCTCCTCGTTCTCGCGCTCGACCGAGTCGCACAACCAGGACAAGGTGAGCATGGGCACGATCGCGGCGCGCGATGCTGAGCGTGTCTGCGATCTCGCCGAAAAGACGGTTTCCATCCATCTCCTGGCGGCCGCACAGGCGTGTGAGATAAGGGGAGGGTGCGAGAGCCGGCAGGGGATATCCGAGCTTCTGAAGCAAATCCGCGGAATCGCCGGACCGACGTATTCCGACCGGCCCATGGACGAAGATATTACGGCCCTCGCACTGGAAATATCCGAGCACGATCCATTCGGGCCCGATGAAGAATAACACGCCATGGACCGTAACCTCGCACAGGCCCTTATCATGGGTGCGGAGAGAGTCTCCGCATGGGCGGATCTGCTCGACCGCATCAACATATTCCCCGTCGCGGACGGCGATACGGGAAGGAATCTGAAAATCAGCCTTGCCCCCTTGAGGAATCTCGACGCAGGCAGGGAAAGGACCATACACCGTCTGCTCGTCAACGCGCGGGGCAATTCCGGCAACATTGCGGCCCGTTTTTTTTCCGGTCTCCTGACCGCGGAATCTTTAAAAAAAATGCCCGAGGCGGTACAACTGGGCCGCGAGCGCGCTTGGTCCGCGGTGCACGACCCCAAGCCCGGCACCATTCTCACCCTGTTCGACGCGCTTGCCGAATTCATGGAATGCGCCGCGGTGGAGCCGAACGAGCGGTTCGCCTCCATGATCCTCGGCCGCCTTGAGGACGCGGTGCGGTCGACTCCCGACCTGCTCCCGAAGCTCAAGGAGGCAGGCGTGGTGGATTCCGGCGCGCTCGGAATGTTCATATTCTTCGAGGGCTTCTTCGACGCGTTGTCGGGAAGCACGGTCAGGCGCATGCCGGTGACCACACTGTTCAGCGGCCTGCTCAGCGTCTCAAAATCATACGAAATAGAGGAAGAAAACGGATACTGTCTCGACGTAACCCTGGACGCCAAGGAGCGGGACGGGGAAGCGGTCCGGGTCCTCTCCGGCATAGGAGAAAGCGTGGTGGTGATTCCGGGAGAGGATTATGTCAAGGTCCATCTCCATGCCGGCGATGCGGACAAGGTGCGCAGGAGCATGGAATCGGTTGCCGGCATCGTGCGTTGGTTTGATGACGACCTCGCCGAGCAGGTGCATGAGTTCAAGCGCCTTGAAATGGATCAGGCGATACACGTGATGACGGACGCCGCGGGCTCGATAACCAGGGAAGACGCACGGGTATACGGCATGACTCTGCTCGACAGTTATGTGACGGTCGGAGAACTTTCCGCGCCGGAGACCTATATGCAGCCCGGCGAGGTATACGCGGCAATGCGCAGGGGCGTGAGAGCCACCACGTCACAGGCGTCTGAATATGAGCGCGGGGAGCTGTACCAGAGCGTCATGAGCCGTTATGAACGGGTGCTGTACGTGTGCGTGGGCTCCGCGTATACGGGAAACTATGAAGCAGCGTCGCGCTGGAAAGCGGAGAACGATCCCGAAGATCGCTTTAAAATACTAGACACGGGCGCCGCGTCCGGGCGGCTGGGAAGCATCGCGCTTGCAGTCGCCGGATATTCGAATGAAGCCGAGTCCCCCGAAGAGGTGGTCGAATTTGCTAAAAAGACGGTTGTGCGCTGCGACGAATACCTTTTCATCGACACGCTCAAATATCTGGCCGCCGGGGGGCGTCTTTCCAAAACCCAGGCTTTTTTCGGTAACATGCTGGGCATGAAGCCGGTGGTGACCCCGACAGCCGAGGGAGTGAAAAGGACCGGGGTTGTCAAAAATCTGGAAGGACAGATCGCGTTCGCACTGGAAAGGCTCCACGGCTCCGCGGCTCCCGGGACAAGGCCTTTTATCATGCTCCAGTTCACCGACAACCGCGCTCTGGTCGAAAATGCGATACTTCCCGAGATCGCGAAACACTACCCCGGCGCAGACATCAAGATTCAGCCCCTCTCACTCACCACCGGCGTGCACGCGGGCCCGGGGACATGGTCGATCGCCTTCATTCCGGAATGATCCCCATGAGTCCCGAGAGATTCGCAGTCATCATACCCGTTTACAACCATGAAGACAGGGCGGGAGACGTGATCGTTGCGGCGCGCGCGCTCGGGTACCCCGTATATGTAGTGGACGACGGTTCAACCGATTCCACGTATGAAAAAATCAGGGATATACCGGGCGTCTCCATACTCAGGCATGAATACAACAGGGGCAAGGGCGCGGCCCTGAAAACCGGTTTCGCCGCCGCCGGCACGGTTGCGGATTGGGCTATCACCATGGACGCGGACGGACAGCACGATCCAGCCAATGCGGCTGAGCTCGTGGAGACGCTGCGCCGTATCCGGGCAAAGGGCAGCGCAAGGCCGATCATTATCGGCATGCGCCTGGGCATGGCAGCCGGCGACGTGCCATGGACGAGCCGATACGGGCGGGAATTTTCAAACTTCTGGGTCAGGGCCTGCGGCGGGCCAAGAGTGAGGGATTCCCAGAGCGGCTTCAGGATATACCCTCTGCCCGAGATCCTGCGCCTTGAAGTCAAGGCGGAACGGTTCCAATTCGAGGTGGAAGCACTGGTGAAAGCGAACTGGCGCGGAATGCCGGTTCTTGAAGCGCCGGTAAGCGTAACCTACACGCCGGGAACCGATAGGATTTCCCATTTCAGGCCCTTTGTCGATTTTTGGAGAAACTCAGGCACCTTCATGCGGCTCCTCTTCCAGAGGATATTCTTCCCACGGCTTATAAGAAAAAAACTTTAATAGCTCAAGCTCATCAAAAAGGTAACTTCAAACCACATCTCTATCATCTCTTCTATTTTCTTATCCCCAATTCTTACACATTTGCGGGCAGAAGTTATTCAATGTAGAGGGCCGGGGGGTAAGGACCGAGAGAGGTTCTTGACGGCTTTACGAGAAATTAGCAAATAGCTAAACAGCCATAAAAAGCTTGCAAATACAAATACGTTCAATAGTTGAATGAACAAATGATTACGCTCTATTACAATTTCATCACCTTTTTTTCGAGAATCTTCGGCTACCGGTTTTTCGCCGTGTTCTCACGGCTCGTGTCAACCGCCTATTTTTTCCTGTTTCCGAAAAGGGTGCGCACAAGCGCGCGTTTCTACCGGGCACTTTTCCCCGATAAGGGAGGGCTGCACCACATCTGGCTGGCATGGCGGCAGTTCCACAGCTTCACGAACGTGTTCCTCGACCGATTCCTCCTCCTGCACGGGGGGAACATCACGTACGAATCCGAAGGATGGGAGGTGCTCGAGAGCATCGTGAAAGAAGGACGGGGAGGCATCATCGTAATGTCGCACGCTGGGAACTGGGACGTGGCCGCCCATCTGCTCCGCAGGAGGGGCCTCAACCTGCTCCTCTACATGGGGGCGCGCCAGAGGGAGCAGGTCGAAAAGATTCAGAAGCTTCACCTCTCGGAAAAGGGGCTCAACGTCGTAACGGTCGATCAGGAGGGAGGCTCCCCCTTCGACATACTGGAGGGATTGAATTTTCTGAAAAAGGGCGGCATCATCTCCCTCGCCGGAGATCGCGTCTGGAGCAGGTCCCAGCGCACGGTTTCGGTCAGGTTTCTCGGCCGCCGGGTGAGTCTGCCGGAAGCCCCGCACGCGATTGCGCTTGCATCGGGCGCGCCGCTCCTTATCTTTTTCGCCTTCCGCACCGGTCGCGGCAAATACCGCATATCGATATCGTCCCCCGTACGGGTAAACGCTTCCTCCCGACACGACAGGTCCGCGGCCATTCAGAGGTCGGCGCAGCGTTACGCGGACATACTCGCCGAAAAGGCGGGGCTCTATCCGCTTCAATGGTATCATTTTGAAGAATTCTTCGAAAACGGCGAGTGATTGCCGTGGATTACAAAAAAGAATTAAAAAAAATGAAAAAGCGCCGGAAGCAGTATCTTCCGGTGATGGCCTCGCTCATGAATATGCACCGGCACATGAACAAAGCTGATTTTCCGGTCAAAATCACCGACCCCGATGAGATACGCACCATCATAGAGCTGATGGAAATAGGCTACTGCGATGCCGGGGCCTTGATCGTCGAAAGAAGATTTGAGGACATAACAGGACTGACGTACAACGGGAGATATCCCCTGACGGACAAGGGGGAGTTTTTTCTTCGTCGGGAAGGCGGCGCATCAGGCCTTGTCGATTTTTGAGAGGCCGCCGTGGATTTTACCGAATGAATTGTTGCAGGAATCCTGGATGATTTTGATCTTTTTTAACAGGACGACGCCCCGACCCGCAAGTTTGGCGGCATTGTGAGAGGTATCGACCAGGGCCTGACGAACCCCGTCGCATATTTCCGTAATCGCGCGAATCAGATCCGCAGCCGTATTCCTTGATATGTAATGCCTTTGTTGCGAGGTAAGCCTGGATTCAGACTGATTGCTCTTCAATGCCGCGGTCTGGAGGCCGATCCTGTAGGTTTCGATGAATTCATTGACATGAGCGATAGACTTGACGAGGGGCTCAAAGGCTTCCGAGAATTCGGGACTCTTCGAAAGCTCCTTGATCAGCCAGTCGATCACGAAGATCAACGCGTCCCTTGCATACTCGACGACGTACCTGAGAGACACGTCAAAGGCCCCCGGGGTATAAAAAAGATAGCGCTCTTTTTCATTTTGTACAAGTCCGACGGGCAGGCCGTCCCTTTCTCCGGGGCCTGATTCGGGAATATTTTCAAGATAGCAGAGGCTTTCCAATACCTCGGTCATTTCCTTGACATCGGAAATCACGCCTCGTTCTTTTTCCACTGCCGCCTTCAAGGCGTGGCCCGCTGAATTCATGAATTTTCCTGAAAGGCTTGCAAGTCCGTATTCCTTTATAATTTCATCGAGTATCATATTGAATCTCAGCCGGTTTACGTTTCTAGAGCTTAAAATGATATCATTGAATCCCATCTCCTCCAGGGACTGGGTTGCCAGATCGCGTATCTCTTTATCCGACAAAAATTGTTTCCGAATTTTAATATACATTTCGATGAATCGGGCGATTCCCGCCTTAAAATCTTCATAGACCGGCCCACTCACCACAAACACGTCATCCGCGGACACCAGGTAATCTATCAGATCATTTATCGCCCTGCACAGTGCGAGCTCGTTTACATCGATCAAGAAAGCATTCAGGAAGGGAACCGCCTTCTGAAATAGATCCTTCTCCCATTCCGTAAGGTCCCTCTCGAAATCCATCACGAATAGGTTCTTCTTCCGTTCATATTTCCGGTCAGAATTATTTTTATTAAATTCCCAGTCGCGCCTCGCCTGGTCCGCGATCTCCTTTTTTATACGGTCCAGATGCTCAATGAACTGGAAATTGTCCAGATAGCGGTCTTTATTCATTGTCAGATAATCGCTCAACCCTTCTGTCGTACGGCTTTTACCGCCTCCGAGCCCCCTGATCGCCATGTAATGGTTCTCTATTTCGGTCATGAGGTCTTTAAGCAGCGCCCGCAGGGCAAAATCTCCCTCCCTGGTCCCCTTATCATACTTCAGATGGGACAGGGTATTAAGGATATCCAATAATTTGTCTTTGTTCTCTTCAACCTGCTTGAGCTTGGAGGAAAAGTATGCGTTTATCTTGAATGTTTGTCCCGATTGCCTCATATCGTTTTTTCGATCAATTTAGGTAAAAAGTTAAAACTTAATGGTATAATTCATGGAAAAAATTCTCCATTTATTGGTTGCTCTGACCCCCAGTGCTTGATTAATTTTTTATTATACAAATATATATATTTGCATATTTTTTACCATATAATGGGTAAATTTCTGAAAAATATTATTATACAACCGGCTCAAAATATCTAATATTATTTGTTCATGCTCAATAATTTATGTACTATAAAAAATCCACTTACACTATAGACTTAATAAACTTTATAGCAAAATAAGAGGTTTACGATGAAAAAGTGGGGGATCGATACAATCGCGCTTCATGCAGGCCAGGAAAAACCGGACCCGGCCACTGGTTCTCGGGCGGTGCCGATTTACCAGACCACGTCGTTCGTGTTTGAAAGCACTGCGCATGCCTCGGATCTGTTCTCACTTAAAAAGGCGGGAAACATATATACGCGCATTATGAATCCCACCAACGACGTATTTGAAAAACGGATGACAGCCATTGAAGGGGGAACGGGCGCGCTCGCCGTATCATCAGGACAGGCGGCCGAGTCTCTCGCCCTCATCGGCATAACCAGACCCGGTGATGAAATCATAGCCGCTGATAACCTCTATGGGGGAAGCTATCAGCTTTTCAACCACACCTTTCCGAAGCTTGGCAGAAGCGTAAGGTTTGTCGATTCGACAATACCGGAACAATTCAAGAAGGCGATAAACGACCACACCAGGGCCATCTACGTCGAGACCATCGGAAATCCGAAACTGGACGTGCCTGATTTCGAGGCCCTTTCGAAGATTGCACACGCCGCCGGCATCCCCCTGGTGGTGGACAACACCGTGGGTACGGGCATTGTTCGGCCGATCGAGTACGGCGCGGACGTCCTTGTTCTCTCAGCCACAAAATACATCGGCGGGCACGGCACCTCGATCGGCGGGGTGATTGTGGATTCCGGAAACTTCGATTGGGGGAACGGCAGGTTTCCGGACTTTACCGAGCCCGATCCCAGCTACCACGGCCTGGTCTTCTGGGACGCGTTCAGGGATGTGCCGGAAACGGGGAATGTCGCCTTCATCACAAAAGTGCGCGTGCATCTTCTGCGGGATATCGGCGCCTGCTTGTCCCCGTTTAACGCGTTTCTCTTGCTGCAGGGGCTCGAGACGCTTCCGCTAAGGCAGAGGCAGCATTCCCGCAATGCGCTCGCGGTCGCGGGCTTCCTGAGGGATCACCGTTCGGTATCATGGGTCAATTACCCGGGGCTCAAGGAGCACCCTTCTCACGGGACTGCGGCAAAATACCTCAAGGGCGCGTACGGCGGCCTTGTCGGCTTCGGGATAAAGGGGGGATACGCGGCCGCGCTCCGGTTCATCGATTCCGTCAGCCTCCTTTCCCACCTGGCCAACATCGGCGACGCCAAAAGCCTCGTGATACACCCGGCATCCACGACCCATCAGCAGCTCGGGCCCGAGGAGCAGAAGCGCACGGGCGTCACCGAGGATTACATAAGGCTCTCGGTGGGGATCGAGGATCCCGATGACATAATCGCAGACATCGAACAGGCACTTGAAAAGGCCGCCCATTGAGCTATTTCTCAATAAACTTAGGAGGACGATAATGTCACGAATATATGAAGATATCACCAAAACGATCGGGAACACCCCCCTGGTGCGCCTGAACCGGATGGCGCGGGGAGTCAAGGCAGACATACTTCTGAAGCTCGAATCCTTTAACCCCCTTTCCAGCGTGAAGGACAGGATCGGCGTATCAATGATCGAGGACGCGGAAAAGCGCGGCGTCCTGAAAACGAATTCGATCATAATCGAGCCCACGAGCGGGAACACGGGCGTCGCCCTCGCCTTCACCGCGGCCGCCCGTGGATACCGCCTCATCCTCACCATGCCCGACACCATGAGTGAGGAGCGGCGCAAATTGCTTAAGGCATTCGGAGCGGAGCTTGTCCTCACGCCCGGAGCGGAAGGAATGAAGGGAGCGATCAGCAAGGCCGAGGAGATCAGGCAAAATACGAAGGGGGCCGTCATCCTACAGCAGTTCCAAAATCCGGTGAATCCTGATATCCATCGAAAAACGACCGCGGAAGAGATATGGCGCGATACGGACGGCGGTGTGGATATTCTTGTATCAGGAGTGGGAACGGGAGGAACCATCACCGGCGTGGCCGAGATAATAAAAAAGCGTAAAAAAAGCTTTATCGCGGTTGCGGTGGAGCCCGAAAAATCGGCCGTACTCTCCGGCGGAAGCCCCGGGCCCCACAAGATCCAGGGGCTGGGCGCGGGGTTTGTACCGGAGGTCCTCAACCGGGACATCATAGATGAAATAATAAAAGTCACGGACGAAAACGCTGGTACGATGGCCCGCCGCCTCGCCCGGGAGGAGGGCGTGCTGGCTGGCATATCCTCCGGTGCAGCGGTGTGGGCCGCGCTTGAGGTGGCGCGGCGGAAGGAGTCCTCGGGCAAGCTCATCGTCGCCGTGCTTCCTGATACAGGCGAGAGGTATCTGTCGACTTGGCTTTTTGAGGGTTAATCAGCGGTGAAGCTTACAACCAGAACGCGATACGGCATACGGGCCATGTTCGAGCTGTCCAGGCATTTCAACGGATCGCCGGTCGCCGTCAGCGCCATCGCCCTAAGCCAGAACATATCGAAAAAATATCTCCACAACCTCCTCACCGTGCTCAAATCATCGGGACTGGTGAGGAGCGTATGGGGCAAGAAGGGAGGTTTCATCCTCTCACGGAACCCGTCCGACATAACCCTGAATGAGATCGTGGCAGCACTCGACGGGCCGGTACACCTGGTCGAATGCCTGGCGGATGAATACAGTTGCGACAGAACCGGCGAATGCGCGGTCAGGGGTGTCTGGAAGGAAATAAACAGGGCGATAAACGATATTCTTTCGCACACCACGTTACGTGATCTTGCTGAAATGGACGCCGGCATCAGCTGCAGTAATCGTTCCATGCCGGAATATTCCATTTAATAAAGAAAAGAGCTTTCCGGAAAGAACTTTTAGGGAATGAGGTAGCCGTAGTTCACATTTCGTCCGGCATCGCCGCCCCGATGGGAGAAGAATTCCTTATTATTCTCCAGCGTACATACGCCCGAGTTGAAAATATTCCCTCCCGGGATGCCCTCCTCCTTCAGATCGCGCTCAATGCACTGCCATAAATTCAAATAAAGGGAGCCCTCGCGCTCTGTGACGTCAAGGGGAAAAAGCCCAGCCACGTCCCGGCCAACTACATACGACCGAGGTCCGATAGAAGGGAGAATGAATATGCGCATGTCACTATTGTTCGAGCCATATTGTTCTCTCATATCGCGCACCAGCTTACGGACGACCGAAAGCCTGGTACCCCGCCATCCTGAATGAACGGCGCCGAGAATCTTACCGGCCCCGTCATAGGCAAATACCGGCACGCAGTCTGCGCTCCGTATCACCAGGCAGACCCGCCCGATGCTCGTCGTAAAACCGTCGGCGTCGCCTGCGAAACGCAGATCCGCCGACGGCGGTGAGTCTATCTGAATGATATCGTCTCCGTGCATCTGGTTGAGCATTGTTATCTTCAGCCGTTCGTCCCCGGTGATACCCTGTATGAGCACCTTTTCGCACTCCCTGATATCCCCGGAATTCATGCCGTAATCAATGGAATTTGCACGCTTAGCGATCACCCCGATGCGAAGGCCTGCAGGAAGAGGATCTACTACAAAGACCCCATTGTCTGTTTGTTTAAAGGAAGTCATGGATTGATTATAATACTTTTAGAGGAAAATATCATACCGCTTTCTTTTGGAAAATCCGCTGATCTTCCGGTATCCTGCTTTCATGATCTTTTCCACCACCACCTCGAACTGGAATCCCACCCTGTCGGGCGAATGTGCGTCAGAGCCGAAGGTGACCGGTACGTTGCAGTCGAACAGAATCGCGATGATCTCGTCGGAGGGATATATCTCGCGGACCGGATGTGAGACTCCGTTGGTGTTGATCTCGACCGCCACGCCCTTTTGTGCGGCCGTCCTGGCGATCTTCTCGATCTCGCCTTTAAAGCTCTTTTTCGAACGGTATCCGAATTTTTTTATCACGTCGAAGTGGCCTACCAAGTCAAAGATCCCTGATCCGACCAAACCCTCGACCTGGGAATAGTATTTCCCGTACAGTTCGTCGATGTCCCTGCCGTTGTACCCGTCAATATAGGCGGGATGATCAAAGGCCCACCCGTCCACGAAGTGGCAGGAGCCGATCACATAATCGATACGCGGGTCGGCAAAATATTTCGGATCGAACGTCTCAAAAAGGGGATAATCCACCTCAAAGCCGAGCCGTACGTTTATGTTGGTGCTGAATTTATTTTTAAGAATTTCAACCGAGCGTATGTATTCTTCAACCTCATCCGGCGACATGGAAAGCCCCTTCCGGATCGGTTCGGGCATGGGGGCATGGTCGGAAAAGCCTATATCCCGGAAGCCTTTTGCAATCGCGGTCCCGACATATTCCTCAACATTCCCGGATGCATGGCCGCAAAGGGGCGTATGCATATGGTAATCGACCATGATGATCAGTATCCGTGGCGTGAGTAGTAGAAGGAAACGTCATTCAGCGCTTCATACATCGTGTCGTTGACCGCCTCTTTCTTGATGAAAAACTTGTCGATTCCTTCATCGTTTCCATGGCCGATGGTCGACAGCAGATACCAGAGGGGATGAACGAGTATGTCCGAGTCATGGTCGATGAGGAGGGTGTCGTTTATGAGCCTGCCCACCGCCAGTGTGTCCAGGTATGTATCTTCATCGGAGCCTTCGGCACCGGCGTACTTCATTTTATAAAAATGGGGATGAAAAATATACAGGACCAGAATCCTCTTTCTCCGTAAATAGAGGGATACAAGTTCAATGTTACCAACCTCTATGTACCTTGGACGCATGACGATTTTATCGACGTGGCAAAAATCGCTTTTTTGCGGATAGAATGAAAGAAGGTAACGAACCTTGTCCGGATTCATCAGCAGCTGGCTGTTTCCCGGATACTGGAGGCTCGGATAAATTATTTCAATCCTCTTGTCCAGGTGCTTATAGCGGTCCCGCCGGTACAGGCTGTTGAAGCGGTTGGAAAGAAGATTGTTGATGTCATGGGTTATATCATCATCAATATTGACGAAGTCGCGCCTGATGCATGAAAGCCCGTATTCATTCTCAAAATAATCCTTGATATCGAACATGTCCCCTTCCCTTTAGTAATTCACATCGCCGCACGATCGTAACGGAAAACCGTCTGGTCGTGACTTGGTGACTGCCCTGTAAGCCTGCCACCGCAATCAAAGCCCCAGTGGCCCCTTCAAAACAATAATGATATAATATATGCAAAATTTTCAAAGTTTGTCAATTATTTACACTGCATATAAAAAAATTTTACCATCAATTATGTTTTGCACGCCTGATTGCATGCAATGTAAAAAATGCTAAAGTCCCCCGGAATTACAGCCGAATCTAAAGTGAGCAAAACCCGATTCAAGGAGGAACGGGTATCCCGGGAGGTTTTTATGGGCGATCTCATGAAAAAGGAGGATCGTGAGATAAAGCGGGTACACAGGGAGGTTGATTCTGACAAGATCAGGGAGTTCAAGAAAAAAATCTCTGACAAGACATATCTCGAGCATGCAATCACCAGAATCGCTACTGATCTATCTCACTATCTGACAAAATGATGAAGGTTCATCCGCCGTTAAGGGGCGGCGATGAATCTACCGATGATATGAATAACCTGTCTGAATAAACCCCAATCCCCGGAGGGAGGGAAAAAACCACCGGGGATTGGAGTATTATCAGACGGGCTCATCGTATTTTATGAGACATATCACCGGGAACGATGGTTCCGGTATTCGCGATTGAAATTATGGTTAACAAAGACTCATATTTTGAATTGCAGCACAATAGAACATTGCGCATTCTCTTTTTCATTTTTTTCGGTTTGATCATTGGAACCCTTTTTTTCGTATTCCGCTATTTTTTCTGGCCTTTTTTATATTCGGTGATCATTTACATGGCCTTGCGGCCGGTGTATGATTTTATCGTGCGATACGTCAAACACCGCGGCACGAGCGCGGGTCTCATGATATTCATTCTGATCGTGCTTATTCTCGTCCCCCTTTTTTTCCTCACCATGGCGATTGTCGATCAGGTGTATCAGCTGTATAAAATCGTGCAAAACGAGATAAAAGGAGGGATCATCGAACAGGTTTACCACAGCTATTACGTGCAGAAGCTTGCCGCATATCTGAATATAAATTCTTCCGATATGGCAAGGCGGGTGACCGATATCGTCCAGAATTTATCCGGAAGAGTCCTGTCAAGCTCCCGGGCAGTGATCGAATACCCCTTCAGATTCATCATTAATTTTTTCTTTCTGCTCCTCATGATATTTTTTTTGTTCAAGGATGGAGATCGGCTTGAATCCGTATTTTACAAGACCCTCCCCTTCCCCGTTGACCTGGAAAAAAGCGTCGTCAACCGCTTGAAAGAAGTAATCAAAGTGCTGCTCACCGGGAATCTTGTGATCATGCTGATTCAGGGATTCATGGTCGGCATCGGATTTTACATCGCAGGGATTCCCGCTGCGGTCGTCGGAGGCAGCATAGCCGCGATCATGTCCCTGATCCCGATCATAGGAACCAGCCTGGTCTGGGTTCCCGCCGTGCTGTATCTGATATTCGAGGAGTCGTATTTCCTGGCCCTGTTTCTCGGAATCTGGTGCCTGGGCTTCTATCTACTGCTGGAAAATATCGTAAAACCAAAAATTTTCGGCAAACGGCTCAATTTCCACCCGATGATCTTTTTCTTCCTTATTATTGGAAGCCTGCAGGCCTTTAATCTTCACGGGGTTTTCATCGGTCCCCTTCTTCTGACGCTCTTTTATTCATTTTGGGAAATCTACAAAATACTCGGGGAATATGATGCTCACCGGCGCGTTGCGAAGAACGCCGCTGACGAACCCGAGGAATAGATTCCGAGATGTCCGACGGTAGCAACTCAAAATATTTTTTAAGGGTCCAGAAAGCAGTCGGCCGCGCAATAAACCATTACGAGATGATATCGGCAGGCGAGCGGGTTGCGGTAGGGGTCTCGGGCGGCAAGGATTCCATCGTTCTATTGGAGACCCTTGCTCTCCGCAGAAAGAGGATCCCCATCCATTACGAACTCTTCGCCCTGCACGTCAACGTCAAAAATATAACGCCCGTAGTCGACCGAGCGTTTTATGAAAACCTGTGCCGGGAGCTCGACGTTGAATTTCACCACCACACCATAGAAGCGGACCTGAGCCGCGACCCTAAAAAAACCGTGTGTTTCGTGTGCGCGTGGCACAGGCGCAAGGAGCTGTTCCGCATGGCGGGAAATCTCGGCTGCACCAGGCTTGCCCTCGGACATCATATGGACGATGCCATTGAGACCCTTTTCCTGAATATGGCCTTCAACGGCTCTATCAGTTCAACCCCCCCCAGGCTTTCAATGTTCGAAGGCGAGTTCGATATCATACGCCCCCTCATCCTGCTCACCGAAAGGGAGATCGACCGGTACGCGCGCCTGAGCCGCTTCCCGGCCCTGCAGACGCAATGCCCGTACGGCCAGACCACAAGAAGGGCGGACATGAAACGCATCGTGTCCGAGCTCGTCAGGATGAACCGTAAGGCCCGCAGGAATATCTTTGCCGCAATGTCGAATATACACGAGGAGTATCTGCCGCCGGG
>CAZHAD010000018.1:0-26987 GCA_964529965.1 uncultured Leptospirales bacterium | reverse complement strand
TCGTTTTCGACGTCCGCATGGGCGCTGCCCCCTCCCGCAAGCCTGCCGAAGAGCACCTCGTCAACGAAAAACCTCTTGATCTTGTCCTGGACCAGGCGGTCGATCTCCCTCGCGCCGAATTTTGGGGAATACCCCTTTCTTCCGAGCCAGCGGTAGCACTCCTCGGTCACCTCAAGTTCGACACGCTTTTCCGCCAACTGCTGTCTGAACAGGTTTACCGATTTCTTTACTATCTGGACGATAATCTCCTCATCGAGGTCGTTGAACTTGACTACCGCGTCGAGCCGGTTGCGGAACTCAGGGGAGAAAATCCGGTCGACCGCGTCCTTTATGGCGGTCTCGGTGACCTTCCGCTCTTCAAAGCCCATCTGCGCCTTTCCGATCTCCCGGGCTCCCGCGTTGGAGGTCATGATGATGATGACGTTGCGGAAATCGGCCTTTTTACCCGTATTGTCCGTCAGGGTCGCGTAGTCCATCACCTGAAGAAGGGTGTTGTATATGTCCTGGTGGGCCTTTTCGATCTCATCGAGCAGAAGCACGGCATAAGGCGACTTCCTGATACCCTCGGTCAACAGACCTCCCTCCTCGTAACCGATATAGCCGGGAGGCGCGCCTATGAGCCTCGCGACCGTGTGCTTTTCCTGGTATTCGCTCATGTCGAATCGATGGAGCTTCACACCGAGAGTGGCCGCAAGCTGGCGGGCGAGCTCGGTCTTGCCCACCCCGGTCGGCCCCACGAAAAGAAACGAGGCGATCGGCCGGTCCGGGTTGCCGAATCCGGCCCGGTTCCGCTTGATCGCTTCACACACGTGCGCGATCGCCGAGTCCTGGCCGAAAATCTGCTTTTTGAGCTCGATCTCGATGTCCCTGAGCCTGCTCATTTCGGAAGAGGTCACGCTCTTTTCCGGTATCTTCGCAATTTTGGCCACGATCTTCTCGATGTTATTCACGGTGATTGCGATGGCATCCTCGCCCTCCACCCTGGTCATGCGGGAGTACGCGCCCGCCTCGTCGATGACGTCGATCGCCTTGTCCGGAAGGTAGCGGTCGTTGATGTATTTCGAAGACAGCTCCACCGCCACGCGAAGCGCCTCGTCCGTATAGTGTACATCGTGGTATTCCTCGTAACGGTCTTTCAGCCCGAGAAGTATCTTGTGGGTCTCCTCGATGGTCGTTTCAGGTATCTCGATTTTCTGGAACCGGCGCGAGAGGGCACGGTCCTTGTCGAAATACTTCTTATACTCTTCATACGTGGTAGAGCCGATGCACTTGACCTTGCCCGATGAGAGAAGGGGCTTGAGCATATTTGAAGCGTCCATCGAGCCCCCGGACACGGCCCCTGCCCCCACGACCGTGTGTATCTCGTCGATAAACAGGATCACGTTCTCCATGTTCTGAAGCTCGGAGATGACCCGTTTCATCCTCTCCTCAAAGTCCCCCCGGAAGCGGGTGCCGGCGATGAGAGAGCCCATGTCGAGGGAAAATATCCGCGCGCCCTGAATCGGCCTGGGCACCTCTCCCCGAGCAATGAACTGGGCGAGGCCTTCGGTGATCGCGGTCTTGCCCACACCCGGATCTCCGACGTGTATCGGATTGTTCTTGATCCTGCGGCAGAGCACCTGGATCGTCCGCTCGATGATATCCTCTCTTCCGATAAGGGGATCAAGCTCACCCGCCTTCGCCTTGGCGGTAAGATCGGTGGTAAACGCCTCGACCGCCTTTTTCCCCGGAGATTTCTTGGTTTTTGTCTCACGTTCTGTCTCCTGCTCCTCGGCAGCTTCCGATTCAAAGTCCATTTCACGGGGATATTGGGGGACGCCGTGCGATATGTAATTCAAGAGGCTGTAGCGGGTGATCCCCTCCTCCTGTAAAAAATACGCGGCAAACGACTCGGCCTCGTCAAATATGGAAACCAGCACGTCGCTTACCTCAAGCTCGTCTTTTTGCGCGGATGTGGTATGCCAGATCGCGCGCTCAAGCACGCTTTTGAATCCCACCGATTGGACCGGCTCGTCGCTTTCAACCGTGGCGATATGCTTGTCGAAAAAATCCTCAATCCGCCCGATCAGGCTCTTCACGTCCCCTCCGCTCCCCTCAATGATGTCCCTCCCCACGTCATTGTAGAGCGAGGCGTACAGGACATGCTCCGGGGTGAGATATTCATGCCGGCGGCGTTTGGCTTCCTCAAACGCCGCCATCAGTATATTATTCAACTCATGATTAATTTCCATTATGCTTCCTCATATGAACATTTAAGCGGGTACATCCTCGCCCGTGCCATCTGGTGGACCTGATTGACCTTCGTGACGGCGATATCATAGGTGTACACCCCGCATACTCCTATTCCCTTTTTATGTACATCGAGCATGACCTGCGTGGCCTTGAGCGCGGGCATATGAAAAATCTTTATAAGCACCTCCACCACGAAATCCATGGTGGTGTAATGGTCATTATGGAGAAAAACGCGATACATTTTCGGTTCATCGAGCTTCTTCTCCGTCTTCAGGCCAAGGTCTTCATCCAACTGAAAATCAGCACCTGAATTATCTGGCATACCCATCCTCCAAACATGCAGGTACTATAATTAATAATACATAGAAAACATCTTTTTGTACACTATTTTCACCGAATTTATTGTACGTCTGAAAATCCGCTCCGATTCTCCCCCCCCTCCCTGATCCACTTCGTCCCATGCCAATCGAAATATTCATAAGGGTGGAAATGGCTCTTATATGCCATGCGGGGGTTTTCCTTGATATAATATCCGAGATAATAATATTTCAGGCCTTCGGCCGCAGCATATTCGACCTCCTTGAGAACACTGAAGGTCCCCAGGCGATATTGGTCATACGATGGACGGTAAGCAAAATACACCGAACTCAAGGATTCTGTTGCAATGTCGATAAATCCGACCGCAATCAATGTGCCGTTCATATAATACTCAGACTGCATGGTCGGGCATGATTTTGTATAAAAGGTCGCGTAAAATTCATCCAAAGATCCGTCCAATCCGAACCTGCTCCTGGAGTGTTCGAGATAAATATCAAATATCTCATCCCTGTAATCAAGCGCGCCGAACCTCACCTCGATTCCGGCGCACTTCCTCGTGACCCTTCTCTGAGTTTTGGTGGGTTTAAACTCCCGAGTCAGGATTCTCAGAGGGAGACAGCGGCGGCAATTCCCGCAACAGGGGCGGAAGTAATATTCTCCGAACTTTCTCCATCCGAGCTTGAGGAGCTCGTCAAGGTCCGTGCAGTCAAGATTATTGGCGTAGAAATATTCGAATCTGCATTCCTCCTCTTGAACGTACGGGCAGGAGATGAAATAACTCAATCGGGGTTCTTGAAGGAGTATCATGACATCGGATCCCTTCATGATGATAAGCGATACGACCCGATAAAAATGCAAGAAAATATTATCGGGTAAAGCGAAATGAAAATTAAGCGACATAATCCATAAACTGGTTGACATAAAATACAATATGTGCTATTATATTATCGATGCTGATAATGATGAAAGAAAAAATAATAATACAGGATCTTCACAAGTCGTTTGGCCCCAGAGTGGTCCTTGACGGACTTGACCTTACGGTGTACGAAAGCGAAATAGTCTGCATCATCGGCATAAGCGGAGCGGGGAAATCAGTTATTTTGAAAAACCTCATCGGGATACTCACGCCGGACAGCGGTAGAATATTCGTGGACGGCGAGGAATTCACCGGCGCGAACGACAAGACGAGGCGGAGGATACTGTCGAAATATGGAGTTCTCTTCCAGGGGGGGGCGTTGTTTGACTCTCTCAACATCTATGACAATATCGCATTCGGACTGAGGAGAAAAAAAATTTCCGAGGACCAGATTAAAAATATCGTTCCGGAGACCCTCGAGAATGTGGGACTCAGGGATATTGAATATAAATCCCCTTCGGAAATTTCCGGAGGCATGCAGAAGCGCGTCGGATTGGCCCGATCCATCGCACTCAAGCCGGAGATAATGCTCTACGACGAACCCACGACCGGGGTTGATGCGATTACCGGGGGTGCGGTCGACCGCCTCATAAAAAAAATGAGGGATTCCTTCGCCATCACGTCAATCGTCGTTACCCATGATATAAAATCAGCCCTCAGGCTTGCGGACAGGATCGCGATGATCCACCAGGGAAAAATAATTTTTTCCGGCCCGCCGGATGAATTTAAATCAACCGAGAATGAATATGTACAGCAATTCATTGAAGGAAGGGCGCATGGTCCGATTGCGGTTCTGTAATATAATCGTTCATACAGGCAGAAGAAAAGATCACGCGTCCCGCATCGCACAAACGCGAGCAGTGATGAATCAAATTAAAAAAAGCAACGGTTCATATCTTGAAAAAGAATAACGATGAGACGACACGCTTGAAAAAATTCGACTGAAAAATTATTTTTTTGAAGGCATGATCAACGTGAAAAACAATTTTTTTATAGACAGCTAAAAAATGATCTCATATAATGCTCACATGTTGAAAATTATTCAAGGAGATATTGATGCGAGCGTACTCGCATAACACCGGTACGTTCATTGGAAAAGGTGGAACGGAAATTTTTTTCCATCATTGGTGCCTCGATAAGGCAAAAGGCATCCTCGTCATCGCTCATGGCGTGGGAGAGCATTCGGGGCGATACGGCAATATCATCAGCGAACTCCAAAAAAAGAACATTTCCGTGTATGCCCTTGACCTCAGGGGGCACGGGAGGTCCGGAGGGAAACGAGGACATGCCGACTCATTCATGGATTACGTAAGCGATTTAAAGCTCTTCATCAATATAATACAGGAAGAAAACGAAAATCCACCCATTCTTCTCCTCGGCCACAGCATGGGCGGCATCATTGCCTGCAAATATGCACTCACCTATCCCGATGACATCAGGGGCCTCGTACTCTCCTCTCCGGCCTTGATCCCATCGGTGGATGTCCCTGCGTGGAAAAGAAGAATCGGCGTGTATTTCTCCAAATACCTTCCGAAAATTTCCATGGCCACCGGGCTTGATCCGAAACAGCTTTCTCATGACCCGGACGTGGTTGATGCATACGAAAACGACCATCTGGTGCACGGCCTTGTATCGGCTAGGTGGTTCACGGAATTTGTAACGACCGGGAAAGAATGCCTGAACCGCGCACATGAGCTCACATTACCGCTTCTGGTCTTTCACGGAAAGCAAGACGCAATCGTTGATTACCGCGGAAGTGAAAAAATTTATAATAACTCATCGTCTCCGGACAAGAAGCTTTTTCTGTACGAAGGGCTTTACCATGAGACGATGAACGAGCTTGATAATAAAAAAATTCTTCAGAGCATCGCACAGTGGATTGCAAGAACGTTAGAAAGTAAAAAAAAGATAAAACCTGCTAAAAGAAGGGCACGTAATAAACCGATAACAACAATAGAAAAAAAAGAATATAAAAAAAAATTTCATGCAAGGGCTCCCCTGAAAAAGGGCGCTAAAAAAAGCAGCCAAAAAAAACTAAAAAAAGGAGTAAAAAAAATCGTGGCAACAAAAAAAAGTTCAAAAAAAGGCTCGAAAAAAGCAGGTAAAAAATCTGCAAAAAAAACGACCAAAAAGAAATAAGTTTTGGCCAAAGGCGGGGTGCAGACCCCGCCTTTTTTTATCACTGCGCTTCCGCCCCCGCAGTTTGCTGCTGGGGTATTTTATTGCCAATCGGCTGATGATTCATCAATTCGTATTGAAAAAATGAGGGTTAATGTGCGGTGTTGATAAGCCCGCCGGAGTGTTACATCCTGCTTTTGTCAGTTCGCAAAAACCTGAATCCTGTTATCACCGAGCTTCAGCGCCTCCTTCACGGCGGTATCCGCCTTCTTAATAAGCCCATCCAGGACCAGATCGTTCAGAAGATTGCTGTCAATCGTGTTATTTTTTGATATCTCTTTCGGGTCTAACTCGGATATGCCGATGCCCAGTACAAGATCTATCTTGTTTCCTTTGATATAAAAGGGCTTTTTGACCATTGCTGCAATAATGCGCTTGGCGACATTCTCTGCATTGAGTTTTCCGGAATCAGGAAGAAACAGCAGAAAATCGGAGACCGTGTATCTACCCAATTTATCATAGGGCCTGCATGAATTTTTGAGCCTCCTGCTGCTCTCATGTATCAGCTCGTCCATAACCGGAAGCCCGTATCGGCTGGCAAGCTCATTATAATAGTTGATTTCGATCATCATCGCCGATATGAACTTCATATCCCGTGAGGCCCTTCCCATCTCTTTTAGGACTTCATCCAGAAGGGAGCGCCTGTTGTACAGGCCGGTGATTGGGTCTTCCTTCACCAGCTTCATTATCCGTTTCTTGTTTCTGATCATATCCTCTTCAAGTTTGATTATCTTTTCAGCGATTCTTATCCTTGAAATGAGCTCATCCTTGCCAAAGGGCTTAAAAACGAAATCGTTGGCTCCCGCCTCCAGGAATCCCGTTATATACTCCTCCCGCTCCCTTGAAACGACCACCAATATGTAAATATAGCGCGTATGCTTGAACTTCCTGATCTTTTTGCACAATTCCTCAATGTTTATGTCACCCGTAGACCAGTTGACCAGTGCGATATTAATATTGAACTTCTGAATTTCCACCATTACATCGCCGAGCCCTTCCGATGTTATTACGTTCGCCTTGTATTTTTTCAGGGCGCTCAGGACGGCGCCGTGAAAGGATTTAGTGCTGTTTATCAGAAGAAGATTCATTGTTTTTTACCTGAGGGGTTAAAATTTTATCACGAAAATAATATATGGCAACAATAATTTGTCAACAAAATAAAAAACTCTGCAGCAAGCTGCGGGGTTTTTTGTTGCATAAGGTTTTGCGCTCGAAATTTCGAGCGCTGCAATAAAAAACGCGAGGATTCTATTGTATCTCGATCCGATATGGGAACAAGTACAACGCACCCTCATCCTGCAGCAGGGCGGGCTGGACGCTCCCGAGCATGCTTCCAATAAGATCCGACAGGAGCTTTATCAGGGGAATGTTGAACAGGTCGAGAAGCGGGCCGCGGTCGTCCGGGAATTTCGCAATCTCAATATTCCTTTGAACGCGTGCGAGCTTTTTCGCATATTCAACCGCGGTTACAAGGCTTCCGATCTCATCGACCAGACGCCTGTCAAGAGCCTGGAGGCCGGTGAATACCCTTCCCTCCGCGAGACTGGATATGTCTGCGGCTTTTATCTTTCTGCCTTCGACGACCCTGCCCGTGAAGCGGTTATAGGAAAAATCGACCGCCTCCTGAAGCAGCTTTTTCTCCTGCTTGGTCAGCGTGCGGGATTCCGAGAAAATATCGGCAAATTGGCTCATCTTCACCACATCCTTATTGATGCCGAGCTTGCGATACAGATCCTGTAACGTTATTTTCCCGTAGACCACGCCGATGGAACCGGTGATGGTCCCCCTGTCGCTGAAAATCGTATCCCCGGTGCAGGCCACGTAGTACCCGCCGGAAGCGGCCACGTTGCCGAAGGAAAAAACTACCGGTTTACCGTATTTTTTCTTCATCTTCACGAGAGAATTCCACATGTAATCTGACGCGAGCGCCGATCCGCCGCCCGAATTGACGCGGATCACCAGAGCCGCAATAGACGGGTCGCTGAAGGCCCTCTCGAGCATTCTCGCATACTTGGCATCTCCGATGGATCGGAACAGGCCGGTTTTGAATGATGTTCCGCTCACGATGCTGCCGTCAATGTAGACAATGGCGATCCTCGGGACCAAACCCCAGGAAAAGTCCTTCACCCTTTCCTTCATATAGCTCGAAACGCTTATGAGCGTCACACCGCGGCTGGAAATGTCGTCCATGGCCTCGTCTGGATAGCCTATCATGTCGACAAAGCGATCCTTTACCGCATCTTCCGGAAGGAGCTGGCCCTTGCTGAACAATGCATCGATGTCACTTCGGGTTATTCGCCTGTCCGCCATGATGTCGTTGATATATTGCCCGTTTAAATCCTTGAGAACGGACGTCACATTCTTTCTGGAGGCGTCAGACATGTGCTTCCTGGTGAAGGATTCATTGAAGGATTTATACGCACCGTGCTTCACCGACTCAAGCTGCACCCCTATCTTCTCCATGAGGCCCTTGAAGAAATAGACCTGAGCCATCAGGCCGGTAAAATAAAAGGTGCTGTCGGGCGTGAAATATATCTTGTCTGCCGCTGACGCGAGATAATACTCCTTGTTGCCCGGCGTCCGCATGATTGTATACACCTTTTTGCCCGCCGACCTCGCCTTCTTAAGCTCCCTGCGGAGCTCCTGGACCTGTGCGAACCCGATGCCTGCCTTGTTTATTTTGAGAATAATCCCGTCAATGCCGGGGTCGCTGGCCGCACTGCTTACGCACCTGAGTATGTCATAGAACACGACCGGCTCGCACCCGAAAAAGCTTCTCTTGTCTATCTCATCTATTGAACCGTCAATGGTGACCATCAAATAATTCGAGCCGCCCGGAATACTGAGGGCAGATTTGTCCTTGAATACGGGCACGCTCAATCCGAACACATTCTGGTAATGAGCGGATTGTATATTGCCGGCACGATAATAATGGAAATCGATCCCGGTTACGGGGAAAGCATGGAATTGCAGCGGAAAAGCGATGCCGAAGAAAAGATTGAGATGCTTATCGAGCGAAGCGAAAAGCGATATATCGTACCAGAGCATCACGTCCACCGTTCCTCTGTAATCGAGACGGGAGGCCTTTTCACCCCGTTTGCGTATAACGTCAAGGGAAAGCGTAACGCGCTCGGTATAGGGCCGTATCGACAGGGAGTAGACCTCGCGCCATTTGAGCCTGTTGCCGTTGATCTCCGCCCAGGCGTCTTTCAAGACAAAACCGACCGATATATATCTCCAGGGCGTTACCAGCATGCTGACGTCAAGGCCCCGGTACCCCTTACAGAGCCTGTTATCCGATCTGCTGAACGAGTAGCTTGCACCAAGGCCGAAAATATTTTTTATGAAAATGCCCTTGGTGAACTTAAAATAGCTTGCCCCCGCATGATCGAGCCGGTCCTCGCGATCCCGGTATATGTCCTGAAACCATGCATAGAGAAACGTAAAGCCGAATAATCCCGCCTGGGCGAAGTGACTGCCGCTCTTCCTCCCGTCATAAAACATATATTGATAGGCGAGCAGGGGGGTGCTTTGAAGATCAGCAAAAACCGGATTAATGGTCTGGCCGAAGGGGCCGCTGCTGTAACTCGCCGACCCCCGCTCCGGCACAACAAATGGATTGTCACATGCATGATGAAGGGCAGATGCGGAAAAGGGAATGAAGACTAAGGATATGAAAATGAAAACCCGCGCCATCATGCCCATATTGGTTGCCGGCTCAACGGAAACGTCAAGGGAAAAATGACATCAAAACTTACGTGAAAAGGGATTCCCCCCGCGCATACGGACCGCCAGAAGAATCGGAACAATTTTGTATGGTAGATTATAAGCCAGGAACTTCACCGGATTCTGAACGGTCAGGTCCTGGTTCAGTCCGGACTTTGCAAGCTCCTGGGTGGACTTTACCCCCGCTTGGCACATCTGGGCGAACAGATGGGCGTCACCCGCAAACTCGGCCACAATTATCACAATCATGCTCTCAACGATCATACCCGCATACAGGAGCGCAAAAGGTCGTATCCAGTTTTTCCCCTTGACGAATGAATACACGAGCACCAGATAGAAGGGGCCGAATACGAACGCGGAAATAAAGGTCATCGTCCTGAGATAGATGGGATTCGCGATCAGCAGCGGATCATTGTGCACTGCGTAGAGATAATAGACCGCACGGGCCCAGAAATAGCCGCTGTCGGGAGACGGCGTGGATACTGCATTGACCAGGTCAGCGGCGAATGAGGTGAAAAAAAAGCAGGAAAAAAAAATGATAAAGAACCAGTCCCCCTTCCGCTCGTTAAGGGGAAGACTTACGGCTTCTGACATGGCAAATCCTCCATTATGGTTTTTAAGCGAACTCTTTGATTTTACTCAAGAAGGTCATCGTCTATGTGGTCGATAATCGACTCTTTTTTCTTTTTTCTCATCTGTTTTTTGATGGTCTTCGTCTGTTCCTTGAATATATTCTGCCTGGGTGACTTTTTCGCAAAATCGACCCACGAGTCACCGGTGCATACATCGCACGTCTTTTCAGGAACGGTACCCGGCACAAAATACTCCTCCAAAGTCTCCCGGCAGTTTGAAGAAGGCAGAAGACCGGATTTCGCGCAGACCTTCTGGGAAACCAGGCCGGCATAATGGGGGAAGTCCATGACCGGCTCGTCCTTCAGCGCCTCCCGCATATATTCCCCCCAGATCGGGGCGGCGACGGCGCCTCCGGCCTGGCCTATCCCCAGGGACAGGCCCAACTTGTCATATCCAATCCAGATGCCGGTGGTCAGCTGGGGAGTGAATCCAACGAACCATGCGTCCTTCCAGTTATTAGTGGTGCCGGTCTTTCCTCCCGCCGGTCTGCCCGGCGAAGCCGCGCTACCCGTACCGGAGGTGATCACGCTCTGGAGCATGCTGATCATAACCTGGGAGGTCTCAGGTTTTATGATCTGGGTGGTTCCTTTCTCCTCCTCTTCGGACAATCTCTTCCGCACCTCCTCCTCTTTGTTTTCAAGCTCATGCCCCTGCCGGTCTTTAACGGATCGGATGAGGAAGGGGATCACATCCCTGCCGCCGTTTGCGATAATCGCGTAGGCGGTTGCGAGTTCAAGAGGGCTCACTTCAGTTGAGCCGAGTGCAATGGAAAAATTCCGTGCAATGCGCCCGCGTGCCTCTGAATCGCCGAACTTAAGAAGCTTCGCCAGCTCCCTTGTCACATAGCCGATGCCCAGCTTTTCCGCGATCCTGATGGAGACCACATTTATCGAGAGGGCGAGCGCCTTGCGGAGCCTGACGAAGCCGGAATAATCCCCTTCATAATTTTCCGGGATCCAGTCGCCGCCCTCGCTGTCGAGAAACACCACGGGCGAATCAAGCACTGTGGTGGCAGCGGTAAATTTGCCGCTCTCGATAGCGGCGGCGTAGATGAGCGGCTTGATGGCCGAACCGGGCTGACGCCTCGCCTGCTTTACCCTGTTGAGCTGGTTGATGCTGGTGAATTCGCTTCCCCCGACCATGGCCTCGATGTAACCGGTCCTTTGATCTATGGAGACGAGGCATCCCTCCACCTTCTGAAAATTCGGATCATACTTGAACGATGTTTTGTATTGATCGAGAAACTTGCTGAGGCTGTCGATTCCGACCAGTGAATTCAGTCCGTCAAGCTCCTCAGCTAACTCATTGCGAAAATAATCATTGATCCTTTCCTTCCTGCGTGAGCCCTTTTTTGTAAATGAGGGCATGCCGAAAAGGGTTGAAAATAGCTGAACGGTATCGGCGCACTTGTCTACGATGTAATCGACGTTTTTAAATGAAAGATTACCGGAAATTTCCGTCTGTTTTTCAAGATTCTCCTTTAGAACCTCCTGGGCAGACAGCTGCTTTTTCAGATCAATGGTGGTGTACACAAGCAGCCCTTTTTCGTAAACCATCTCATTGCCGTATTTCTTCACCAGCTCCCTGCGTACATACTCTGTAACCCATGGGGCCTTGTTAGTGCGCGAGCTCATCGTGTTCATGGTCGGTGAAAGTTCATTTACATAGTCCTTGTAATAATTCCAGAAATCCAGATACGCCTGCTCCGCCTGCTCGACGGTCACGAATCCCATTTCAACCATTTTAGCCAGAACCACCTTGTGATGCTGCATGGATCGCTTGGTATGACGGATGGGCGAATACTGGTTCGGCGCGGAGGGAAGGGAGGCCAGCAGGGAGCTTTCAGCGAGGTTGAGCTCCCATACGTGCTTGTTGAAATAATAACGGGCCGCTGATTCAACGCCGTATGTCCCGTGACCAAGGTATATCTGATTCAGATACAAGCTCAATATTTTGTCCTTGGAATAGGTGGCCTCCATCAAGACCGCGATAAAGGCCTCCTCTATCTTGCGGAAAATGCTTCTCTCGCCGGAGGTCAACAGTATCTTGGCGAGCTGCTGAGTAATGGTGCTCCCACCCTGCCTGATCCGGCCGGAGAACAGGTTAATAAAAAAAGCGCGTACTATCCCCTTGGGGTTTATCCCCCAATGGTCATAAAATTCATTGTCCTCGATGGCGATAAATGCGTTGATCAAATCACGAGGTATCTTTTTGAAGGGCACTATTTCCCTTTTCTGCACGAAAAGCTCTGATATAAGGACACCATTTTTATCGTAAATTTTTGTAGTGATGTTTGGGTGGAAATTTGCCAGGGACTGTACTTTGATGAAATCAAATATGATGAGTATCATAAACGCCATCATGATGCCGGCCAATATGCCGAATATGGCAGCCCTTGATTTTCTTATTTTTTGAAAAAGCGAGCCGACTGTCTCTATTGCCCTGTCGATGATATCATCAGCTGAATATTTGCCGAGGCCGCGGTGCCTGTTGTTTGATATCGAAAATTTCATCTCGCTTCTTTTATCGAATGCAAAAGTTCCGTGATGATTTTGATCCTTTCTGAACATCTCCCGCAGCGGTACAGACAGCACTCGCAGGACGGCCTGAAGCTTTTTCGCTGCATTTACGTCCCGATTCTCTCGTGCATCGTGGTTTCTAGCTCGCGTAATGCCGCCCTTGGAAAATCTGGTTTTTTTGCCTGGATATCGCGCCATGGCTTCCTCATCTTTTTTAAGCAACATCTAAGCAGATATTTTTAATTACAAGAATAAAAAAATTTTCAAGTTTATTCCACATCTGATAGAAAATCGATGATATCCCTTAAATATTGGCTTTGCCTGGGAACAGGTAAGTTGATCATAATATTTTTTACAAAAAAATTTAAAGGAATTTCTGCTCATTGATTCTAGATATTATTCTTACCAAGAATGAAGTGATGAATATTTTAAATTAAAAAAACAAATTTAATAGAAATTATTTAAAAATATAAGATTTTTGATCATATTTTAAAATAAATTGCTTAAAATGTTGCTAATCTGATTTAGACAAATATTAATATTTGACGAATATCAGACTGAAAATAAAAAATTTATAACTATTCAACATGTTGCTAAAATGACCGATTAGACACATTGTTACCTTATATTAACCAAGCAATTTTAAAAGGCTTTTATAATTTGAGTAACATTGTATTATTAAGAATATATGTTATCGTACGTGATAAATAGTGACAGAAATTTAACCTTACTATCAAGGATGATAGTAAAAATTTTCAAGGAGGAAAAATATGATTATCAACCACAACATCGCTGCCATTTTTGCTAACCGGGTGCTTAAATTTCATGATTGGAGCCTCACCAAGGAAATTGAAAAATTATCATCCGGGTTGAGAATAAACAAAGCAGGAGATGACGCTTCAGGCCTGGCCGTATCCGAAAAGATGCGTTCACAAATTCAGGGACTCAGGCAGGCTGAGCGGAATACCGAGGACGGCATGTCCTTCATACAAACTGCCGAGGGATATCTGGAGGAAGTCCATGCAATTATCCAGCGCATCAGGGTCCTGGGTGTGCAGTCGGCAAACGGCATCTACAGCAACGAAGACCGGCAATTGATCCAGGTTGAGGTGTCCGAACTTGTTGATGAGGTGGACCGGATCTCTTCCCAGGCGGAGTTCAACAAGATGAAGCTGCTGACCGGTGCGTTCGCACGGCTCCATCCAACCGCTTCGATGTGGTTTCATATGGGGCCGAACATGCATCAGAGGGAACGCGTGTTCATTGAAACCATGACATCAGCGGCTTTGGGCCTAAGGAACCCTACGGTATTGACTTTTATCTCCATATCAACACCGGGTAAGGCGAATTCGGTCATCGGCCTGTGCGATGAGGCCTTGAGGATCGTATCAAAACAGCGTGCCGACCTCGGCGCATACTACAACAGGCTCGAACATGCCGCCAAGGGTCTCATGAATGCATATGAGAATACCCAGGCATCTGAGAGCAGGATTCGGGACGCCGATATGGCGGAGCAAATGTCTTCGTTCATCAGGTATCAAATTTTAACGCAGGCGGCCACATCAATGCTCGCCCATGCAAACGCAAAATCCCAGACCGTATTGGAATTGCTGAAATAGCTTTGAACCAACATTGCAGTACCATTCAAACACCGGATTACATACCGGTGTTTTTTATGGTAAAAGCACTCAGTCGCACAACTCATTAAAAATGATTTTTATTTGTTAAATCAAGCCAGAAAAAAATAAAAGTAATTGCTAACCCGGTATTATGAAGTAATATTGCTCAGTATTTTCAATCATTCTTTTCACAGGTGACATGTATGCCCAGGGTCTTGATTATTGATGATTCAAAGTTTATGAGAAAAATTATTAAGGAAACCCTCGTAAGCGGAGGATTTACTATTGTTGATGAAGCAGACAACGGTTCAGACGGTATCGCAAAATATATAGAGCTCAAGCCTGATTTTGTCACCATGGATATCACCATGGGGGGATTGGACGGCATAGAAGCGATAAAAGCCATAAATAAATTCGATCCAAAGGCCAAAATTATAATTATATCCGCACTCAATGAAAAAACCATAAAAATGAACGAAAATTCAATCAAGGCATCTGCATATATTATAAAACCCTTTGAAAAAAATAATCTACTGGATACGATCAAGGAATTATTGGCATAGGTGACTGCTTATTATCATACATGACAAATGAGCGAAAATTATATTAAATTGTACGCTGCGTCCTCAGAGGCTGATGCCGCCTTTTTTCTCACCGAAGGAGCGATTTTTTTATACCCGTCAAATGTGGATAAATATGCAATTCGCGGAAGGAACCTGATCTTCGGCTCTACGGAAATTATACTAAACAAACTCTGCGGTATTAAAACCACGAGGATCGAAACGGCCATCGCAGATCCGGGAAGCATGATAAAAAAAATCGCCATTGATAATTTTTTGAAAAGTCTGGGATCGTTTTCTTTCGGATTAAACGTATTGACGATCATCGCCAAGCAGATCATGCTGACAAACGAAATCATACAGAAAAATCTCTCTGTCCTGAAAGACGATGAGAATAAAACAAAAAAATTCTCAATCGAGTACTATAGTATCATATCCAGGCTTCAGGAAGAATACGACAAGAGAAAATATCCATGGCTTAAGAGCCTGATTCAGGAATTTTCTGATTCGCTCACATACAAAAGAGGTGAGGCTTACTATAAATCATCTGAATCTGTACGGATAGTGCCGACCGCCAGCCTTTCAGACAAGGACGTAGAATACCCCAAAGGAGCGTTAATCTGTGAGGAAAACAGCACCGGAAATGAAATGTTCATACTCAAAAGCGGTTCACTGGATGTGATAATTCAGGGAAACAAGGTCGCTACCATTGAAGAACCGGGTACGGTGATTGGAGAAATGGCCCTCCTTCTCGGAGAAACAAGGAGTGCAACACTGCAGGCGAAAAACAGGGTGATTATGTCCCGATTATTTAAAGAAGATTTAGAGGATGCCGTTCTGAAACAAGCTGATTTCTTACCGAACGTTGCCCAAACGCTTGCGAAAAGGCATTATTATAATATTTTAAAAATCGATCATATAAACAGGGCCATAATTGAACAAGATATCAACAAAACTATGCCCGGTAAAAGAGAAATATTGTACTCGGAGAAAACCTTCAAAGATTTGAACAGATTGAAGCAAAAAACTGAGGACATAGCCCAAGGAAAAGATGCGGATTTTCTTCAAAAATTAATTGAAACGTTTTAACGCGTTCATTCTACCATGTTAAAGATTTAAGCCAGTTCATCTCGGCCTTCAGATGATGTTCAAGATAGCTAAAAATCGGGAAATAAGACTTCTCATCGTTGCTTCCTTTCTCCTTTTCAATCTTGTTTTTTAACGCATCCAATTTATCTTTAATAATCGCGAGCCTTTGCTCGACAAACTGTCTTTTCTGATCTTCCGTAAGATAATTCAAAAACATAAGCACGATATCAATATCAAAATGTATCAGAGATTTATCATAATACTGCTTTAAAAGCTTTTTATAATGCTTCTTTCCATTAGGCATAATCTCGTAAATGTATCGCTCGGGATTTCCACTATCCTTTTCGATTCCGACACGCTTAACCCACCCGTTGTCCACGGCTTTTTTTATTGCATAATAAATCGAGCCGAATTTAATGTCCACATAATCTTCAAGTCGTTCTTCGATCTTTTTCTTTATCTCATATCCATACAGGTTCTCTTCCATTAATAGACCAAGAACAGTTATCTCGATTTTCATGACCCTCCTCCAAAATGTGCGGTTAAGAGATACTTAATAATATAAAGATGGCAAGGAAACTCCACCATTCCCGATACAAAGCATAAAAATCACGCATGGACTCTTTTTGAGGGATCTTTCAAGGTGTAAGTGAAGCGCCCCTCTTGCAGTTTTTTCGTTATATTTTTTTGTTGAAAAAACAATCTTAATTGTGGTCACGCCAGATGAAGACAATAAAATATGGCTTTTCTAAAATCAATATTAATTATTGGTATTTTAAAAAAAATGAATAAATTTTCATAATAATCTATATAAATTTAATATTTTCATGATTGATAACCGGTAATCAGTAATTAAAAAATAAAAAAAATTTGATAACCATTCAGCATGTTTAATAAGATAAAACATTATAAAGATTATGATTAATAATTTTCCACGCCGCCGTAGGCGGCGTGGAAAATTATGTTTACATTACCTTATTGAACGCTTAAATTATAAAATTTGCCTAATAATTGAAAAAATTGGTAATTTTTATTCATATCGATACGTATAACGCACAAGCCAGAGGATATGAAACTAAATAAATCAATTGATAAACTAAAAAAAGGCGAGCAACTTACATTGGTTGCACTGGGCGATTCACTTACCTATGGATGGCTCGTTCGCAAGGGATATCTCGATTTTATAAATGAAATGATTAAAGACAGATACCCGAAAAGCAAGATTGCAATAACAAACAGGGGAATTCCCGGCGATACTGCTGAAGGGGGGCTTGCGCGGCTGGAGCATGACGTTATTGATCTTAATCCTGATCTGGTTATGATACAATTCGGGTTGAATGACGCCTTTTCAGGTATCTCCCCTGAAAAATTCGAAAATACCATGGTGACTATTGTTGAAAAGCTCAAAGCCGGTACAGAATCCGAAATACTTTTGTTGACTTCAGTGCCTATCATGAATGGACATGGAAATTTTATAGCCGAGCAGTTTTACCATTCCATTCTGACCGCTGCGGATATGGAAAATGTCCCTGTCGTGCAGGTGCACCGCTACTGGGGAAAAAAAATATCAGCGGGAATTGATTTCAAAAAACTCGTGCAGGCGGATCAGGTGCACCCTACCTTGGAAGGGTACCGACTTATCGCAGAGGCAATCATGGAGGTATTTTGAAGTACAGTACTACATATTGCTGGAATCACCATGCCGATCTTTGAGCTTAATGAAAAAATTATTTTTCCCCCGGTTCACCTGGCAGAAAAAAATGGCATCCTGGCGGTCGGGGGCGACCTGTCACCGGAACGCCTTACCGCCGCATACAGCCAGGGCATCTTCCCCTGGTATTCCAGGGGCGAGCCGATCATATGGTGGTCGCCTGATCCGCGGTTTGTATTATTCCCCCGCGAATTGCAGGTATCCAAGACCATGCGGCAGGTGCTGAGGAGAAAAATTTTCGAATTCACCATGGATGAAGATTTCAGCGGCGTCATACAGGGATGCCAGGAGCCCCGCAAACAAGAGCAGGGTACATGGATAACCCGGGAGATGAGGGATGCCTACCTGAAACTCCATGAAATCGGAATCGCCCATTCGATTGAATCATGGAGGGACGGGGAGCTGGCGGGCGGACTGTACGGCGTATCTTTGGGGAAATGCTTTTTCGGTGAGTCTATGTTTGCCAGGGCAAGCAATGCTTCCAAGGCCGCCTTTATAACGCTTGTGAGAAAGCTCGACGCCCTGGATTTTCTCATCATTGACTGCCAGGTATATACCGAGCATCTATTCAGCCTCGGCGGACGCTTTATTTCACGTGATGAATATCTCGACATTTTGAGCAATGGATTGAGGCACCGGACTATTCAGGGGAGCTGGATGGAAATGTAATGCTGCATCCACCAATGCGTCAGGCTGCTGCATGCATTTCCCAATATCATATCCCTTTAAAAAGAATCGCCCACTCTCCTTTCATGAGGCTCGTGTTATCACGCATGGTCAGAAAAAAGGAGACAAACACAATCCGGAAAAATATTGTTGCCCTGTATGTCAAAAGGCCTGATGTTGTAGGTTCGGGGCATAATCATGGACATACGGTCCAACTATAAAAACCTGCGCGTGCGCAAATACCTTCACGTCATTGTACCGATCTTCGCCGGGTCCCTCATTGCCTACCTGGATCGCACAAATATTGCCTATGCTGCCCTGACCATGAACAAGGACCTCGGGTTTTCCGCACAGGTGTATGGCATGGGGGCGGGCGTTTTCTTCATCGGGTACATACTGTTCGAGGTCCCGGGCGCGCTCATTGCCGAGCGATGGAGCCCGCGTAAATGGATCTGCCGCATCATGATCACCTGGGGGGTTGCTTCCGTGCTCATGGCCTTCATTAATACGGAGCGGCAGTTTTATCTGGTCCGCTTCCTGCTCGGCGCCGCCGAAGCCAGCTTCTATCCGGTGGTTTACGCAAGCATCGTGCCTCGATGGTTCACACCCGACGAGCGGCCCGCCGCCCTTGCGGTCATGCTCTCGTCCCTTCAGATCTCGGCTATCATCGGCGCCCCGTTTGCGGGCTGGGTCATAGGGCTTGATCTCTTCGGTCTGAAGGGATGGCAGATACTTTTCATCACAGAGGCGGTACCGGCAATCCTTTATGGCGTAATGATTCTATTTATACTGGATGACAGGCCGGCTGATGCCTCCTGGCTCACCGCTGAAGAAAAGAAACGGCTCACCAGCCTGTTTGAAATCGAATCGGCGTCGAAAAAGGCGATCCGCAACTATCGTTTAGGCGAGGCGCTGCGCGATAGGGAAGTCCTGAAGTTATGTCTCATCTATTTTCTCTGGGTAACGGGTTTCTGGGGGTTCAATTACTGGATGCCCACCGTGCTCAAGCACGCATCGGGCTGGTCCAATGTGGAAATAGGATGGCTCATCGTAATACCCATGTCTCTCGCCCTGGCCGCGATGCTGTTCACAGGATCCTCATCATCACACAATAATGAAAAGAGATGGCATGGCGCCGTCCCCATGTTCATCGGGGCCGTCGGTCTGGGTGTAGGCACGTTCCTGACCAATCCCGTCGTTAACTTCCTGTTTATCTGTTTGACCGCGGTCGGTGTATACAGCGCATTCGGCGTATGGTGGTCGTACCCGACGACCTTTCTGTCAGGAACGGCCGCCGCAGGTGCGGTCGGCCTCATTAATTCCTTCGGGAACATGGGAGGTTACCTCGGCCCCTATCTTACCGGTTACGTTAAACACGTCACCGGTTCGTATCACGGAGCCTATCTTTATCTGGGGTGTTCGCTTGCAGCAGCCGGATTCTTGATGCTGACTCTGAGAAAAAAACCGGTTCCCGTCAATCAATCCGCTGAATAAAATAATCCCATGTAGGGGCGCATTGCAATGCGCCCCTACATGGAAAAAAATACCCCGTCCAACTCGTCGGGACAGGGTATTTTATATTATATTTGTGCAATACTGATGGAGGAGGGTATTGATACTTTGCACAGGAGCAATAAAATGAAAAAACATTATTCCATCATCCTTTCAATTATTATTCTGGCCGCGGCTTTGACATCCTGCGCTGCGGACAATAATAACTCACAGAACGATCCCTCCCCGAAGAACCAGGGAACCGACCCCCATACCGTCATGCCGTTCAAAAGCAACTCGGAATACATCAGGGCGCTTGAGGACAAAAAAAGAGACGCATGGCAGAAGCCAAAAGCCGTAATCGAGGCGCTTAAATTGAAACGCAATGAAAACGTGGCAGATATAGGCGCAGGCTCCGGTTATTTTTCGTTCCGCATCGCCAAGGCGGTGCCCGGAGGAGAGGTGTACGCGATTGACATCAATCCGGACATGCTCGCCTATATCCGCAATAAGGCGAAAAAAGAAAGGGTCGCCAACATAACGACCATGCGCTCTTCAACAAGCGACCCGAATATTCCCCGCAATGTCTCGATGGTCTTCATGTGCGATGTTCTGCACATGGTTTCCGACCGCACATCCGACCGCGCATCCTGGCTCGATAAATTGGGCGACGAGGTGAGAAGGGGGACAAAACTCGTTATAATAGACTATAAGATGGGTAAGCTGCCGGTCGGCCCCCCTGAGAGAATAAAAATACCTGCTGATAAAATCATCTCCATGGCTGAAAACGCGGGATTTAAGCTGTTAAGGAAAGACGCGGGCATGCTCCCGTATCAGATATATTTCTTATTCGAGAAATCATAATATTTCTCATAGGCATAATAATGGAACCGCAGCAGATGACCGCGGTTGTATTACCTGAAAAATAGTTCACTCCCCTAAAAAAACATAACCATCCGGGCTTGAAGATTCTTGACACCGTGCGGCTTTTATGGAAATTGGTCACTTAAAATTTTTTAATAAAAAAAGGAGAAGTTAATGGCAAACGACAATCTGGCAAATCCAGCTCCGCTGGGCCTCATGGCATTCGGCATGACCACCGTACTCCTGAACTTTCATAATGCAGGTTTTTATCCATTGGACTCCATGATCCTTGCCATGGGGTTCTTCTACGGAGGAATCGCCCAAATTATCGCGGGAATTATGGAATTCAAGAAGGGAAACACCTTCGGCACTACGGCGTTCTGTTCCTACGGGCTTTTCTGGCAGACCCTTGTGTTTCTGCTTATTATCCCTAATACACCACTGTGGTCGATCAAACCGTCAGAAAGCGCAATGATCATGTATTTTATATTCTGGGGTATATTTACTCTGTTCATGTATTTCGGAACATTGAATTCAAACCGAGGGCTTCAAACCATCTTTTTGACCTTGACCGTTCTGTTCTTCCTGCTGGCAATACGAGATATTACACATAATCCGATTATTGCCACAATAACCGGTTGGGAGGGCATCCTCTGCGGCCTCAGTGCCATCTATACGGCCATGGCTGAATTGCTGAATGAAAAGCTCGGCAGAAAGGTGCTTCCTCTCTAAGCGAGTAAAAGTTATGGATAAATAAAAAAACTCCGCGGTTAACCGCGGAGTTTTTTTATCTGCGCCGTGCCACGGATTAATGCTTTTTCATCTTGTGGTAATGCGTGCGAACCCCCGCGATAAAATCAGCGCACCGTCTTATTTCGGCAAAGACCGGAAGCCCCAAGCGCTCAGTCGCGGAGGTAAACCTGTCGAGTGCGGACCCTATGCCGATGGCCCATACCGCAACGGGTTTGGCGTATTTTTTTGCGAGACCGCTTATGATCTCCATATATCCGTAGTCTCCCTCGGGCCTGGCGAAAAGTTCGATGATGGCAGAATCCACCGCCGGATCGGACAGGATCGCCTCCGTCGCGGCAATATACACGGGTTGAAAGCCGAGGGCCTCTACCGCGGGCCACAGGTCCAGGGGATTGGCGGTTTCGGCCCAGGCGGGGAAGATTTTCTTGAGGGATTCAATCGTCTCCGGGGAGAATCCGGTGAGGGTTAAGCCTTTGTCGGCCAGCAGATCCGCGGTCACGATCGCCGCACCGCCTGAAAAGGTCATCACCGCAGTGCCCGCGGCGGGTGTAAACGATCCGGTCATCGAAAAACCGCGCGCCAGGTCCATGAGCTCGTGCAGATCGAAAACCTGTACGATGCCCGCCTGCCTGAACGCTCCCTCATACACCGCACCCGAGCCTGACAGGCTCGCCGTATGGCTCAGGACCGCACGCGCGCCGATATCGCTCCGCCCGGACTTGAGCACCACGACCGGCTTGTCCGTACCGGCCGCCAGATCCAGGAACCTTTTCCCATCGATGATGGATTCGAGATAGCAGCCGATGACCCCGGTATGCTCGTCATTGACGAAGTACTCGAGAAGCTCGGTCTCGTTGACGTCGCACTTGTTGCCGATCGAGCAGGCCCTGCGTATGCCCATGCCGCCGCGCCCCAGCACCATGATGAGGAACCCTGCGGAGAGCATTCCGCTCTGAACGATGAATGATACGTTTCCCGGCCTGATGTACGGCGTCCACTCGTCAAGGTGCATGAACGAAAAAGCGACAAGCGAATGTCCGTCGAGGTATCCCATACAGTTGGGGCCCCAGAGCCGTATGCCGTAACGCCGTGCAAGCGCCAGAGACTCCTCCTGCAGGGCCTTCCCCTCCCGTCCGGTCTCGGAAAACCCCGCAGATTCGATGATGATCGCCTTTACCCCCTTGCGGCTGCATTCCCTTATCGTTTCGGGCAGAAACTTAGCGGGTATGAAATAGACCGCCATGTCAAAATTCTCAGGGATCGACCTGACGTCGGGGTAGCATGTTACGCCCATTATCTCGTCATATTTAGGGTTTACCGGAAAGAGCTTGCCCCTGTATCCCACCAGCGCGTTCTTTACAAGATAATACCCCCCTCTTGAAGCGTCGCCGGATGCGCCGATGATCGCCACCCCGTTCGGATTAAAAAATTCTTCAAGCAATTTCCATGTGTCCTCCTTAACAATATAACTGCACAATGACTCGCGGCCGAAATCAGTTTCCTGAGCAGTATTTCTTCCCGAATTTCCCCTCTACGCATTTCCCCGAGCCGATGCAGTCCGCGTCGCTGAAGCATGAATTGCCTGTTTTACCAGAGCTGCCCGCGTCGAACTCCTTTTTCTTGATGCATACACCGTCCCTGCACTCGTGGTTGAATTCGCAGTCAAAATCGGAGAAACATCTCTCGCCCTTCTTTTTATCTCCGGCCATGACCATTGCCGATATGCCGAGAGTTACACAGAAAACGACGATAATAAACCGCTTCATAAAATCCCTCCTTAAAATACTATATTGTTTCTGTCAATTAATTGAGATGCCCCGGGTTGTGTAAAATATCCGCCTTTACGTCTTGACCGGATTTACATTCCAAACCTCGCGTGCATACTCGGTGATGGTCCTGTCTGCGGAGAACTTACCCATGTTCGCCGCGTTCATTATGGACATCCTCGTCCACCGGCGCGGATCCATATATGCCTCGTCCACCATCCCCTGACACCGTATATACGACTCGTAGTCGGCCATGAGCATGTAATAGTCATTGTGCGCGAGCAGTGAATCCATGACCGGCTTGAAAAGATTGGGCTCCCTTTTCGAATAATATCCGCTGCTGATCATGTCGATCGCCTGCTTGAGCTCCCTGTTTGAGTTGTAATAATCCCGCGGATTGTACCCTGATGATCTCTTCGCGGCGACCTCGTCGGCCGTGAGACCGAAGATGAAGATATTATCATCCCCGACCTCCTCCTTGATCTCTATGTTAGAACCGTCGAGGGTCCCGATGGTAAGCGCCCCGTTCAAAGCGAATTTCATGTTCCCGGTGCCGGACGCCTCCATGCCCGCCGTTGATATCTGCTCGGAAAGGTCCGCGGCGGGAATGATCTTCTCCGCATTGGAAACGCAGTAGTTGCGGATGAATACGACCTTGAGCCTGTCCCCGACGCGCGGATCGCCGTTGACGATCTCCGCAACCGAGTTGATGAGTTTTATGATGAGCTTGGCCATGTAATATCCGGGAGCCGCCTTGCCCCCGAATATCACGGTGCGGGGAACAAAGGTTTTTTCCGGGTTGGCGGTTATGCGGTTGTAGAGCGTGACCACGTGCAGCACGTTGAGCAGCTGCCTCTTGTATTCGTGCATTCGTTTGACCTGACAGTCGAACAGGGAATCGACATTCACCTTAATCTTATTGAGTCTCCATATGTAGTCGGCGAGCATCTCCTTGTTCCGCTTCTTCACTCCTTGCCACTCCTCCTGAAACGAGTCGTCACTCGCAAGGGGAGCGAGCTTTTTTAGCTCAAACAAGTCCGTTGCCCACGCGCCTCCGATCCGGGAGGTGATCAGGGAGGCGAGGCCCGGATTGCAGAGCTTGAGCCACCGCCGCGGAGTGATCCCGTTTGTCTTGTTGTTGAATTTCTCGGGCCACATCTCGTAAAAATCAAGGAAGACCCTTTTCTTCAATATGTCGGTGTGAAGTGCGGCGACCCCGTTGACCGAATGTGAGCCCACGATCGCAAGATTCGCCATCCTGATCTTCTTCTCGGCCCCCTCCTCGATTATCGACATCCTTGCCAGCCTGTCGTTGTCGCCGGGATGTGCCTCCCGTATCTGGTCGAGAAAGCGCCGGTTGATCTCGTAGATGATCTGGATATGCCTCGGGAGCACATGCTCGATCAGGCCCACCGGCCACTTCTCAAGCGCCTCGGGCAGGATGGTATGGTTGGTGTAGCCGAAGGTCTTCTCGGTGATCTCCCAGGCTTCGTCCCAGCCCACCCCCTCCTCATCCATCAGGATCCTCATGAGCTCTGCTATGGCGATAGACGGATGGGTGTCGTTGAGCTGTATCGCGATCTTGTCAGCGAGCCCGGCAAAGTCCGCATGGAATTTCTTATACCTGCGAAGGATATCCTGCAGGCTCGCGGATACGAAAAAGTACTCCTGCTTGAGCCGCAGCTCCTTTCCCTCGAACACGTTGTCGTTGGGATAGAGGACTTTGGATATGATCTCCGACTGATCCTTGTCCTCCACTGCCAGGTGGTAGTCTCCGTGGTTGAAATAGTCGAGATTGAATTCCCTGGTCGATTTCGCGGACCAGAGCCTCAGAGTATTTACAATGTCGTTTCCGTAGCCGGGCACGGGGGTGTCGTACGCCATCGCCATAATCTCCTCCGCGTCCGCCCACTCGTAGCGCAATGCACCATGTGCGTCGCGGCGCTGGCGCACATGGCCGTAAAATTTCACGGGATACAGGTATTCCCTCCTGTCGAATTCCCAGATGTTCCCGTACCTGAGCCAGTTGTCGGGGATCTCGACCTGGTAGCCGTCGGCGATCTGCTGGAAAAAAATGCCGTACTCGTACCTGATGCCATAGCCGTAACCGGGGAGCCCCAGGGTGGCCATGGAGTCCATGAAGCAGGCGGCAAGCCTGCCGAGGCCCCCGTTGCCCAGCCCGGCGTCCCATTCCATCTCCCTCATCTCCTCGAGGTTGTATCCCATTTCAACGAGTGCGCGGTTTGCGTTTTCATACAGGCCCAGGTTGATCAGGCTGTTGCCGAGCGTCCTGCCTATTAAAAATTCAAGCGACAGATAGTAAATCCTCTTAGTGTCTTCTTTATAATAGGCCTGCTGCGTCTCGATCCATCTTCTCACGAGCCTGTCCCGGACCACGTACTCCAGGCTCTTCAGGCAGTCGTGCTCGGTCGCCGAGTACTGGTCTTTTGCCAGGGAATACTCCATGTGGTCGGCAAAGGACTTTTTGATGAATTTAACGTCATCGCTCCGAAATTCATCGGCCTCCGGAAAAGACCTTTTGTGGGGGGAAGATTTTTTCTTCATGTCGGTTTCCTTTTAAGCATTGATTCCAGGGGCGTGCCGCCCGCTCTCATAGGCCGGGAATGAGGCTGACATCATATAATGAATATTTCACACCGATGCGGGCGTCAAGAAAAATGCGCGGCGGCGGCATCATTCCTGCGGCTTTCCAGAAAGCGTTGCATGTCCTCCGGTATCGGGCTTACAAACCTGACCTTACCGCCGCGGACCGGATGGCTGAAGCCTATTCCTGACGCATGGAGCATGTGGCGCTTCGTTTCCAAGAAGGGAAGCGTATCGAACCGCCCCGCCCTGGCCAATTTTACAAAGGAGAGAAACTCCTCGTCCGTTCTGCCGTACAGCTTGTCCCCAGCAACCGGATGGCCCGCGTGCGCAAGATGGATCCTGATCTGGTTCGTGCGCCCCGTTGAGGGGATGCAGCGCACCAGCGTGAACGAGTCGAGACGCTCCACGACCTCGAAGCGGGTGAGGGCCGGGCTCGCGTCTGACGTATCCCGGGGCACGACCCTTTTCCTGATGGAAATGCCGCTTGAGGGATCGCGGGCGATGGCGCCTCCGATCTCAAAGGCGGTCTCTGCGATTACACCCCGCGCGACCGCGAGATATTCCTTTTCAACCGAACCCTCCTCGAACTGCCGCGAGAGCGCCCTGTGCGCATCGTCTGATTTGGCGACGAGCATCAGACCGCTCGTTTCCCGGTCGAGGCGGTGCACGAGCTTGACCGGACCGCCGTATCCTCGGTCGGCAAGCATTCCGCGCAGGATGTGTATGAAGGTATTCTTGATGAAGCCGGCGTGAGAGTGAGAGGGAATGTTCCCCGGCTTGTCCGCGATGAGAAAAGATTCCTCCTCGTGAAGAATCCGAATATTATCATCGACCGGCGGCTCGCGAAGCACGACCGTGTACGAGACGATGTCGTTGCGGAGGAGCGTGCGGTCGGGTGATACGCACTCATTGTTCACGGTCACGCCCCCCTCGCGGATTATCCCCTCCCATTCAGGCCTGGTATGGTACCTGAACCGGAAGGAGAGGAAGTCGATGAGCTTCTGGCCTGCACGGCCCGGGGATATCCGGGACGAGAGTGTTGTTGGTTCAGACATTGCCTAGTCATCCCTGTCTGCCTGATTATCTTGTTTTCAAATTCTATTATAGAGAGGATTTTTTCAAGGAGAATTCGCCTCCTTGACACGAAACGCAGTAGACCTGTAGCCGCCGGTAACCGTGTCGCCGTCCTTGCTGAACATCCCCTTATAGAAGTTTTCCGATCCCTTGTCACCGAACCAAATCGTCCAGGCGTCGCCATCGATATCCAAGGTATTGCCAAGTGCCGCTTTACATATTAACCGGCTGCAAAATACTTACCCGATTGCCCTCCGTGTCGGTG
>CAZHAD010000017.1:13261-43235 GCA_964529965.1 uncultured Leptospirales bacterium | reverse complement strand
AAAAACAGTTATTGACAAATTGTACGCCACCTGTATGACAAAATGCAAACCCGGGATTTATGACCATGAAAAAAATAAACATAGGCATCATCGGTTTCGGAACCGTCGGACGCGGATTGTACGCCCTGCTTGAAGAAAATTCCGCGCATATCGCCAAACGCTCAGGAATACGGGTCGAGGTCAAGACCGTGTGCGACATCCGCATGGAGCACGTGAGAAAACACACCTCCGGCGTCGGCGTATGCGGGGACTGGAATGAGGTCGTGCGCGACCCGGACATCGACATCGTCGTGGAGCTCATCGGCGGCATCGAGCCCGCAAAATCGCTCATTCTCGAAGCACTGAAAAGCGGCAAGGGGGCGGTCACCGCGAATAAAAAGCTCCTGGCGGAAGAAGGCGCGGCCATATTCTCCATGCCCGCCGAGGCCACATCACGCCTCGGGTTCGAGGCCTCGGTCGGCGGCGGCATCCCCTGCGTTCTTGCGCTGCGCCACGGGCTCGTCGGAAACCGCATAAAATCGATCATGGGAATTCTCAACGGCACCACTAACTACATCCTCACAAAGATGCAGGAAGGGAATATTCCTTTTCCCGAAGCGCTTGAAGACGCGCAGTCGAAGGGTTTCGCTGAATCGGACGCTTCTTTCGACATCGAGGGATACGACGCCGGCCACAAGATCGCCCTCCTGTCGATGATCGCGTTCAACAAGGCCATAGCCTACCGCGACATCACTATCGAAGGGATATCCAATATCAATACCGTGGACATATCGTACGCCCGGGACATGGGCTATGTGATAAAGCTCCTCGGCATCGCAAAAGGGACCGAAGGAGGCGTCGACGTGCGCGTGCACCCGACCATGATCCCGGAGTCACATCCCCTCGCATCAGTGCGCAACGAGTACAATTCGGTCATGTTCGACGGCGACATGACCGGCCCCGTGATCCTCACCGGCAAGGGCGCGGGAGCGCTTCCCACGGCCTCGGCCCTGCTCTCGGACATCGTGCGTCTTTCTTCCGGCGGATTCGGTAACGCCCCAACGGTCTCCACGGACGGATCAGCCAGGCACGTGAGCCCCGGAAAGCGGATATCCCGATACTATATCCGGATGCAGACCGACGACCGGCCGGGCATACTCGCGCAGATCGCGGGCGTGCTTGCCCGGCACAATATCTCCATCTCCTCGGTCATCCAGAAGGAAATACACCCGGCTCACGTGCCGCTCATCTTCATGACCCATGAGGCGGAGGAGTCCGGGGTGCTCGACGCCCTGCGCGATATCAAAAAATTCGACTTCGTCCACGGTGACGTCACGATGATACGGGTCGAGGATTCATCATACGCCGGAGAAGCATTATGAACGAATACAGGGCCGTGTTCAGGTGCATCTCCGGCTGCGACGAGGAATATCCGCTCGACGAGGTGGTGTACCGCTGCAGGAAGTGCGGGGGCCTGCTCGAGGTCCACCATGACCTGGACCTGCTGAAACGCAGGAGCGCCCGGCAGTGGCGGCACCTGTTCGACAGCCGTAAGGGGACCACCCTGTGGCCCTACGGGAGCGGCATATGGAGCAAAAAGGAATGGGTGGTGCCCGGCATCGACAACGATAACGTAGTGTCCATGTTCGAGGGCAATACGAATCTGTTCTGGGCCAGGAGGCTCGGTACGATGTTCGGCATGGACGACCTGTGGATCAAGATGTGCGGCAACAGCCACACGGGCTCCTTCAAAGACCTGGGCATGACGGTGCTCGTCTCCGTGGTCAACGACATGATAAAGCGGGGGAAGAACATCAAGGCGGTCGCCTGCGCCTCCACCGGAGACACCTCCGCCGCTCTGGCCGCATATGCGGCGTACGCGGGGATACCGTCGATCGTTTTTCTTCCGAGAAATAAAATTTCAATCGCCCAGCTCGTCCAGCCCATGTCAAACGGGAGCATCGTGCTCTCGCTTGACACCGACTTCGACGGCTGCATGAACATCGTAAAGCAGATCACCGAAGACACGTCCATATACCTCGGCAACAGCATGAATTCGCTCCGCATCGAGGGGCAGAAGACCATATCGATTGAAATCGTACAGCAGTTCGACTGGGAGGTGCCCGACGTGATTATCATCCCTGGCGGAAACCTCGGCAACGTTTCTGCCCTTGGCAGCGGCTTCTCCATGATGTTCGATCTCGGCCTTATTGCGCGCAAGCCGCGCATCGTGGTGGCGCAGGCGGAAAGGGCCAATCCGCTGTATCTCTCCTACCATACCGGATTCAGGGAATTCAAACCGATCACTCCCCAAAAAACCCTCGCATCCGCGATACAGATAGGAGACCCGGTGTCGGTGGACAAGGCGATCAGGACCCTCAAAAGCTTCAACGGCGTCGTGGAGCAGGCGAGCGAAGACGAGCTTGCCAACGCGGCCGCACTGGCGGACCGGACCGGCATGTATTCATGTCCGCACACGGGTGTGGCGCTGGCGGTCATGATTAAGCTCCTTGAAAAAAAGGAGCTTTCGCCCAAGGACCGCACCATCGTCATCTCTACCGCGCACGGGTTGAAATTTTCTGAGTTTAAAATCGGATACCACGAAGAAAAACTCGCGGACGTCGAATCCAGATATGCGAACAGGCCGATTGAGCTTCCTCCCGATCTCGCTACGATCCGTGAGGTTCTTGAGCGGAAATTCAGGGAAAGGAAATAGGAAGGCGCGATATAAAAATTGAAAAATTTAAAATTTCTTGACGAGTTGAATACATTACAGTTATTGTGCCGGACACGCTTCAGTTCGTTCCTATGTTCCTATTGTTAATGTCAAATATGAAATCTCTTATATATTACATTGTAGTGATCGCGGCGCTGGCATTCAGCGTATCCGCGCGGGCGATCGGTTTAGGCCTTAACATGAGGGACACGGCCGCAAGCGGACCGATGGACCCGAAGGCACTGTTTTCAACGCCGATTGAATTCATGGTGCAGCGGCTCATCGGCACAGACCTCACCCTGGATACGGCCCTGGCGGAGGACAGGCTTTTTAACTACCGGTTGAACATTGAATGCGCGACCGCCGCCGCCGATGCGGTCCCGACCCTGAACGCCTATTACCGCGTCAACCGGTTTACATGGGCGAACACCTTCGGATTCGCCCTGCTCCGCTCAAACGCGATCAGGATATGGGCGGGCCCTCAGATCTCACTTTGCTATGAGTTCAAGTCTACGGATAAATCCGTCTCCGACGCCATGCTTTTCAATAGGCTGGGACCGGTCATCGGCATAAACATCAATACCTCGAATGACGTAACGGTAAGCCTCGAAACGGGCTTCAGGACCGGATTCGGCGTGGACTTGGCATCGTCAAGGCACGGCGTGGCGTGGAGCAACCGGATCGAACCGATCATGGGCATCAGGCTGATGTGCAGATCGGGGAACGGGGGCGCATCGGCCCTACTCGGCTTTTAGCAGACCCCCCCGGAGCCGAACCGCAAACCACAGCCCCCCTTACCATCGATCGAGCGCGAGGGACATCTTCCTTAAAATTCTGATGTTGAACTTCGCTCCTTCCAGCAAGCCCAGGTAAAGGTAGTGAGAGCGCTTCGCGACCCGCTCCCCCTCGGAGAGGTCCTTTTCATCCGCATCAATGTCATACCCTTCATTAATGGTGTGCACCACCCGCTGAGCGGTGAAGCTGATCATGTCCTTGGCGTGCCGCTTCGATTCCACGATCCTGTCGATCTCTGACAGCTTTTGCAGCAATCGGTCAAGCTTCCGTCGATCCCCGCCCGCCACGCGCATGAGCGCACTCAAGTCGTTTGAAAAAGCCACCGCCCTCCCGAGCAGAGGCAAAAGGGAATCGATCTCCTGTTGCACCTCATTGATCTGCTCTCCAAGAATCCTCCGGGTCTCCTCACCTTCCATACCGTCCCGTGCGGCGAGGTATAATTCACGGATACGTACAGCAATATCCATCCCGGGGTCGGACAACCGGATTTCATCAACGGAAACGTGCCGCATCCCCGGGATTCTGGCGCCGTCATGAGTCGCGTTGATGATCCGCTCATTCCTCCGTTTTTCAAACCATGCCAGGAATATCATCATCTTCTGATTTGTATCTACGGTGCCCCCCCGTATCCCCTTCACCGATATCTTCGGCAGGGCCGTGAGCTGAAACCGATTGTTCATCTCTGCGGTAAAGAGCCTGTTCGTGCGCAGATGTACCTGCTCGTCAAGATACGATCCCCTGGCGTGCGCGTACCCGCCGGTAAACGCGAGATCCTGTCCCGTCAATATGACGGGAGACGCGCCGATCCTCAGGGCAAAATCGCAGGCGTTGGTGGAGACCGATCCCCCGTGGGTTATCTCACCCTTGCCGCCGGAGTACGAATCAATCCACTGCAAAAGCCTGAAGGCGATTCCGGTCATCGCAACAGGTCCCTTGAAAAGCCTGAATACCGAGGGGTGCACCATGGGATCTGCGATAAGCACGGTACCGGCGGAGGGAGACCCTTCAAAATAGCGTGCATTGACGGCCTGGGGGTCCACCACGAGGCAGAAATGCGGCTCTATCCCGTGCCCGAGCAAAATCCTGTAAGAGGTATCTACGGCGATGATGATCGCGCGGCCCCGGTTTTTTTTAATGAAATCAATGCTGCGCGTAAGCGAGGGTCCCGCGGCCGCCACGATTGCGGGAATTCCCTTGAATTTATCGAAAAATATGCCTGCCCCGGGGGAGCGTATAAAGATGCCGATATTCCGCGCGATATTGCCGGCCCATATTTTGTCGAACCGGGCCAGTGTCGCGATGTTGACGTCCTTCGTCGACAGAAAAGACCTGGCGATACCCTGCATGCTTCGGTAGTAATCGGGCTCGATTTGCAATGACCCGCGATGCGGTATGAGCGCCGCCCGGAGGGAGGACTTGCCCCTGAGCGCCTCCGAAATCGCCTCCTCGTCCGGATCGAGCAGGACGACGAGCCTGTCATCCTCAAGCAGCAAGGAGAGGTCCCTTTGTTCCAGCGCAATCCTGAGCATCATGGGGCTCTTTTCTATCGCCAGAACAAGCGATTCCCGCGGCATCTTCTTTATTAATTCCTCTATATGATATGCGAATCCGAAACCGAATACGATAAACAAGGTGTAACCCGTTACGTCGATTTCGCGTATGAGCCGCTCGGCCTCCTGCACGGGATCGAATCTGCTGTGAATATAAAGGAGCTTTCCGTCTTTGGCAACGGCCGGAACTTTGCCTCCCTGCCTGGAAACCAGAATGTCAAGGGAGGCACCGTCAGCGGCGCGCAGTATTTTATCATACTCGCGGGGAAAGCGCTTTTTAAATATAATCATGCTCCTGTTCTGCAGCGTCATATACTACATATCGTATACTGAATCCTGAAATATCAAGGAAAATGCTAAATATTCCTCCCCCTAAATCCTGTGGGCGGGCGGGGCCCCTCCAGAGGGTCAAGGAAGCAGCCTGTTGTTCTAAATTATCGTAAAGACGCCGCGCCCGTATGTCGAATATTAAATTGAGGAATTTTCCATGAGCGGGAAAAAACACGTATCCATATCTGTATGTACATCCATTTTCGTGATTCTCGTTTCAACGGCCGCGTATTCGTTTTCTGCGGCGGTGAAATCGAGCAAGGATTACGGCTTCACCCTGAACGCCCTGCGCCGGATCAAGATCATGGTGGACAATTTCGGCGACGAGCAAATGAAAAAGAATTATTCTGACAGCGAGGCATTGTTCCTGGATGCGGCGGAAGACTATTACAGTCAAAAATTCTTCGGATCCGCATCGAAGTTCGACAAGCTCAAAAGGGACCTGATTTCGATGCTCGTGGCCATGGGCGATCTGTATCTGAAACGTACGAAGGAAATACTCGATTCGATCTCCAAGCAGTCGATTCAGATTATCATAGAATACAGCAAAGACAGCGGCCTGGCACTATATCTCAGACAGCCCTTTGACCCGCTGCGCGATATAAAGCTGATTGACCCGGACAAGTACCATCTCTTCTTTGACAGGGATAAGATTGCGGGTAATATGCAGGAGGGCTATAAAAGATACGAAAAGGCAAAGTCCATTTTCAACGACCCGGAAATCGCGCTGCTGAAGCAAAAAGAGAAGCTCCCGATGGACAGCATAAACATGATCATCACGAGCTATATCGCGGTGGTCAACCTATGCAGGGATGCGAAGGGAAACGGAATAGAAATCTATAAGATACTGAACACCAATGAACTCGGGAAAAGCATGGTTAAATACCACATAATCCACTCGAATATAAAACCGGTATTTGACGACCGGATACCGGAAAAATATAAGATCGACGCCGATGACAACCTGCGGCTCATTCACACGGTTGAGCTGAAAAAGCTCAACCAGAAGTGAGTCTGTTTCTCTTCTTTATTTTTCTTTATTTTTCTTTATTTTTAGCTTTCGTCTTTTGAGAATCCGCTTTCTCTTTTCCCTTTGCGCCTTTTTTTGATTCCTCCTTCCCCTTCGGAGATTTCTTTTTCTCCTTTACGGCTTCCTTCTTAGGTTCCTTTTTCTCTTTAACCGCTTCTTTTTTGGGTTCGATTTTCGCTTCCGCGGCGGATTCCTTTTTCGATTTCCGCTCCTTTTTTACCTGCTTTTCGCTTTCCTCGGGTTTTTTCTTCTCAACCTTTTTTTCCACCAGCTCCACGATGGACATCTCCGCCGCGTCGCCGGGCCTTTTCCCCAAAAGATAAAGCCTCGTGTACCCTCCGTTCCTCTCCTTGAACCTGAAGGCGATGTCGTCGAAAAGCTTCTTTACCACGTCCCTGTCCTTTATAAATCTCATCACCACGCGCTTATTGTGCAGCTTTTTCCCTTCGTCCTTCGAGGACAGGTCAATATTCCTCTTGGCTCTTGTGATCAGCTTCTCCGATATCCTCTTAAGCTCTTTCCCCTTCTGCTTGGTGGTTTCAATCCTCTCATGCCTGAAAAAGGAGGTAACCATGTTGCCGAACATGGCCCTTCGGTGGGCATGCGTCCTTCCCAGCTGTTTTACGCTGTTTCTGTGTCTCATGAAGCGACCTCTTTAATCTTTTAATCCCAGGCTCAAGTGCAGCGATTCGAGCTTCGATTTAATCTCATCTAAAACCCCATCGCTGTAATGCTTCGACTTTTTCAATTCGTCCTCGGTCTTCTTCACCAGCTGCCCCAGTGTGGAAACATCCAGGCTCTTGAGCGTATTATACGAACGGACCGACAGCTCAATCTCATCAATCGATTTGGCCAAAAGCGATTTCATCTTCTCCAGATTCTCGTCGACCTCTTCGATCTCCTCCTCGACCTCCTCCTCGAAATTGATGAATATGGTCATATGGTCCTTGACGATCTTGGCGGCGTACGCAAGCGCATCCTCGGGGGAAATGGAGCCGTCGGTCCATATCTCAAGTATCAGCTTGTCGAAATCCGTCCTTTGGCCGACACGCGTGTCCTCGATCTTCACGTTCACTTTCTTGACTGGCGAAAAAATCGAATCGATCGCGATGACGCCCACCGATTCGGTGTTCGACTTGTTGACCTCGGCGGGAACATATCCCCGTCCCCGCTCGATCTGTACCTCCATGTCGATCGCGCCCGATTCGTTGAGCGTCGCGATGACCAGATCCTTGTTCATGACCTCGATCTCGGGATCGACATTGAAATCCACGCCGCGCAGTTCGCCGGGGCCCTTCTTTTTGATATGGATGACCTTCTGCATTTCGCCCGCATAGCTGAAGCGGAGCTTTTTCAGGTTCAGTATGATCCGCGTAACATCTTCATACACGCCGGGTATGGAATAAAACTCATGAGGCACGCTCTCAATCTTGATGGCCGTTATGGCCACGCCTTCAATTGAAGATAACAGCACCCGCCTCAGGGAATTTCCGATGGTCAACCCGTAGCCCTTTTCAAAGGGCTCCGCGATAAATCGGCCGTAGGTAGGCTGTAGCTCATCATGCTCAAAAATAATTTTACTCGGCCTTTTAAAGCCCTTGAGCAGATTTCGTGGGGCCATGTTAACCTCCAGTAACAGTGCGCTGCAAATAAGATGGGGTTGTGAGTGGATCCATTAATATTGTTTGAATTGACAGATTATAACGCCACCGGCAACCGGGATTCTATTTGGAATATAGTTCTACAACAAGCTGATCGTTGAAATTCGTCGTGATATCTTCCCTCGCGGGAAGACGGATTATCCTGCCGCTTCTTTTATCAAAATCCACCTCTATCCAGCCCGGAACCGAATCGATCGCTTTGGCCAGCTTGATGGAATCCTCAAGCATCACATTGCTCGCGTAATTTTCCCTCATGGAGACGACCGAACTCTCGCTGATTCTGTACGACGGAACATCGACGATTTTGCCGTCGACCAGCACGTGCTTGTGCTTAACCAGCTGCCGCGCCTGCGACCGCGAAGATGCGAATCCCATTCTGTATATGACGTTATCCAAGCGCCTCTCGAGCAGGGACATGAGAGTGTCTCCGGTGACGCCTTTCATGCTCTGCGCGTCCTTGAAAATCAGCTTGAACTGGTTCTCCAGAAGCCCATAGCTTCTCCTTATCCTCTGCTTTTCCCTCAGCTGTACTGCATAGTCCGACAATTTGCCTCTTCTCTTCCGGGGCGGTCCGGGAGGATATTTCTTCTTGCTTTTAACCGGACATTTGTCGGTCAGGCATCGCTGGCCCTTCAACATGAGGGGCATCATCTCCCTTCTGCACAACTTGCATCGTGGTCCCGTATATCTTCCCATAGTCTATTGCTCCATCATACTCTTCTTCTTTTTTTAGGCCTGCACCCGTTGTGGGGGACCGGGGTTACGTCTTTTATCTTGGTAATATTCAAGCCGCTCTGGAACAACGACCGCACCGCGGACTCTCTCCCGATGCCGGGCCCTTTGACGAACACCTCGATGTTCTGCAAACCGGCGTTGTTGATCGCGTTCTGTGCCGCAGTCTTGGCGGCCATCTGGGCGGCAAACGGAGTGGATTTTCTCGAACCCTTGAATCCCTCCCCGCCGGATGATGCCCAGGCGATGACATTCCCCTGCATATCCGTCAATGTGATAATGGTATTATTATAGGTCGCCTGTACATACGCTCGGCCGACGGGTATGGTTTTCTTTTCCTTTTTCTTCGCTTTCGCTTTCGCCCCTTTCATTCCGCCAACTCCTTATTTCTTTTTCTTCCCGCCGATCGGCTGTCTCTTGTTGCCCTTTCTCGTCTTCGCATTGTTTTTCGTGTTCTGCCCCCTGACCGGAAGGCCGCGACGGTGCCTGATACCCCGGTAACAGCCTATGTCCATCAGACGTTTTATGTTCATCGCTATGTCGGTGCGGAGATCCCCCTCGACCTTAACGTTCTTTTCGATTATTTTTCTGAGGTCGTTTATCTCCTCGTCCGCCAGGTCCTTTACCCTCTTATCCGGATCGACCTTGGAATCAATAAGGATTTTCTGGGCAGTCGACATACCAATGCCGAAAATATAGGTCAGCGCCACCTCTATGCGCTTGTTGCTCGGCAAATCCACACCTGCTATACGTGCCATTGGCTCACCTTAAAAATTATCCTAGTGTTTGCTCGCGTTTCTGACTTTCTGCCGCTGTTTATGACGCGGATTGCTGCAGATCACCCTTACCACGCCATGGCGCTTAATGACCTTGCAATCATTGCAGATTTTTTTTACTGATACCCTGACTTTCATAGTACGCCTCTCACCGGCGGCCGTCCGGCCCTTCCGGTTTCAATTCTTTGCCCGGTAAATGATTCTTCCCCGGTTTAAATCATAGGGCGACAGCTCAACCGTTACCCGATCGCCCGCCAGAATTCTTATGTAATGCATCCTCATCTTGCCGGAGATATGCGCTAACACCACATGCCCGTTGTCAAGCTTGACCCTGAACATGGCGTTGGGAAGGGGTTCAACGACCACTCCTTCAACTTCGATTGGTTCTTCTTTCGCCATATGTGTTATCCGGACCCGATTCCTCCACCCCGCCATTCTGAACGTAACATATTAATACCTCCCCTTCATGCGCTCGCTCTTCATGAATCCGTCATAGTGCCTCATGAGAAGCTGCGACTCGATCTGCTGGAGCGTGTCGAGCGCAACGCCGACGATTATGAGAAGCGAGGTGCCGCCGAAGAGCTGGGCCATATCGACCGAAACCTGCTCGGGCCATATCCGTAAAACAAGATCGGGCACAATCGCAATGAACGCAAGAAATATAGAACCCGGCAGGTTGATCTTATTAAGGGTATCCATGATATAATCTGACGTGTTCTGCCCCGGCCGTATCCCCGGGATAAACCCGCCGTATTTTTTCAGATTATCGGCGATTTCAACCGGGTTCAGATGAATCGCCGTATAAAAATAACAGAAAAATATAATCAAACCGCTGTATACAAATATATAAGGCAGCTGGCCCGGAGACAACCAGTACTGCAGCTTGTATAGGAACGGAGAGTTCGTCCCTCCGCCCACCATGCCGATCACCTGCGCGGGGAACATTATTATGGCGGCGGCAAATATTATCGGGATGACCCCGGCGGCGTTGACCCTGAGCGGCAGATACTGGGCGCTTCTCTGCACCGTGCCGGCGCCCGTCTGCTTTTTGCCGTACTGGATCGGGATCCTCCTCGCGCCGAGGGTGAGCACGATCGATGCTGCCACGACCCCGAAAAACAGACCGAGCAGGATGATTCCCACTATCGGCTCGCCTGAATCGCCGATTTTTTTCAATGTCGCTGCCAGTGCCTGCGGGCCGCGGACCACGATTCCCGCCATAATGATGAGGGATATGCCGTTTCCGATGCCCCGCTCGGTGATGATGTCCCCCAGCCACACAAGGACCATGGTCCCGGTGGTGATCGCGACAACCGTGACAATGACGAATCCAATGCCCGCGTCCTCGGGAACGACCGATCCTCCCGCCGCCGTCCTCATCGCGGATTTCATCCATATGGTCAGCCCGAACGACTGGGCCGCGCACAAAGCCACGGTTCCATACCGGGTGTACTGGTTGATCTTTTTCTGTCCCTCGTGCCCTTCCTTGGCCAGCTTCTCGAGGGCCGGAAACACGACCTTCAGGAGGTCAAGAATAATCGAGGCCGAGATATAGGGCATGATCCCCAGGGCGAATATGGTAAAGCGTTTGAACGCCCCTCCGGAAAAAAGATCGAAAAAATCGAGAAGACCCGAGCTCTGCGCCTGCATGAAATATGTTTTAAGCGCGTCCACATTAATACCCGGTATGGGTATATGCGCCCCGATACGGTACACCACCAAGATAATAAGCGTGAAAAAAATCCGTTTTCTTAAATCAGGAATTTTGAATATGTTCGTTACAACGTTAGGCATTACTTACCTTGCGAGTCGAATCTCTTCCGCGCTTTTTCCCGGGGAAAACGCGGATGATGGCGTCCCCTCCCGCTTTCTTGATTTTATCCGCGGCGCTGCCTGAAAAGGCATCGGCCGTTACCTTCACCGCCTTCGTCACGTTTCCGTTTCCAAGCACTTTGACGGGCTCCTCCGCACTGGCGATCAGCCCCCCCTTCTCCATGAGATCAGGGTTGATCTCGCCGGAACCCAGCTTATCGAGCGACGATACGTCGATGATCTGATAATCCTTCCTCGTATAATTGCTGAATCCCCTCTTCGGCACGCGCCTCTGAAGCGGCATCTGGCCTCCCTCGAACCACGCCCTTCTTTTTCTGCCCGACCTGCCGAGCTGGCCGTCGTGTCCCTTGCCGGCCTGGCTCCCGTGCCCGCTCGCGTTGCCGCGGCCGACCCGCTTTCTTCTCCTGATGGAGCCTGGCTTTTTCAATATATATAACTCTTCCATGAATGCGCCCCTCTATTGATCCACCACCCTCACGCTGACCAGATGGCTCACTTTTTCTATCATCCCGCGAACCTCCGGGGTGTCGTGATGAATGCGCTCCGCATTTATCCTGCGCAGGCCCAAAGCCCTGAGCGTGGCCCGCTGTTTCGGTTTTGTCCCGATCCCGCTTTTGATCTGCCTGACCGCTATTTTTTGTACCATACCCTGCCCCGCTAACCCCACAGCTTACTCAGAGAAATATCGCGCAGCCTGGCAGCCTCTTCGAAGCTCCGCAGCTGGAGCAGTCCGTCAAGCGCGGCCTTGACCAGGTTCACCGGGTTCCTCGATCCCTGGGCCTTGGTCAGCACGTCGCTCACCCCGGCCCTTTCCAATACCGCCCTTACCGAGGCACCGGCGATGAGCCCGGTGCCGGGCGCAGCAGGCTTCAGTATCACTGTGGCGGATTTAAATTTGCCTATGACCTGATGGGGAATCGTATGTTTGTATAAATTCACCTTATAAATATTTTTTTTCGCGTCCTCTTTGCTCTTGTCTATGGCGTCCGGAACCTCGTTCGCTTTGCCGAAGCCTATTCCCACGTGCCCGTTCCCGTCCCCTAAAACGGCGAGGGCGTTAAATGAAAACCTCCTGCCGCCTTTGACCACCTTCGTCACCCTGTTGATGGCCACTATCTTTTCTGAAAGCTCAAGATCGGTCAGGGAAAATTTTTTTCGTTTAATTTTCATCTCGACGACTCCTAAAACTCCAGGCCGTTTTCCCTGGCTGCATCGGCAAAGGCTTTGACTTTTCCATGATATTTGTAACCGTTTCTGTCGAAAACCACTTGCTTGATTCCGGCTTTTACCGCCTTCTGGGACAGCAATTTGCCCAGCTCCTTGGCTGCGGCCTTGTTCCCCCTGTTCTTCATTTGCGGGAACTCCTTGGCCAGGGTCGAGAGCGCGACGAGCGTGTGCTGTTTCTCGTCATCGATAATCTGCACATACAGGTTTTTGCTGCTCCTGCTTATGCACAGGCGTACGGCACCCTTGTTCGTGCGCAACTTCTTCTTTATGATGTATCTCCTGCGCAGCATGCGCTTCTTCTTTAAGGCCATCTTATCCATTATTATTTCCCTGTTTTCCCGGCTTTTTTCCGTATATATTCATTTTTATATCTTATTCCCTTCCCTTTGTACGGTTCGGGAGGACGCAGCTTTCTAATATCTGAGGCAACCTGGCCCACCTGTTGTTTGTTGACGCCCTTTACCTTGATTTTAGTGGCGTCAAGAACCTCGATGGTGATCCCGATCGGAGGATTGAACACTACAGGATGCGAATACCCGACCTGGAACTGCACCGCGGCGTTCTGCTGGGTCGCCCGATAGCCTACGCCCACGATTTCCAGGTCTCTCTCAAATCCCCTTGAAACGCCGATTACCATATTGCTCACCAGCGACCGCACCAGCCCCGATGCGGCCGCAAGCTTTTTATCATCGCCGTCCGATTGCGTGGTGATCGAAATGAGGTTGCCCTTGATCTCCATACCGATGCCTTTCATCAGTGCAAGCTTCTCCTCTCCCAGGGGTCCCTTGACCGTGAGCGTCCCTTTGTTATAGTCGACCGTTACGCCTCCCGGTATCTGAATCGTTTTCTTCCCTACACGTGACATAGCAGCCGCTTCCTCATGAAATTTCGCACAGAACTTCACCGCCGATATTCAGCTTTTTTGCGGTCTTATTCGTGATAATGCCTTTCGAAGTCGAGAGTATCCATATGCCGATATTATTGTAGACCGGTGAAAGATCGTCGGCTTTCACATATACCCTGCGGCCCGGCGTGCTTATCCTTCTCAAATCAAAGATAGCCGGTCTGTTTTCATCCGAATATTTTAAATAAATTCTTAAAATTTTCTGCCGGTTGTCGTCGTTCAATTTGAAGTTTTTAATAAAGCCCTCCTCCTTCATAATCTTGGCTATCGAAACCTTCATTTTTGACGACGGCACGTCGACGAGCAGGTGCCCGGCATTAATCGCATTTCTGATGCGCGTCAGCATATCCGCTATTGGATCTGTCATACCACTCATGAGATATTTCCTAAAGTATATTCTACCACGATGATTTCACGACTCCGGGGATTTTCCCATCGCTGGCAAGCTTCCGAAAACAAATCCTGCACATCTCGAACCTTCGCAGATATCCCCTTGACCTGCCGCAGATTTTACATCTGTTGTGCCGGCGCACCTTGTATTTCGGGCTCCGTTCCTGTTTCGCCCATAAGCTCGTTCGTGCCACTGCCTCTTCTCCTATGATCTGAACGGCATCTTGAATTCGTCCAATAATGCCTTTGAATGCTCCTTGTTTTTCGCCGATATCGCGATGGTGATGTTGATCCCATGTATCTTTTCGACCTTGTCGAAATTGATCTCCGGGAAAATGATCTGCTCCATCACCGAAAAATTATAATTGCCGAAATTGTCAAACGACTTCGGCGAAAGCCCCCTGAAGTCGCGGACCCTCGGAAGCGCGACATTGATGAGCCGGTCCAGAAATTCATACATGCGGTCGCCCCTCAGCGTGACGCGGCACCCGACGTCAAAACCCTCGCGGAGCTTGAAGTTCGCGATTGATTTGCGCGCGGTGGTTTTAACCGCGTGCTGCCCGGTAATCGACGTGAGCTCCTCGATCGCGGCCTTGAGAAGATTCGGATTTGAATGCGCCTCACCGATCCCCACGTTCAACACGATCTTTTCAAGCTTGGGCACCTCCATAATCGACTTGAATTTAAACTGGCCCTTGAGCTTCTTTTTTATATTCTTTTCGTATTCTGTCTTCAATCGCGACGCCATATTCCTTTCTGCTACCCCGGTTAATCTAAATTTTTACCGCATGTTTTACAGACTCTGGTCTTTTTCCCGTCCTTGGACTCGATGCCGATGCGGACACCCTTTTTACATTTATCGCAAAAAATCATTACGTTTGAAAGATCAAGGGGAAATTCGATATTCACGACCCCCCCCTGTGGGCTCTCGGGGCCCGGTTTTATGTATTTATTCCTTTTATTAATGCCCTCCACGATCACCCGGCCGCGCTTGACGCCGAGCTTCAGGATCTTTCCCCGCTTTCCGCGCTCGGATCCGGCGACGACAACCACATTGTCATTAACTTTTATACGAGACCGCTTCTCTGGATTCATGCTCTTCTCCCTTCTACAGCACCTCTGGTGCAAGCGACACGATTTTCAGGAAATTCTTTTCCCTGAGCTCCCTGGCCACCGGTCCGAAAATCCTCGAGCCCCTTGGCTCTCCCTTGGGATCGATGATCGCCACCGCATTGTCATCGAACTTGATATATGAACCGTCATTGCGCCTGACCGGGCTCTTGGTCCTCACCACTACCGCACGCAGCACGGATTTCGCATGAACCTTCTTTCCGGTCGTGTCCTTCAATCCATATGACGGCTGTGAATCCTTGACCGCGACGACAATGACATCGCCGATGGTGGCGTAACGCCGCCTGGTGCCACCGAGCACTTTGATGCATTGCACCCGCTTCACCCCGCTGTTGTCGGCGACATCGAGCATTGTTTGAACCTGGATCATTGTCGTTCCTCTATTTCACTTTTTCCACAATCTCAACCAGCCGGTATCTCTTTTCCCTTGACAACGGCCTCGTTTCCTCAACCTTTACCAGGTCGCCGACCGAGCATTCATTTTTTTCATCGTGTCCCTTGATCCTTTTCGTTCTGCGGACCGACTTCTTGTACAGGGAATGCATGACCAGATTCTCGAGCTCAACGACTATGGTTTTATCCATCTTGTTGCTGACCACCCGGCCGAACAGCTGTTTCCTTTTTTTTGCCATGGTATGACCGATTTCCTCCTCAGATTATCCGGCTCCCTTTCTTTCGCGTATGCCAAGCGCATATTCATTCTTGATGGTCAGTATCCGCGCAATATGCTTTTTCAGCTCGCTGATCCTCTTTGGATTTTCCACCTTGCTCGTGACCGCATTAAACCGCTCTTTTCTGAGGAGCTCCTTGGATTCCCTCAGGCTCCGCTCGAGCTCGTCGACAGACAATTCCTCAAGTTTTCCTTTCATGTTCCCCGTGACCCCCGGTCGGCTATTCGTTGATCCTGACGATCTTTGTCTTGAGCGGAAGCTTGAACGCCGCGTTCTGGAGCGCCTGACTGGCCAGGGCATCGTCAATACCGGCGATCTCAAACAATATCCTGCCCGGCTTGACCCTGCTCACGTACCCCTCGGGGTTTCCCTTCCCCTTCCCCATCCTGGTTTCGGCGGGCTTTTTGGTAAAGGGACGGTCCGGAAATATCCGTATCCAGAGCTTTCCGCCCCGCTTGACCTTACGCGTGATGGCGACCCGGGCGGCCTCAATCTGCCGTGCGGTGATTTCGCCCGGCTCAAGGGATTTCAGTCCGATTTCCCCAAAAATAATGGTCGATCCCCGGTATGCGGCCCCCCGCATCCGGCCACGCTGGACCTTCCTGTATTTCTGTCGCTTCGGCATTAACATGGCGTCAGTTCCTTATTTCACTTCGTTTTTCGTTTAACCGTGTATTTATCTTCTTCCTCTTCATCGCCCTTGGACATCACATCACCGTTGTAGATCCAGACCTTCACGCCGATCAGCCCGAACGTGGTAAGCGCCTCCGCGAATCCGTAATCGATATCGGCGCGCAGGGTGTGGAGCGGTATCCTTCCCTCTTTATACGATTCCGTACGCGCCATCTCGGCGTTGTTGAGCCTTCCCGACACCACAGCCTTGATGCCGAGTGCGCCGGTCCTCATAGCGTTGGTGATGGCCTGCTTGACCGCGCGACGGTAGGGAAATCTTCCCTCGAGCTGCTGCGCGATGAGCTGGGCGATCAGGGAGGCGTTCTTCTCGGGCTTTTTTACCTCTATGATGTTTATATACACATTCTTTGAAACCAGCTTCTGCACATGTTCCTTCAGCATCTCAATATCGGAGCCCTTCTTACCGATCAGAACTCCGGGGCGGGAGGCGTGGATGTTGATATTTACCCTGTCGGGGAAACGGTCGATAGTGATCTTGGAAATCCCGGCCGACTGCTTCTCCTTCCTGATGTGTTCCTCGATGGCGAGGTCTTCGTGAAGATACTTCGAGTAGTTCTTCTTGTCCTCATACCAGATCGAGCTCCACGTCCTGTTGATGCCCAACCGTAATCCTACTGGATTGACTTTTTGACCCATGCGCGTCCTCAACACTAATTTTCATCTGATAGTACGATCAGGATATTGCTCGTCCTTTTCTTGATGCGGGTTCCCCTTCCCCGCGCCCGTGCCCGGTAGCGTTTGAGCGTCGGCCCGACGTCTATGACGATTTTCTTAACATAGAGCTCCTTATCGCTTATATCGGGCTTCCTGTATTTTGCATTCGCGCCCGCCGAAAACAGGGTTTTCAGAATGAGCCGGGCCCCCTTCTGCGGCATCGCCTTCAAAATCTCTATCGCGTAGGGAAGCTCCTCGCCCCGAATCTCGTTGGCGACGAGTCTGGCCTTTGAGGCGCTTATCCTGATAAATTTTGAATGGGCGGTCGCTTCCATTACTTCTTCCTCTTGACAATCTTGTCGTCTTTACTCCGGTGCCCCCTGTACGTCCTCGTGGGAGAGAATTCTCCGAGCTTATGGCCGATCATGTTTTCGGTCACATACACCGGTATGAAGTTCTTGCCGTTGTGGACCATCAACGTATGACCTATCATCTCGGGGAAGATGGTCGAGCGGCGGGACCAAGTCTTGATCGCCTTCTTCGTATTCGAAGAATTCATCTCTTCGATTTTCTTGAACAGCTTGATATCAATATAGGGACCTTTTTTTACTGACCGCGCCATTACTTCTTCCTTCTATTGACTATATATTTATCGCTCGGCTTGTGCTTTTTCCTTGTCTTGAAGCCCTTAGTGGGCTTGCCGGTCGGCGAAACGGGGTGCCTTCCTCCCGAGGACTTGCCTTCGCCGCCGCCGAGGGGATGGTCGATCGGATTCATGGCGACTCCCCTGACCTTGGGCCTACGGTTCATCCACCGCGATCTGCCGGCCTTGCCTATGGTAACCAGTCCATAGTCCTTGTTCCCCACCTCGCCGATCGTCGCATAGCATTCCTCATGCACCTTTCGGATCTCGCCTGAGGGCAGCTTGATCAGGCAATAGGAGCCTTCTTTCGCGGCGATGACCGCCTGCTCCCCTGCCGCACGAACCAACTGGCCTCCCTTTCCGCGCGTCATTTCAATATTATAGATGCTGGTGCCCAGAGGAACGTTCTTGAGGGGGAGGGAATTCCCCGTCTTGATCTCGACGCTCTCGCCCGACACGATCGTATCCCCGACCTTCAAAGCCTCCGGAGCGATGATATATCTCTTTTCCCCGTCCGTATAACTTATAAGCGCGATATTAGCCGACCTGTTCGGGTCATACTCAATGCTTGACACGTGTCCCTGTATCCCGTATTTATTCCGCTTGAAGTCAATGATCCGGTATCTTCGCTTATGCCCGCCGCCGCGCCTGCGCACGCTGATCTGACCTTTGTATCCCCTGCCTGAATGTTCCTTCTTCCCCTTGGTCAGCGGCTTATGCGGCTTCGCAGTCGTGAGCTCGGAGAAATCGAGGACGGTCTTATACCGCGTCGTCTGGGTTTTCGGTTTAAAATTCTTAAGTCCCATGTCTCATGTCCCCTGATACATAAACGTCCGCCGACCTATTTGGATTCAAAAAGCTCGATTTTATCCCCCGGCCTGAGCGTGATGATCGCCTTCTTCCATGCGCTTCGCTTGCCGTATTTGTACCTCACCCTTCGCAGCTTTCCCCGCACCCTCATGATATTCACCTTTTCGGGCTTTACGCCGAAGAGCTCCCTCACGGCATGCGCTACGCTCAACTTGTTCGCGTTCATGGATACACGGAACACGTATTTATACATGCCGGTCAATTCCGTGGTCTTTTCGGAAATCACCGGACGCAATAATATGTCATTCGAATTCATCATTGCCCCGCCTCGGAATATCGTTCATTCAGCTTCTTGAGCGCGCTTTCGGTTATGATGAGATTTTTTGAATAGAATACGTCCCTGCCCGATATTCTGTTCACATTATTATATATCAGCCATGGAATATTTCTGATTGAACGCCTGAGCGGTAGATCGTCGCTCCCGGAAATCAAAAGTCCCTTGGATACGGATAGGGCCTTCCCGATCTTCGCCATATCCCTGGTCTTTCCGCTGACCGTGAAATCCTCTACGATCTTGATGCTTCCCTGCTTCGCCTTCAGCGAGAAGAGAGACCGATACGCCGACCGCTTGATGCTCCGGGGCAGTTCGATCCGGTAGGAACGCGGCCTCGGGCCGAAGGTGGCGCCGCCGCCCTTCCAGATCGGCGAGCGGATCGATCCGTGACGGGCCCTGCCCGTGCCTTTCTGCCTCCACGGCTTTGAGCCGCCGCCGCGGACCTCGGAGCGCTCCTTCGCCTTGTGGGTGCCCTGGCGCATATTGGCGTTGGCCGATTTGACGAGCTCATAGATCAGGACGTCGTTTATCTCGGATCCAAACACGCCGTCGGACAGCTCCACCGATCCCACTACCGAGCCCTCTATTGAGTATTTGTCGATCTTCATCAACTTCCTTCCCTCATACCTCGAACGGTGATCAACGAATTTTTCCTTCCCGGCACCGCACCGGAAATAAGAACAACATTTTTGTCCTCGAGCACCTTGACTATTTTGAGGTTTTTTACCGTCACAGTCCTGTTGCCGAGCCTTCCAGGCATGCCCTGGCCGCGCCACACCTCGCTCGGAAAGGCGCACGCGCCGATCGATCCGGGTGCCCTGTGGAAGGTCGACCCGTGGGTTTCCCTGCCACCATGAAAGCCATGGCGCTTGATGACGCCCGCGAATCCCCTTCCCTTCGATACTCCGATCACGTCCACCGTATCGTTCTCCGCGAATATTGAGCAGGTAACGACGCTGCCGACGCCCAGGGATTCATCGAACAGATCGACCTCGCGAAAATGCCTGAGAGGCTTGACCCCCTTCTTTTTCAGATCGGTAAGCATCGCCTTGTTAAGCCGCGATTCCCTGACTTCGCTGAAGCCCAGCTTCAGGGCCGAATACCCGTCCCTTGCAACATCCTTTTTCTGCACGACAATGCAGGGACCAAGCTCGCACACCGTGACCGGAACGACCGTGCCGTTCTCCTGTATATATTGGGTCATCCCGATTTTTTTACCAATAAGCGTTTTCTTCATCCCTTATAACCATCCAACCAGTGATTGCATATTAAAACCAAACTTTTGAAAGTTAAGCCAGATTAGGATTTAATATCAACTGACACGCCGGCAGGTAGTTCCAACTTCATCAATGCTTCAACGGTGTCGGAATTCGGATCAATGATGTCAATCAATCGCTTATGTGTCCTTATCTCAAACTGCTCGCGCGATTTCTTGTTCACATGAGGAGATTTAAGAACGCAGAACTTCTCAACCTTTGTGGGCAGCGGTATCGGTCCCGCGACCTTCGCGCCGCTCCGGTTGGTTGTTGCGACGATCTTCTCAGCCGATTGATCCAATAATTTCGCATCAAACGATCTCAGTTTTACACGTATACGTTGTCCTGTTGACTTCGCCACTTCACATACCTGAATTTTTTCTCATAACACGTTCAAAAATTATGATAAATAATTCCCCCCCAGCACCCTCGGCCGCGGGGGGATTTGCCTCGCCGAATAATTTCGATATCGTAAAAATACACAGATCAGACCATCAACATGATGGTCTGATCATACGAGTTCAATCTACTATGAAAACAGGAAACAGGTTATTCAATTACCTTGGTCACCACGCCCGCACCTACGGTTTTTCCCCCTTCCCTGATGGCGAACCTCAATTCCTCTTCCATGGCGACCGGCGTGATGAGCTCAATGGTAAGATCGACGTCATCCCCGGGCATGACCATCTCGACACCCGATGGAAGATTCACGATGCCGGTAACGTCCGTCGTCCTGAAATAGAACTGGGGCCTGTAGTTTGCAAAGAACGGGGTATGCCGTCCCCCTTCCTCTTTCTTGAGCACGTATACCTTTCCCAGGAATTTCTTATGAGGGGTGATCGAACCGGGCTTTGCCAGGACCTGGCCCCTCATGACCTCCTCCTTGCCCGTGCCGCGCAGCAGGCACCCGACGTTGTCTCCCGCGACCCCCTCGTCCAGTATTTTCCTGAACATCTCGACGCCGGTGCATACGGTCTTTTTGGTTTCGGTAAACCCGATGATCTCGACCTCGTCGCCGGTCCTTACGATGCCGCGCTCGATCCTGCCGGTGACCACGGTTCCCCGGCCGGTGATGGAGAACACGTCCTCGATCGGCATCAGGAACGGCTTGTCCTTGTCGCGCTTCGGCTCTGGTATATACTCATCCATCGCCTCGGTTAGCTTGATGACCGTGTTGAACCACTCGCCGTCGGTCTTTTTCGCCTCGGCCTCTTCAAGCGCCTTGAGTGCCGAGCCGGCTATGATCGGAAGATCATCTCCGGGAAACTCATATTTATTGAGGAGCTCCCTGATCTCCATCTGCACGAGCTCTATCATCTCGTCCCGGTCGGCCTTGTCGATCATGTCGACCTTGTTTAAAAAAACGAGTATATACGGTACGTTTACCTGGTGGGCCAGAAGCACGTGCTCCTTAGTCTGCGGCATCGCTCCGTCGCCGGCGGCGACTACGAGTATGGCCGCGTCCATCTGCGCCGCCCCGGTGATCATGTTCTTGATGTAGTCCGCGTGGCCGGGGCAGTCCACGTGCGCATAATGGCGCTTGGGTGTCTCGTATTCCTGGTGGGATGTGGCTATCGTTATACCGCGGGCCTTCTCCTCGGGAGCATTGTCGATTTGTGCAAACTCCACCGGCTTACCAAGGCCGTATTTAAGGAACAGGCATTTGGTAATTGCCGAGGTCAGCGTTGTTTTCCCGTGATCAATATGGCCGATTGTACCGACGTTTACATGCGGTTTATCACGTTTAAATTTTTCTTTTGCCATTGAAAATCACCCCTTAGTTATTTATCCTTGACAATATTTGATGATATGACAGCCCTCAAATGAAACATTAAGCCGTTTGCAAAATAAAAAAAATTAACTTATCTATCGGTCGCCTGCGGAAGGGTGGACGTTGATTATCGGCAAAGCAATAGTTTAAGCATTATTTATATACAAAGCATAATAGAACGAATAATATCACCCGAATTGCAGGTTTATGAAATAAAAAAAAATATGATTATTCTGTCAAGAAATTAATTAAAAAATATGTGTAATTTATCGCAGCTTGCAGCGTGGGTATTTTATAATACCCCGGTAATTCTGCCGATTATTCTTTCCGAGACCTCTTTGGGCACGATCTCATAATGTGAGACCTGCAGCGTATGCGTGGCCCTGCCCTGGCTCATGGATCGCACGCTTGTGGCGTAACCGAAAGCCTCTGACAGGGGAATAAAGGCGTCAATGACCTTCAATTCGCCGCGGATGTCGATCCCCTCTATCCTGCCCCGGCGGGCGTTGATGTCATTGATGATGTCGCCCGTGTACTCAACAGGACACACGACCTCCAGTTTCATGATCGGCTCCATGAGGGCGGGTCCGGCCCTGCGGACTCCTTCCTTCAGCGCGGTGCCCGCGGCGATCCGGTAGGCTATTTCGTCGGACGCGTTTTCATCGTATGAGCCGCGGACGAGTAATACCGTGATATCATCCATTTTATAACCGGCGATCACTCCCGCCTGCATCGCATCTGAGAGTCCCGCCTGAATATCCTTGATGTAGACCTCCGGAATCTCATCCGACCGGAGCGCATTTTTGAAAATGAAGCCCGATCCGGGCTCGCCCGGCTCCACCCTTATCACGACATGACCGAACTGGTCCCTTCCTCCGATCTGCTTTTCATATCGGTACTCGTATTCGGCGGGCCTGGTTATCGTCTCCTTGTACGTCACCTGGGGCTTGCCGACATTCGCTTTGATATTGAATTCCCGCATGAGGCGGTCTACAATGACCTCGAGGTGGAGTTCCCCCATGCCGGAGATGAGGGTCTGTCCCGATTCCGAATCGGAATTGACGTGAAAGGTCGGGTCCTCCTCCTCGAGACGTTCGAGTGCGGCGGAAAGCCTGTCCTGGTCGGCCTTCGTTTTCGGCTCTATCGCGATCGATATGACCGGATCGGGGAACTCCATTTTTTCCAGAAGTATAGGGTGGTTCTCGTCCGCGAGCGTGTCACCGGTGTGGGCACTCCTCATCCCGACCACCGCAACGATGTCTCCGGTGAATACTTCCTTAATATCCTCACGGTCATTGGCGTGCATTCTCAAAACGCGCTGTATCCGCTCCCGCTTCCCTGAGGTGACATTGTAGACCTGGTCCCCGGTTTTCACATGGCCCGAGTATACGCGCATGAATGAAAGCTTGCCCACGTACGGATCGCTCATGAGCTTGAACACCAGGCCGCAGAAGGGCTCCTTGTCGCTCGCCTCCCTCATTAAAACCTCGTCGGTATTGTTCGGATCATGGCCCTCAACAGGCCTGACGTCCCGGGGCGAAGGAAGATAGTCCACGATCGCGTCCAGCAGCGACTGCACGCCCCTGTTTCGAAGCGCGGAGCCGCAGAGCACCGGGAACACCGAGGCCGTGGCGGTTATCGAGCGGACCGCATTCTTTATCTCCCGGATATCGGGCTCGACCCCCTCGAGGTACTTGTGCATGATGGTTTCGTCGTTCTCGGCCAGGGTCTCAAGCAGCATATCGCGGTATCCGCTAGCAACGCCGGCGTACTCCTCCGGTATCTCCACCTCTTGAATCTCGAGGCCGAAATCGTCTTTCCAGACGTATCCCTTCATCGCAATGATATCGATGACGCCGCGATAATTTTCCTCGGTCCCGAGCGGGAGCTGGATCACGAGGGGCGCGGCAAAGAGCTTTTCCCTGATCATGGCAATGCACCGGTTGAAATCGGCGCCGATCCTGTCCATCTTGTTCACAAAGCAGATGCGTGGTATGTGGTAGCGGTCCGCCTGCCGCCACACGGTCTCGCTCTGGGGCTCCACCCCGGCGACGCCGTCAAACACCGCGATCGCCGAATCGAGCACCCGCAGGCTGCGCTCCACCTCGATCGTAAAATCGACGTGGCCCGGGGTATCGATGATATTGATGACCGCGTTCTTCCAGAAGCAAGTAGTGGCCGCCGCGGTAATGGTGATGCCCCGCTCCTTCTCCTGCACCATCCAATCCATCTCCGCGGTGCCCTCATGCACCTCACCCATTTTATGGGTTTTTCCCGTATAGAAGAGAATGCGCTCGGTCAGCGTGGTCTTGCCTGCATCGATGTGCGCCATGATGCCGATGTTTCGCGTCCTGTTGAGCGGAAGCTCCCGCGGCATGACAACCCTTCCTTAAAAATACCGAATACCAGGCAGACCTGGTATTCGGACAAAATGCAAAATATGATATGCAATTATCATCAGCGCAACGCATCCGCCGGATGCGTTGCGCTGAAAAATTCTTACCACTTATAATGCGCGAACGCCCTGTTCGCCTCAGCCATCTTGTGTGTGTCTTCCTTCTTCTTAATTGATGTGCCGGTATTGTTGTAGGCGTCCATAATCTCTCCCGCGAGCTTCTGGAACATGGTCTTTTCCGATCTGGAGCGTGAATTGGTAATGAGCCATCTGATCCCGAGCGCCTGCCGCCTCTCCGGACGGATCTCTATGGGGACCTGGTAGGTGGCGCCTCCAACGCGCCGGGACTTGACTTCCACCAGGGGTTTGGCGTTTTCGAGGGCCTGCACGAACACCTCGATCGGGTCCTTTTGAGTTTTTTTCTGCAAAATATCCATCGCCTTGTAGAATATGGTCTCCGAAACCCCCTTTTTGCCCTCGACCATCATACAGCTGACGAACTTTGAAACCAGCTTGCTGCCGTATTTCGGGTCCTGCAGCTGCTCGCGTTTTACCGGTCTTCTTCTGCGCATATGGCTTCCTCTTTATAAAATACCCACGCAGCAAAGCTGCGGGATATTTTTCACATAATGTTTTGCGCGCCTCAACCCCTGAGCAGAGCTCCGGGGTTTTCGGACGCGCTGTGATAAATATTACGCCTTCGGCCTCTTGGTGCCGTATTTCGATCTGCTTTTCTTGCGCTCGTCCACGCCCAGGGTGTCAAGCGTGCCCCTGATTATGTGGTAGCGCACGCCCGGCAGGTCCTTGACCCTCCCGCCCCGGATGAGCACCGCGCTGTGCTCTTGAAGGTTGTGTCCGATACCCGGGATGTACGCGGTGACCTCTATGGAGTTGGTGAGCCGCACCCTCGCGACCTTTCGGAGGGCCGAATTCGGCTTTTTCGGGGTGAAGGTCATCACCCTGGTGCACACACCACGCTTCTGCGGGCACTGGGTCAGCGCAGGCGATTTCGTCTTCTTCCTCTTCTGCTCGCGCCCCTTCTTGATTAACTGGCTGATTGTCGGCATTCAGTCTCCTTGTTGGAAATCTTATATACAAATATTACATTTTTCCATATGCGTCATATGCTATTTTAACCTCACCCGCGCACGCCGAGCACTGTTTGGCGCAGCGCCTTTTCGTGCATCCTGCACAGCGCTGCATTGCGACATCCATGTCGGGATCGTCCCTTCCGCACTCGGCACTGCGTCATCCTGACGGGCGCCTCTCCCCTGTTGGGCTCGGAAAAAAGGAGAGGGTTTTCTAAGCATAAAGCTTTATGCATTTACCCTCTCTCCTTTCTTCATTTCTCAATGGGAGAGGGGGCAGGGGGCGAGGTCAGAAAGGCCCCTTAACACACGCAGACTCGTATGTGCAAAGTCAGAAATTTTTTGTCAATACTTTTATCTGAATTTAGGAGGTTATTATACTCCTCTAATCGTTTTCGACCGGCGAGTCAATCTCCACCGCTGCCACGTGCTCTTCCGCCGGCTCCGCGTCCAGGTCTCCCGGAGCGTCCTCATATACCCCGATATTGTTATATCGCCGCAGCCCGGTGCCTGCAGGGATCAGGTGTCCTATGATGACGTTCTCCTTCAGGCCGTGCAGATGATCGACCTTCCCCTTTATCGCGGCGTCGGTCAACACCCTGGTGGTCTCCTGGAACGATGCCGCGGAGATGAACGACTCGGTGTTGAGCGCCGCCTTGGTGATCCCCATGAGCACCGGCATGGCGGTCGCGGACTTGCCTCCCTCGTCATGCACACGATCGTTTTCCTCCGAAAAATCGAACTTGTCCACGATCTGCTCAATCACGAAGGAGGAATCCCCCGGATCGGTCAACTTGACCTTCCTGAGCATCTGGCGCACGATGATTTCTATATGCTTGTCGTTTATGGACACGCCCTGGAGCCGGTATACCTCCTGGATCTCATTGACCAGGAACTTTTGCAGCTCCCTCGGGCCCTTTATCTTCAATATTTCGTGCGGGTCGACGGGCCCGTCGTCTATTTTCTCCCCCTTGGCGATGAAATCCCTGTCCTGCACGCGGAGGAATTTTGAGACCGGAATCGAATATTCCTTCTGCGTCCCGTCCGCGCCGGTCACGATGATCTTCCGCTTGTTCTTCACCGTATCGCCGATCTCCACGGTGCCGTCGATCTCGGAGAGGGTGGCGGAATCCTTGGGGGTGCGCGCCTCAAACAGCTCCGCGACCCTCGGAAGTCCTCCGGTGATGTCCTTTGTCTTTTCCGCGCCCCGGGGGATCTTGGCCAGGACCGTGCTCGCCATTGCCTTGTCGTTGTTCGCCACCATAAGGTGCGCGCCCTTGGGCAGAAGATAGGTAATGTCCTGCTTGGACTGGCCGATGATATCGATCCTCGGCTGGAGCTTCTCGGTCTTGTACTCCACGATCACGCGCTTGGTCACGTTGGAGGCCACGTCGAGCTCCTCGCGCAGACTCTTGTTGAGCTCGATGTCGACGAACTCGACCTTCCCCGTGATTTCGGTCAGTATCGGTTCAAACCAGGGATCAAACGCGGCGAGTATCTCGTTCCGGTCGTAAAACTTGCCCGCCTTGGCGTATGTTTCGGTGCCGACGTTTATCGGGATCGAGTTCGGGTCGCCCAGTATATAGATCCTGTTCTTCATGATTTTGATAAGCCCGGAATTTTTGGCGATGATCTCCTCCCCGTCCGCCTTTTTCCCGAGCAGCATGCCCGAATAGACCTTGTCGTTCTCGCTGACTTTCAGCTTGGCATCGTCCTTTATGCTTATCTCCGCGACCACGCGCTGGACGATGAGATATCCGCGCCTGACCGATATGGTCTTCTTGTCTTCGGTCCTGATGGTCTTCGAGGTGATCTCCTTGACGAAGATCGGATAGTTCAGCTTGATCTCGCTCTCCTCGACCGACCTCGACGCGATCCCACCGATGTGGAAGGTCCGCATGGTAAGCTGCGTGCCCGGTTGGCCGATCGACTGGGCGGCGATGATTCCGACCGCCTCCCCGAGGTCGACCGCTTTGGCGGTGGCCAGGTTCCTGCCGTAGCACTTCGAGCACACGCCGTGCTTCGCCTCGCACGTGAGGACCGAGCGGATTTCGATCGAATCGATGTTGAGCTGGTCGATCATCTCCGCGATCTCCTCGGTTACGATCTCGTCGGCCTTGCATATGGCCTTGTTCGTGACCGGGTGCAGTAGGTCGTACAGGAGCGTGCGGCCGAGCGCCCGGTCGCCGAGCGATTCGATCACGTCGTCCCCCTCTTTTATAGCGAATATATCGATGCCGATGGTGGTGCCGCAATCCTCCATGGAGATGACCACGTCTTGCGCGATATCCACAAGCCTCCGGGTGAGATAGCCCGCGTCTGCGGTCTTGAGCGCCGTGTCAGCCAGGCCCTTGCGCGCGCCGTTGGTGGAAATGAAGTATTCCAGCACCGTGAGTCCTTCCTTGAAGTTCGTCCTGATCGGGACCTCGATGATCTCACCGCTCGGCTTGGCCATGAGCCCGCGCATTCCCGCTAGCTGGCGTATCTGCTGCTTGCTCCCCCGGGATCCGGACTGCGCCATGATGTAGATCGGGTTGAATCCCCCCGAATCGACCGAAAGCTCCTCGAACATCTTTTCGGCGATGATTTCGTTCGCGTTCGTCCACAGGTTGATGACGCGGTTGTACCGCTCTTCGTTGGTTATGAAGCCGTTGCGGTACTCGTTCTCGATCTTCTCAAGCTTTTTATCCTCTTCGGTGATGATGCCCCTTTTTGCTTCGGGTACGATGATATCCGACATGGATATGGTCGGGGCGAACAGGGTGGCGTATTTATATCCGATCTCCTTGATGTCGTCGAGCATCTTGACCGTCACGTTGGGACCGTACTGCCTGAGGGTCGAGGATATGATCCCCGACAATTCCTTGTCGTTGATGACTTTGTTCACGAACAGCGTACCTTCGGGCAAGGCGTTGTTGAAAATGAGCCTGCCGGGTGTGGTTTCAAGGATGTCATTCCCCTGTATGAACTTTATCAGGGTGCGGAGCTTGACCTGGCCCGCATCCACCGCCCGAAATACTTCATCCTGGTCGTCGAAGAGCTTGCCTTCGCCCGGGGCATTGGGGAGCACCGAGGTCAGGTAATAAATTCCGAGGACGATGTCCTGCGTCGGCGAAACCACCGGATGGCCGTTGGCCGGGGACAGGAGGTTGAGGGACGAAAGCATGAGGGTCCAGCACTCGAGCTGCGCGCGGGGGGACAGCGGCACGTGCACCGCCATCTGGTCTCCGTCGAAGTCGGCGTTGTAGGCATGGCAGACGAGGGGATGGAGGCGGATTGCCTTCCCTTCAACCAGTATCGGCTCGAACGCCTGGATGCCGAGCCGGTGCAGCGTAGGCGCGCGGTTCAGGAGCACAGGATGTTCGGAAATGACCTCCTCGAGCACCTCCCATACCTCGGGACGCTCGTTCTCGACCATCTTTTTGGAGGATTTGATGTTCTGCACGTAGTCCTTGTCAACGAGCCGCTTCATGATGAAGGGCTTGAAAAGCTCGACCGCCATCTTCTTCGGCAGGCCGCACTGGTACAGCTTCAACTCCGGCCCGATCACGATCACGGATCTGCCCGAATAATCCACCCGCTTGCCCAAAAGGTTCTGTCTGAAGCGGCCCTGCTTGCCCTTGAGCATGTCCGAAAGGGATTTGAGTGGCCGGTTTCCCTTTCCCTTGACCGCACGCTTCCTTCTTGAATTGTCGAACAGGGCGTCCACCGCCTCCTGAAGCATCCTCTTTTCATTGCGCACGATAATCTCAGGGGCGCGGAGCATGAGGAGGCGCTTGAGGCGGTTGTTCCGGTTGATGACGCGCCGGTACAGGTCGTTCAGGTCCGAGGTCGCGAACCTGCCGCCGTCGAGCTGGACCATGGGGCGCAGCTCCGGAGGTATGACGGGTATGACGTCAAGTATCATCCAATCGGTCTGGTTCCCCGATTCCTTGAAGGCCTCGATGATCTCGAGCCGCTTGATGAGCTTCTTGTCTATCTTCACGTCCTTGGCGGATTTCGCCTGGATCTCCGCGCGTATCTGCCGGGATTCCTCGTCCAGGTCGATCCTCACGAGAAGGTCCTTGATAGCCTGGGCCCCCATGCCGCATACCAGGGTTTCGCTGTACTTTTCATACAGGCCGTTGAAGGCGTCCTCATCAAGGACGTCCCCGATTTTGATGTCTTCCTCGGCCGCGTCCCCGGGATCGACGACGATATATTTTTCATAGTAGAGGACCGATTTCAGTGCGTTCACCGTGAGATCGAGAAGCAAGCCCATTCGCGACGGCACCGATCGGTAGTACCATATGTGGGCCACGGGGCACGCGAGCTCTATGTGCCCGCCCCGCTCGCGTCGTACCTTGTAGTGGGTCACCTCGACGCCGCACCGGTCGCATACGACCCCCTTATACCTGATGGACTTGAATTTGCCGCAATAGCACTCCCACTCCTTGGTGGTGCCGAAAATCTTCTCGCAGAAAAGTCCGTCGCGCTCCGGCTTCAGGGTCCGGTAATTTATGGTCTCGGGCTTCTTGACCTCGCCGTAAGACCACTCCCGGATCATGTCCGGAGACGCCAGCTTGATCTGTATGGAACTGAAATCGTTAAAATCTCTCATGGTTT
>CAZHAD010000017.1:0-13161 GCA_964529965.1 uncultured Leptospirales bacterium | reverse complement strand
CTCCATTCCGAAAGGCTTATCTCCTTGCCATTCTCGTCATAGATGCGCACGTCAAGCGCCAGGCCGCGCAGCTCTTGGATGAGGACGTTGAACGACTCGGGTATGCCCGGCGCCGCGGTGTTGATCCCCTTCACAATCGCCTCGTAGATGCGGGCCCTCCCAAGCATGTCGTCGGATTTCACCGTGAGGAGCTCCTGCAGGGTGTATGCGGCCCCGTACGCCTCGAGCGCCCATACCTCCATCTCGCCAAGCCTCTGCCCGCCGAACTGCGCCTTGCCCCCGAGGGGCTGCTGGGTCACAAGCGAATACGGGCCGGTCGACCGTGCGTGGATCTTGTCGTCCACCATATGGGCCAGCTTCATCATGTAGATGTACCCGACCATGACCTCCTGCTCGAAGGGAATCCCGGTCCTGCCGTCATATAGCACGGACTTGGAGCTCTCCGGTAACCCGGCCTTCTTCAAATACTCGCGGATGTCGACCTCTTTCGCGCCGTCGAAAATGGGCGAATCGAATATGATGTTCAGCTCGTGAGCGGCCCATCCGAGCTCCGTCTCAAGGAGCTGTCCGAGGTTCATCCGCGACGGAACGGACAACGGGTTGAGCACGATATCGATTGGAGTGCCGTCGGGCAGATACGGCATGTCATATATGGGTACGATTTTAGAGATTACGCCCTTGTTGCCGTGGCGGCCCGCCATCTTGTCGCCGACCGATATCTTGCGCTTGTCCGCGATGTACACCTTGACGAGCTCCTCCACCCCCGGGGCGAGCTCGTCGCCGTTTTCGCGAGAAAAGCGCTTCACGTCCACGATGATCCCCTCGACGCCGTTAGGGACCCGAAGCGAGGTATCGCGCACCTCACGCGCCTTTTCCCCGAATATTGAGTGAAGCAGCTTGTACTCGGGCGTCAGGTCCTGCTCGCCCTTGGGCGTGACCTTCCCCACCAGAATGTCGTCCGGCTGCACGAACGCGCCCTTGCGTACAATCCCGTCCTGGTCCAGGTCGCGGAACGCCTTCTCGGATAGATTCGGGATGTCCCTCGTGATGACCTCCCTGCCGAGCTTGGTTTCACGCGCCTCGACCTCAAACTGCTCGATATGGATGGAGGTGTAGGTGTCCTCCTCCACGAGCTTCTCCGATATCAGAATGGCGTCCTCGAAGTTATATCCCATCCATGGCATGAATGCCACGAGTATGTTTTTGCCGAGGGCCAGCCTTCCGTTGTCCGTGGCGGGCCCGTCCGCGAGCACATCCCCCTTTTTGATCTTCTGCCCCTTACGCACCAGCGGCCGCTGGTTGAAGCAGGTGCCCTGATTGGTTCGCTTGAATTTCATCAGTGCATGCGAGACGGACTCTCCCGATGAAGTTTTTAATTTGATTTCATTCGCATCCACGGATTCGACCTCGCCGGCGCGGTCGGCTATGATCATCACGCCGGAATCGTATGCCGCCTTGGCCCCCATGCCGGTGCCTATGTAGGGGGCCTCCTCGATCATGAGGGGCACGGCCTGCCGCTGCATATTGGAGCCCATGAGCGCGCGGTTTGCATCGTTATGCTCAAGGAAGGGGATGAGGCAGGTTGATATTGAAAATATCTGGCTCGGCGACACGTCCATGTACTGGATCTCCTTCGGACGCTTGTACGGAAAGTTGCCCCGATTTCTACAAGGGATGAGGCTCTTGACGAAATTCCCCTTCTCATCCAGCTCGGCGTTGGCCTGGGCGATGAAGTAAAGATCCTCCCTGTTCGCGGTCAGGAACTCGATCTGGTCCGTCACCTTTCCGTTCTCGACGTACCGGTAAGGAGTTTCGAGAAAGCCGTAGCTGTTGATCTTGGCGTACGTGCTCAGCGATACGATAAGGCCGATGTTCGGGCCTTCAGGAGTCTCGATCGGGCACATCCTGCCGTAATGCGACGGGTGGACGTCCCGCACCTCGAAGCCCGCGCGCTCCCGGGAGAGCCCGCCCGGGCCCAGGGCGTTGAGCCTGCGTTTGTGCGTAAGCTCGGCCAGGGGGTTCGTCTGGTCCATGAACTGCGAAAGCTGGCTTGACCCGAAAAACTCATTGATCACCGCGGTGATCGGCTTTATGCTGATGAGCGCCTGCGGGGTGATCACGTCCAGGTCCTGGATGGTCATCCGCTCCTTGATGACCCGCTCCATCCGCTGGAACCCGACCTTGATCTGGTTCATGATGAGCTCGCCGACCGAGCGCACCCTGCGGTTTCCCAGGTGGTCGATGTCATCCACCACCGTGGGGATGAACCGCTTTTTCGTTTTCGCACGCGGATCGGGATCGTCTATCTCATACCCGTCCGCCTCGGCGATCAAATACAGGAAATACTTCAACGAATAGATGATGTCCTCGTTTTTAAGGGTCTGAGTCTCATAATCATTCAGGCCGAACTTGCTGGATATCTTATACCTTCCCACCGCCCCCAGGCTGTAGGTCTTCGGATTGAAGAAAAGCCTGTCAAGCTCGACCCGCGCGTTATCGAGGTTCGTGGGCTCACCCGGACGCATGATGGAATGAATGGCCAGGAGTGCAAGCTCCGAGTTTTTATACTGCTGGTCCGGTCCGATCCGCAGGTTCTTCTTGATGAACTCCTTCTCGACCTCAAGAGTGGTGGAGAGGAAGGAGTCTTCCTTATTATTGGGGAATTCAATGATCGCCACCTCGTGTACGTTCTCCTCCCGCAGGCGGTCGATGATATCGATGCCGATCCGTTCGCCGACCTCCACGATCACTTCGCCGGACTTCTTGCTCGCCACGGTCCGGGCCACCCGTTTCCCGCTCAGGAATTCGAAATCCTCGTCGCTGCGAAGCCGTACGGTCTTCGTGTCATAAAATAATTTCACGACCTCCTCATCGGTCTCATACCCGAGGGCCTTGATGAGGAGCGCGACCGGAAATTTCTTTTTCCGGTCGATCCTGGCTATGATGTACCCCTTCGGATCCATCTCGAATTCAAGCCACGATCCCCGATCCGGAATCACGCGGTAGTTGTAGCTCCGCTCCGCTTCCTCGTAAAAAAAGAAAATTCCGGGGGATCGGTGCAGCTGATTGACCACCACGCGCTCCGCGCCGTTTATGATAAAGGTCCCGCGCGGGGTCATGAGGGGAATGTCCCCCATGTATACCGTCTGCTCGCGCACCTCCATGCTGTCCTTTCTGATCAGTCTGATCGTCGCCTTGAGGGGCGCCGCATACGTAACGTCGCGCTCCTTTGACTCTAACTCGGAATACTTCGGTGTGCCGATCTCGTAATCGATGAACTCGAGAACGACGTCCTCATGCGGGCTTTCGATGGGAAAAATCTCCTCGAATACGGCCTGGAGCCCCTGCGATTTTTTCTTGGCCGCGTCAGGCTGCAGGAACCAATCATAGGACTCAAGCTGCACCTCGATAAGGTTTGGGAGGTCCAATTTGGTTTTGATTTTCCCGAAATTTACGACTTTTTTCATTTCTTGCATGTGGGTTAAACCTTAATTATTCTTATGAAACACGAAAAGGTTTGATTGTTACCAACCAAACCTGAGGTCTCACGATTATGGGGAAAAACATGAATTCCTGGATGATTATTTGACCTCAACTGTTGCACCCGCTGCAACTAGCTGCTGCTTGATTTTTTCGGCTTCTTCCTTGGACACCTTTTCCTTGACCGTCTTTCCACCGGCCTCCACAAGCTCCTTCGCCTCTTTTAACCCAAGAGCGGTGATGGCACGCACCTCTTTAATGACCGCCACCTTCTGGTCGCCGAAACCCGTAAGAACTACATCAAACTCGGTCTTCTCTTCGGCCTGCTCAGCTCCTCCGGCGGGGCCTGCAACGGCCGCGATCGCAACGGGCGCCGCCGCCGAAATGCCGAACTTTTCCTCCATCGCTTTAACCAGCTCCGATGCCTCGAGCACCGTCAAACCGGCAATCGAATCCAACAACTCCTGCACTTTTGACATCTCAAACTCCTTTATACTTAGTGAATATTTTCAAGTTAGTACGACAGTGCGTAAAAACTTATAAAGGTACTGTATGCATATACAATACAATTTAAAGGCTGTTCAGGCAACCCCTATTTCCCTCTATTATTATTGGCCTCTTGATTCAGCCACGGCTTTGATTCCCCTGGCAAGTGATGCGATCGCCTGGTTTATGCCTGTGGCTATCCCCCTTGCGGGTCCGTTTATCAGCGACATGGTCTGGGAAAGCAGGACATCCCTCGACGGGAGATCCGCAATCCTTTTGATCTGATCACGGGTGAATATCGTCTGGTCCAGAATCCCCGCCGAATAGCTGAATTTTTCAAAATCCTTGGCAAAACCATCAAGGACCTTGGCGATTTCGCTGATCTCTTCGTTCATAAAGGCGACCGCGATCGGTCCTTTCAAATATTCCTCCAGTCCCTCGATCCCGGCTTCTTTCAGCGCGCGCTTGAAAAGCGTGTTTTTCACCACCCGGTACTCGGCATTTTTACTCTGGAGATTTTTACGAAGCCTGCTCAGGTCCTTCACCTTGATCCCCGAATAGTTCGTAAATATCAGATTGCTCCTCTCTTTCAGCCTGGAAACCAGGAACTCTACCTCGTCCACTTTGTTCTGCTTGACCATTACTTCTCAATCCCCTTATGATTGATTTTTATGCCCGGCCCCATGGAGGAGCTGATAAACACCGACTTGATATAATTGCCCTTTGCGTCCGATGGCTTGTCCTTCATGATCTGGTTGAAGAAGGACTTCACGTTGCCGACGATGGCTTCGTCGGGGAACGAGACCTTGGCGATTCCCATATGGATAACACCGGTCTTGTCCGCCTTGTATTCAACCCTGCCGCCCTTGAGATCCTTCACGATCCCCTTGATGTCTTCGGTCACGGTGCCCGATTTCGGCTTCGGCATGAGCCCTTTTTTGCCGAGAATGGGCCCGAGCTTGCCGACCTCCTTCATCATGTCCGGAGTGGCCACGATCGCATGGAAATCGATCCATCCTCCCTTGATCTTCTCAATCATGTCCTCCGCACCGATATAATCGGCCCCTGCTTCCCTGGCTTCTTTCTGCTTGTCGCCCTTGCAGATAACGAGCACCTTTTTCTCCTTGCCGGTGCCCGCGGGCAGGCTCGCTACACCACGGATATTCTGAAAGCTCTTATGGATCAGCTTGACCTGCATGTCTACGGTCTCGTCGAATTGGGAGTATTTGCATTCTTTCATCAATGAAACCGCTTCCTCGATGTTGTAAAGCCTGTTCTTATCGACCTTTTTACGCGCTTCAAGTATCTTTTTACCGCGATGCATTTTGTACATACCTCGAATTACTTTCTAATACAGAGCGATCAATCCTCTACGTCGATCCCCATGGAACGTGCCGTTCCGGCGATGATGTTGGCGCCCGCCTTTATATCATTCGCGTTGATGTCAGGCATCTTAATGGCGGCGATTTCTTCAAGCTGGGCCCTGGTGATCGTGCCCACCTTCTGCTTGTTCGGCTCGGGAGATCCCTTATCTATCTTCAACGCCTTCTTTATCAGAACAGACGCAGGCGGTGTCTTGATGATGAACGTGTACGATCGGTCGTTATACACGCTGATCACTACCGGGAGGATCGTCCCCTGCTGATCCTTCGTCCTTTCGTTGAAAGACTTGCAGAAATCCATGATGTTGAGCCCGTGCTGGCCCAGTGCGGGGCCCACCGGAGGTGCAGGATTCGCCTGCCCCCCAGGAATCTGGAGCTTGATTTCGGTCACGATGGTCTTTATCTTTTTTGCCATAACAGCCTCGGCTCTATAATAATAATGAAAAAAACCTGTGGTGAACTACGATTTATATAAAAATATTACTATATTTTGCCAACCTGGAGAAAATCGAGCTCAACCGGCGTTCCCCTGCCGAAAATTTCGACCTTTACGCGGAGCCTCCCCTTTTCAGGATACACCTCTTCCACCACGCCGGTAAAATTGTTAAATGGTCCATCTATCACCTTCACGTGCTCGCCCACCGAAAAATCCACCACCGTCGTGATCTTCTCTTTCGTTTTCTGCTCGCCCATCTGGTCGAACAGAGAGCTCACCTCCTCCCGCGAAAGAGGTTTCGGCTTGTTGGTTCCGTACGCTCCCACGAAATTAGTGATCCCCGGTATGCCTTTCACAAGGCTCCAGGTATCGTCGTCCAGCTCCATCTCCACCAGGACGTAGCCGGGAAAAAACTTTTTCGACTTCATCCGTTTCTTCCCGGCCTTGACCTCTGGAACCTCTACGGTAGGGATCCTGACCTGGAATACCCTGTCATGAAGTCCGAGGCCTTCGACCTTTTTTTCGAGGGCAAGTTTCACCTTATTCTCATGCCCGGAAAAAGTATGAACGACATACCATTCTTTTGCCATAGATTACTTCGTCACATATTTTATCAAAAACACCAGGCCGGTATCGACAAGCCACAAAAAAACGGAAAGAAAGACGACCGTCACAACCACGACGATTGTAAAGCTGGTGACTTCATCCCGCGAAGGCCAGGTAACCTTCTTTAATTCATCCTTTGAATCGCGGACGTACGCGATTGCTTTTCGCAGGGCATCAAAAAGGCCTCCGAAATATGCGCGAACTTTACTCACTGTTCCCTACGCCTTTGTTTCCTTGTGGACGGTATGCTTATTGCAAAATCTACAGTATTTTTTGACTTCAAGCTTGCCGGTCTGATTCTTTTTATTCTTGGTGGCCGAGTAATTGCGCCTTTTACATTCCTGGCAGGCCAACAGAATGACATCTCGCATATCCTATTCCTCTGCTAAGACATAATATTACCAAAAGAATTGTAGTTATTCTACCATTAACCACTTTATGGGAATTGGATTCCCTTTGCGGATTTGGGATTGTGAGCTCATCGAAACTAATGAGCCCACGACCAGAATTGAACTGGTGACCTTTTGCTTACCATGCAAATGCTCTACCGACTGAGCTACGTGGGCAGAGGTAGGTGGAAATAATAGAAACACCCCTTTTTTTGTCAACAATTTTGTTCAATAAACGTGTGGTTAAATTTAAATTAATAATTTCCGTACGTGGACGCCTAAAAAAGCCGCCCGTAAGTCCCCTAACTGGCCTATTTGTTTTTGCGGATAATGTACGTCGGGATATCTTCTCCTGAAAGCACTTTTCTGCATCTGCCGGCGTCCTCTTTCGTCACGAACCCCACAACACGCACTTTATACAAATCATCGTCATGTACGACGACCACCGAATTGTCAATCATCCCTTCTATCCTGTATTTCAGGTTTTCGGCGTTCCTCCTGGAATAAAATGCACCCGCCTGAACGACAAAGTCGCCGGAATCAACGGACTTTAACCGGGCGTCGTCCGACACCGCCTCGAGGTTGGCGTGGGAGCCCGACTGCTCGCCTTCATCCAAGCCGTTTCCAACTTTCAGTACCTTAATCCCCACGTAGGTTTTACCGTTTTTCAGCATATCCAGTTTCTTTGCCGCTGCATATGAAAGATCCAAAATCCTGTTGCCCTTGTATGGTCCACGGTCATTGACCCGTACCTTTACCGTTTTGCCGTTCTTGAAATTCTTTACCATGATGACCGTGCCGAAGGGAAGATTCTTATGCGCGGCGGTCAGCCCGTTCATGTCAAAAAATTCTCCTGAAGCGGTCTTTTTGCCGTGAAACTCACGGCCATACCATGAGGCCATGCCCGTCTCGTAAAATTTTTCCTTTTTATAGACGGAACCGTCGTTGCTTCCGGAAAATTCCTCGTCCGGATTCCGGGAAACTTTATTGGAAAAAACTTCACGGTTCTGGCCTTCATCAAGCTCAGATTCTTCCTCGTCATGTCCCGGATTATACGCGCCGCTCCCCACGGACGTATTGCGGTAATCACGTCGTACCTGTGAGTGTTGGGGGGTGCAGCGTGCTAATGCAATAATCATGAAAAAAGCCAGCGCCAATGTCCCAACTCGGACCGTAGCTCTCATATATACCTCCATTTGCCGCCGTGCAAATATGGTTCTCCTTATGTATCGGACATAATTCAAAAAAGCTTAATAACAAAATGAGCACCGATTACGCATCAATGTGTACGTTAAGGTGATAGGGGGATAATTGCACGGTCTGCAATTTAAGATTTGAGTAAATGGGGCAACTCAACATATTTATGATATAAAATAGTGGTATGCGACATAAAACCTTCTTGACCGTTTCAATTAATTTACTACAGATAGATATATGAAAATCGTATCCAGCAAACCGACGATCACCAGAAAAGAGCTTGAAGCGGTGCTCGACTGCCTGATCAATGACGAGATGGCGTTAGGGAAGTCGGTCAAAACCTTTGAAGCCGGGATATCAAAACTGACGGGGATTCATTACGCCCTTGCTGTAAATTCGCTCACCGCCGCCTACCACCTTGTATTCAAGGCGCTCGGTATCAATGAATCGAGTGAAGTGATTATGCCTGCCTTCTTTCCTCAGTCTCCCCTGAGTGCGCTCTTATTGACCGGGGGGAGGCCGGTGTTTGCTGATAATGAAAAAAACGCCCTCTTCCCCTCACCTGATCTTATAAAAGAAAAAATATCGGAAAGGACGAAAGCGATTGTTATCGGTCATCTATTCGGATATCATTACCCGGTAAGGGAATTGGCCCGTATCGGAGTACCGGTGATCGAGGACATATCACACGCCCTGGGCACGGAAGTCGATGACATCCCGTGCGGGGCCAATGGCACCTTCGCGGTCGCTTCATTTGACCCGTCGGGAATAATCACTACAGGAAACGGCGGCGCGGTGTGCACCGGAAATTCCAAGCATTATTCATTGATGAAAGATCTCCGCGGCGGGCACGAGGGAAGCGTACATTTCGATTACTCCCTTACGGACTTTCAGGCGGCCATGGGCATCTCTCAAGTAGCGAAATTGTCCGATCTCCTGGCAAGGCGGAGGGAGATCGCGCACAATTATATTGAATCGCTGCGCATAACTCCTCATAAAGCCCCATTTCAATATAGTGAAAATTTCGCCTATCATTCCTTTCCCGTTTTTTTCGATGCGTCCAATGAAAAAATCGAAAGTTACTGGAGGAAAACCAGGATAGAGGTTGTGCGAATACTGAAATATCCCCTGCACACCCTCCTGGGGATGAACGGATCCGATTTCCCTAACAGCGATCGGTGTGCTAAAAAGCTGTTCGCAATACCAATGTATCCGACATTGAGCAGGAAAAACGTTGAAAAGATATCCAAATTACTCGCAAATTTCATATGAGGAAGCCCCACTTGGGGACTGACCTCTTCCATCCCCGTGCGTAAGAACAGGGGATAGGGGAATTGAAGAGGACACTTTTGCGGGTAGAAGTCAGCCAATTTGCCTCGGAAGACATCCGGGATTATTGTTTTCAGCAGAAAAACCCGTTTTTTCTATATTTTTTTAGTTATAAGAACGAAAACAGCGCTTTCCCGAAGCCACCAGCAGCAACGCATTTTTTATAAAAAACTATTGACTATTTTTAACTTCTTTGAATTATATGGATTCTCTTAAACGAGAGAATGCCGATGAAAAAACTAATTTTTTTGAGCATTCTCTTTATTTTTAAAGATTTTTTTTCAATTTTTAATTGATTTTTTTAAGGCACTATACTCATGATGCACAAAAATTTAAACTACAAAGAGAAGGAGAGCATTGTATGAAAAGAATTCTTACCTTCATTTTCATCTCCGTTTTTGCAGTTGCCTTCAGCGGCAGTTTTATGTCATGCAAGAAAAAACCGGCCGAAGAGCAAGAGATGACTGAGCAAAAAGAAGGCCAACCCGGGATGGAAGAGAAGAAAATGGAAGAGACAAAGCCAATGGAGAAGAAGTAATTTACGTAGCGTAAATTTACTCATGGATAAAAAGGATGCAGAGGCGCATCCTTTTTTTTATCCTTATTTACTTTGTCAACTCTTGGACGCCAGAATTTCCCGCACCTTATCCTTGATTTCCCCGAGGTTGGAAGACTTGGTCACATATGCGTCCGCGGTCCATGTCATGAAATTGCTCTTGTAATTGGAATATGCCGTATAAATTACTATCGGTATCTTTTTATCACGGGAAAGGATCTTTCCGAGGGCTTCGATTCCGTCCATCTCGGGCATACGGATATCCATTATGACGAGGTCGTATCTGTTTTTCTTTACCAGATCCACCGCCTCCTTGCCGTTTGCCGCCTGGTCGACCTCGTATCCCTCGTCTTCAAATTCCATTGCATACAGCTCCCGCTGGTGCTTCTCGTCCTCAACAATTAGTAATTTCGCCATACAGACCCAGCCCTCCGGCATACGTGAGCGTTATGAAATATATAAAACCTAAGTAAATAAAAATTAAATAAAGAGGAAATTAATTCAATCATTTTTTGTTAAAATTCACCTCATCGCCGAGTCTACCCTGGGATTGGCAGCCTTATGAGAAACTCGGCTCCGCCCTCTCTCTTAGTCGTGGCCTTTATCGACCCGTCATGGTCCTTGATGATCTTTTTTACAATCGCGAGACCGAGGCCCACGCCGGAAACCTTGGTAGAATAAAAAGGCTCAAACACTACGTTCGGATCTTCCTCCCCGATGCCGCAGCCGGTATCGCTCAACACGACGCTGATTTCGCTTACGTCGCTTTCGGTTTTAATGATGATCGCGCCTCCCTCGGGCGTCGCGTCAATTGAATTCTGAAGCAGGTTAAGCATAACCTGCTTCATCTGGTTAAAATCGGACTTCACCAGCGGCAGATCGTCCCCTAAATCCAGCTTCACATTGATCCTTTTCTCCTCAAACGTATTTTTGAGAAGGCTCACGGTATCGGATATTATGTCATTCATATCATTGAACTCTTTAATGAACTTGGCAGGCCGGGAAAAATCCATAATGTTCGACAGGGTCTTTTCAAGACGCTCGCACTCTTTGAGAATGATCTCCGCCGACTCGTCGATCTTGCCGCTGGTTTTCAGTTTATCCTTCGGCAGCTGCAGGATCCTGCGTGCGTACCCGCCCATAGTGACCAGGGGATTTCGTATTTCATGCGCCATATGCGCGGCGATGCGGCCGACCGCGGCGAACTTCTCGGATTCCACGATCGCCTCCTGTCTTTCGGAAAGCTTCTGCATCTCGTTTCGCAGGGTATCCAGGTTGGTGTAGCTTTCTATGGACATCGCGGCCTGGGCTGCGAAAATCGAAAGAAGCTCCGAGTGCTCCTTGTCGATCGGGGCGTTGTTGAACTTGTTGTCCGCAACAATGAGTCCGATCCCTCTGTTGACCACAACCAAGGGCACGACAAGGAATTCCCTCACGCCAATAAGCTCCCGTATTTCGCGGTCGACGCGTGAATCGTTCCACATGTCGTAGACATGTATGATTTCCTTTTTCAATAAAGACTGGATGAAGATATTCGAATCATTTATCATGGAAAACCGGATGTTGAGGACCCTGTTGAGCAGAACGACCCCGGCTTTTATCTCGTTGGGCACAACCACATGAGCGGTACCTCCTCCGAATGAAGAGGCCGATGTCCATATCTCGATCGCCTCCTCAAATGAATCAGGGCCCACCGCCATCTTGCCCTGGAGATAGGCATCCTCGACCAGAAACAGCATCGCACGGTTGAATCCGAGGCCCGCACCCGAGGTGACCCCCGTCAGTATCGTGAAAAGGACCCTGTCGATCGCGTCATCCTGCTGGATGGACTCGGATATCTGACTCATGAGGGAAATCTGATAGTCTTCCCTCAGCTTTTTCGTCACGTCGTCGATGATGATTATGATCTGATTGCGGTCCTTGATCACGATATTTGAAATTTTTATATCCGCAATAATGGAGACCTTATTCAGGGTGAGAAGGTGCGTTTTTTCAAGAACAACGGTTTTACCGCTCTGTTTAACCTGGACGATGCCTCCCTTGAGCCGCGCATTCACGAAGTAAAAAATGTCATCGATTTTTTTATTATAAATCTCATCGCGTTGAAACTGGAACTTTTTATAAAAGCCGTCATTGGCGAACAGCACCCGCTCATCGTCGCCGAGAACGATAAAGTACGAGCTTATCGAAAAGATAATGCTGTTGTACAGCTCGATAAAGCCGTCGATCTCCTTTTTCTGCGAGGACACGATGCTTTCAAGGTGCCTCCCCACGGTTATCAGCTCTTTCAGGATCTCGTCAAACTCGTTATAGATGACGGGGTTCCTTTTCTGCTGAATGAATTTCCCCTTTTGGAATTCCGCGATCACCTCCCGGATGGCGCTGATCTTTCGCCGGTAAAAGAAGGTGCTGCCGATGAAAAACAGAAGACCCCGCGCGGTTACGAATATGACCACGATTCCGAGAAGGTAATCAAAAATGTCCGTATCGATAATATGGAACCTGAAATAAAAATAGAACAGTATAAAGCCGAGTACCGCATCGGAGATTAAAAGAATAAGCGATCTGAAGACTGATGACCTCATAAATTATATTTGATAAATTTTCGCCGGTATTTCAACCTGTTTTTTTTAAAAATTATAACTTTATTCCCCCGCCGCCTTCGGCGGCGGGGGAATAACAAAATAAACATTCATTTAACCTCATGAACCTGGTCATTGCATCGAACAACCGGAACAAGATACGCGAAATCGAGAACAAGTTTTCCGGCATTTGCGGCCTCACGCTTATCCCGCTTTCACGGTTTCCGGACCCGCCCCTAATCATCGAGGACGGGGCCACGTTTCATGAGAACGCCCGCACAAAGGCCGCCGCTATTGCCGGGTTTACAAAACAACCTGCGATGGCCGATGATTCGGGACTCGTCGTTGACGCGCTCGACGGCAGGCCCGGAGTACTGTCGGCGCGATACGGGGGAGCGGAGGCGACCGACCGGGAGCGGAGCCTGAAGCTCCTGGAAGAGATGAGGGAGGCAGCCCCGGAGCGAAGGAACGCGCGGTTCGTATGCGTAATCTCCGTCGCCTTCCCCGACGGCAGAATCTTTTTTTCGGAAGGGAGGTGCGAGGGAATGATCGCCGATTCAATGAAGGGGGAGAACGGATTCGGGTATGATCCGATATTTTACCTGCCGGAAATCGGGAAAACAATGGCCGAGCTGACGCTTGAAGAAAAAAACAGTATCAGCCACAGGGCGAAGGCGCTTGACGGGGCACGGAAGCTGCTGCTCTCGATGATTTAACT
>CAZHAD010000016.1:7038-46000 GCA_964529965.1 uncultured Leptospirales bacterium | reverse complement strand
TCACGAGCTCAAGCCCGGCGACGTGGTCACCGTGGGCAAAACCAAGCTGCAGATATTGTAAGCATTTAAGATCGGGCGCCACTCGGATACCGATTAGGCCACGGTCCCGATAAGCCGGATTCGAATTTCTGATTGTCAGAATAGGCAAGCCGGCCGAAAAAATCATGCCTATCGATTAAATCTTCACCTGTTCCCGGAAGGAGCGTTCGATATTCTGATTGCTCTTATTAAAAAATTCTAAGGGACTCAAATCGGTGAACCGCTTGAATTCATTATGAAAATGAGAATGGTCGTAATAACCGCACAAATGGACGACGTCGTTTATATCGCAGAAGCTCTCTGAATTGATGGTATTGAATGCCATATTGAATCTGATGACTCTAGAAAACTCCTTCGGCCTGATGCCGACTATGTGCATGAAATTTCGCTCGAGGATTTTGATGTTGGTATTCAATGTCTTGCATAATTCCTCAATAGCGATTTTTCCTCCTGACCGTTGAATAATTCGGGACGCAGCTGCAATAAGGGTGATATCTCTGACATTGTTTTTCAGGAGATCGAGAAAAAAGCGGTCAATGACGGATACCTTATTTTGAAAGCCGTCAGCTTCACAAAGACGTTCGATGATCCTGCCGCTTTCGGGACCGAAAATGAGATCGAGGTCTATTTTTTTGTGGGTGAATTCTTGCTGGGGAATACGGAGAAATCGGAATGTCCCGATGGGCTTGAATATGATGGAAAAAATCTTGAAATGCCCCCTGCTCCGATAATAGACCGGCCTCATGATCTGACCGCCCAGATATCCATTTTCATGTTTGAGTACAAATGTCTGAGGCTCCTCGAAATCGACCCTGTCGCCGTAATTGATGATCATTTCCAGGTGGCCGCTGGGATAGATGCTCATTTGCCGGTTCAGCACAAATCCCTCGGCGTCCTCAATAATAATATAGGACTTGATATACCTGCGTAACGGCAGGGACGGTAAAAATTCCTCACAGATCATAAAGGCTCCCTGATATCCGTGCCCGGAGCTCCTCTCCGGGGTATTGTATTAAGCGCGATACTGCTTCTATCCGGCTGCCAGGAACAGGATACGGACAATAAAATCAGGGACTCTCTTTTAATGCTGGCCGCCGGGAACCAGGTTCATATTTTCAAAGAAGAGGGCAAGCTGACCCTGTACAGCCTCGATGTAGAGCGGGGTGAGGGGGAGGTCATTTCCTTCGGCTCCACCATCGATCTGGACGGATCGGCCTTTATAACCGACGGCTCGAACATAAAATGGGAGATATTCATATACAAAGACTGGAACGCCGTCGAGGACGGTAAGGCGCCCATTTACGCCATCTATGAGAAGATATTTTCCGGTGAAGTCATCACCTACAAACCTCCCGGCTCGGGATATTATCTGATCAAGCTGGTCAACACAGCCCTCGGCAGGGTGGTGGCCGACGGAACGCTGGTGGCGCTGAGTAACGGCAATGAAGCGCCCGCGGCCGCGGTGAATATGGATAAAGATTCCGCTGTTGTCGGCGATGTAATCCAACTGGATGGAATCGATACCTCGGATCCCGAGGGCGACCCTCTCTCATTCACATGGAGCTATTATAAAGTGGATCCGGCGGCGTATAGAGGAATTTACGATAAAACCATTCCTTATATAAACATGGGAACGGACCGGACCATGAATTTCATCCCTGACGAACATGGGCTCTATTACCTGAAACTGGAGGTGTCTGACAATGATGTCGACATATCCAGGGACAACAGCGGAACGGAAAAGCTCAATGCCGTTTACGTGAGGGAGGCGGGGGCTCCTGAAGGTCCTGTCCAGTCTGAGTATCAATTTCAGGACAACGGCGGGACCCATTCCGTGTACATCGATTTCTCCGATTTCCTCTGGTATGAAATCCTGAGCAATAATGATTTTGAGAAGCTCAATATCTATTTTTACTTTGAACGAGAAGATTTTTCAGTCATCATATGCCACTATTTTACCACGCAGATTGATGATATAGATTTCGGGTTTGTCGATTATCCGACCAACCGGTTGAACATTGATCGGCCGGATCTGCGGAATATTCAAATCGACGGCTTCACCGACGAGCAACGGGGCGAGTTTTATAATTTGACGCTGCGCGTTTTCTACAGTGAGATCGGGGAACAGTGGCACAGCTGCAGCGATTACAACGTAGCGGAAAAATAATTTCCCTTTATACAGTTTATTCATGCATTCCCGTGGCGGCAAGATCAGTCATACTCAATCAGGATTTACACAACAGATTTTGTTTCATACTCCGCCGCGCTTAAAAAAATCGACACGTTATCTTTTTAATATCTCCTCGGCGGCCTTCTTTCCGGAAATGAGCATTCCTCCGAAGATCGGCCCCATACGCGGCCCTCCGTACGCCGCGTTGGCCGACATTCCCGCCACATAGACATTGGGGCAGATTTCCCTGGTGTTTTCCAAGGTAAGGCGCTCCGCTCTGTCCGCCCAGAGCGATCGCTCGCCCATGACGCCGCCCGTCTCTGTGTTGAGGCGGATATCCGCTTTGCGACTGATGACCTTGAGCACCTCCATGTCGTGTCCGGTTGAATCGATGATCGCTTTTGACGCCACGGTAAGCGGATCGACGTGCAATCCGGCGATGCCGACGGCCGACCAGTTGATGACGAGGCCGGTAACGCGGCCGTCGCGGATAACGACGTCCTCCACGCTGATGCAGTTGAAAATTTTCGCCCCCGCCCTGCATGCATGCGAGCAGATCGTGGTGACGGCCTCGACCGCGTCTGCGGTATAATAACCCGGCTCGTATTCCTCGGTGCGGACGCCGAAGAGATCGAGCATCTCTCTGCCTTCCTGCTGGACGACGATCTCGTTGAACATCATGCCGCCGCCCCACATCCCACCGCCTATGCTCAGCTTTCTCTCGAACACCGCTACTTTGCGGCCGCCCCTGGCGAGGAAATAGGCCGCCACAAGACCGGCGGGGCCCGCACCGACGACCGCAACGTCGACATCCACGTAATCGATCAGCTTGCGGGAGTAACGCTCGATGATGCCCCGCGTAATTGTTGTTTCATTCAATGCCATATGCGCCGCCACTCACCTCTTAGTAAAGATACGTGCGTATGGCAAGTGTTTTTCAGAAAGACCGCACGGGAAGCATTGCCTTCACCGGCGGCAACAACAGAGTGTATTTGAGGTGAGTGAAACGTGTTTAAAAGACATTTCTAATAAAATTGGGACTAAATTATATAAGGAGGCTGAACAGCAGGGGAAACTACCTTTCCGAGGCGCGAAAGAAAAGGTACAATGTAACATTCTCTATATTCATGCGGATGGCTCTATGGTGCCTATGATTAGCGAGAATTGTATTGAATATAAAGAAAACAAGCTTGGTTTACTATACACTGATCGGGATATTGTTTACAAAAAGACCAGTAGCGGTGTGGGCGGGTTACCATCAAAAAAAAAACGATTTATTAGTTCTATTGGCGAAGGCGTAGAGCCTTTCAAGAAGATGCTTTACGATTGTGTCGTTACAAAAAGATGCCACACTGCCCCCAAAGTAATCGTATTTACTGATGGAGCCATGTGGCTCAAGAAAATGAAGGATGAAAATTTTCCGGATGCTTTGCATATACTGGATTGGTATCATGCGGTAGATCATCTCTGGACTACGGCACATGCCCTCTATGGTGAGGTCGATCATGAACGATGTGAGGAATGGGAATACGATCTCGGACCAGCAGGATCAATCACACTGTTGAAAGGTGAAGGAGAAACCATTCAGGCATATTGCGATATAACCGGCAACTATGGATGCGGCCCGGATGACGTCGTTTCTGTAATCGCGCTGAAAAGCGACGGAAGAATCCGGGGAATTCATGAGGGCAAAACAACGCTGTTCTTCAGCACCCCGATCCCCTCGATCTCCACTTCAACCGTATCGCCGACACCGAGGGGTCCGACTCCCGCGGGCGTGCCGGTGATGATGACGTCGCCCGGCAGGAGGGTCATGATCCCGGAGATGAAGGACACAAGGTCATAGGCGTCAAAGACCATGTTTTTCGTGTTCGAATTCTGCTTCACCGTGCCGTTCACGCGGGTGACGATCGACAGGCTCTTCGGGTCGATGCCTGAGACGATCCTCGGCCCGAGCGGGCAGAAGGTATCGAAGGATTTCGATCTGGTCCACTGCCCGTCGGCGGCCTGCAGGTCGCGGGCGGTCACGTCATTCGCGCACGTATACCCCGCAATGAAGCGCGCCGCGTCTTCTTTGGCGACGTTTTTCGCCCTGTCCTTTATGACCACGGCGAGCTCGCCCTCATAGTGGAGGAGCTTGGTGTCCGGGGGATACACGATCGCTTCACCGTCGCCGATGACGGACGTCGAGGGCTTCATGAAAATCAGGGGACGCTCGGGTAGGGGCATTTTGATCTCTTTCGCGTGGTCGATATAGTTGAGTCCCACCGCAATGATTTTGCTTGGGTTGACGTCAGTCACCATAGCTCCTCCGAATGTATCGTTATTCTACCGGTGCTTCCGCATAAATTTTAATTAGTGCCTGCCATGTACGGCGATTGAGCGATGAACTCGCCGTACATTAAAAAAATAATTATACAGAAGCGATGTTACATCAACCCCCGGTACGCGCCGCCGTCTATCAGAATGGTCTCGCCGTTGATGTATCCGGCGCGCTCCGACGCAAGGAACGCGACGAGCGAGCCGAACTCGTCGGGCCTGCCGATCCGTCCCGCGGGAATGCCACTTTCCAGGTCGCCCAGTGCGTCTTCGAAAGCTCGGCTTTCTTTCTTCGCCTTGTCCGCCGCGATCTGGACGACGCGGTCCGTCATGATATAGCCGGGAGCGACCGCATTGGCGGTGATGTTGAAAGTCGCGACCTCGAACGAGAGGCTCTTGATGAAGGCGATCACGCCGACCCGCGATACGTTCGAGAGCGCGAGCACGGGGACCGGCTGCTTTACGGTTATGGATGTGGACGCGATTATCCTTCCCCATTTCTGGCTTTGCATGCGTGGCAGAAACTCATACGCCAGGTTGATGGCGCTTATCAGGTTAAGATTTAATGCTTTTTCAAAATCACCGGATGAAAAATCGCCCACTGCCCCGGGGGGAGGTCCGCCCGCGTTAGTGAACAGGATATGGACGGTTCCGAACCTTTGAAGCACTTCTTCGGTGAATTTGTCCACGCTGCCCTTGTCCCCGACATCGCAGACGCCGGCAAACACCTTGACACGATATTTTTCCCGCAGATATTCGCCCGCCTCATGTATCCTGCGACCGTCTCGTGAGCATATCGCCAGATGCGCTCCCTCCTGCGCCAGGGCCTCGGCCGCAGCCCTGCCGAGCCCGCTGCTCGACGCGGTCACCACCGCGATTTTGTCTTTTAAGCCCAGATCCATAATAACAGTACGCATTCGCCCTCAGGTAGAGGGGTACCTAAAAGCGCTTCTGTCAAGTGGAAATTTTTTCATTATTAACCGGTACCGTATATTATCATTGACAATTGTATGAGTAAAGAATCCATTAAAATAGTTTTACGTGTGGCTGGAGGAGAGCGTCAGCTTGAAGAAAACCTCGGCGTTTCTAATCATCATATTGTTTTCAGATCAGGAAACTCTCTGATGCCCGCGGATTACATAATGTTATCGGCGGAAATTCAACCTGTGGAGGTTATAGATGAAAAAATCGTTTGGCCCGAAAACATTGATATTTCCCACGCCGGTTTGGATCATCGGGACCTATGACCGTGAGGGGAAGCCGAACGCGATGACGGTGGCATGGGGAGGGGTGTGCAGCTCAAAACCGCCCTGTGTCGCGGTCTCGATAAGAAACGCCACCTATTCGCACGGCAACATCACCTACCGGAAGGCCTTTACGGTGAACGTGCCTTCCTCAACGTATGTTAAGGAGGCGGATTATTTCGGGCTCATGTCCGGGAAAAAAATCGACAAGATACTCGCGACAGGTCTTACGCCGATACGGAGCGACAAGGTTGACGCTCCCTACATCCAGCAGTTCCCCCTTATCCTGGAGTGCAGGCTGATCGGCTCAAGCGAGATCGGCATCCATACTCATTTTATCGGGGAGATCATCGACGTGAAGGCCGATGAGGACGTGCTCGGGGCGAACGGCATGCCGGACATGTCAAAGGTCAAGCCGATAATCTATGCGCCGGAGGTACGGTCGTATTACAATGTCGGCGAGCCGCTGGGACAGGCGCACAGCATCGGCAGGGAGATATAAGCTCCTGCGAGAAATAAAAAAAATCCCCACCGATGCGTGGGGTTCGTAATGCCTCTCTTCATAATCGCCTATGACACCTTTCTCAGGTCTGCGACAGAAAGGCACCGGTCGATATTTTCCAGGGCATTACGGTAGTTCAAATCCGCCTCTTTCCAATTTGCCACCTTCCAGAAGGCGCTTATGTACTCCGGCCTCCTGTTCTGATAGGTCAGATAATACGCGTGCTCCCACACATCGAGCCCGAATATCGGAATCCTTCCCTCCATAACGGGGTTGTCCTGATTCGCCATGGAATGCACGGTGAGCTTTCCAAAGGCGTCGAGGGAAAGCCAGGCCCAACCGGACCCGAAGCGCTGCGCGGCTGCCGCTTCGAAGATTTTTCTGAAATCGTCAATTGACCCGAACGCCTTGGTTATGGCGCCGGACAGCTCGCCCACGGGGTCCCCGCCCATGTTTTTTCCCATGAGCTTCCAGAACATGGAGTGATTTAAATTGCCTCCGCCGTTGTCGCGCACCGCCGAGCGGATGTCTTCAGGAACGCTGTTCAGGTTGGCGAGGAGGCTTTCGATGGGTACATCGAAAAGGTGGGGGTGTTTTCCCAGGGCGGCGTTCAAATTGTTCACGTAACCGCCATGGTGCTTGTCATGGTGTATCTGCATCGTCTTCGCATCGATATACGGCTCCAACGCGTTAAACGCATAAGGAAGATCGGGTAGCGTATATTTTTTTTGTGCCATTATTTTCCTCCTATCAAGTGTATATTTACAACAAACCTTGCACAGCCGCTTTTCATCAGAATTCAAGCAACCGTGCATAATTCATTTCAATTTCTCCATATTAATTATATTTATGTAATAGTTAAATAAACCATGTTACAACAAAAAGCGGATGTCACAAAAGTAACAACTAATTAAATTTTTATCGCGAACGCGCGGTATGTAAACATTGACTTTCCCTTTTTATTTGTGTATTATATTTTAATTTCACAACAATGAAAAGGATACATCTTATAAAGAATATCATGATTCACGTGCGAGGGGATTTTTACGGCACCACAACGCACGAATCGTTGAAAATTATCAGAGGGAGGTTACACCATGTATATAATTACCGGAGCGACCGGTCACGTAGGAAGCAGGATAGCAAAAAAGCTGCTTGATTCCGGAAAGCGGGTCCGCGTTATCAGCAGGAGTCTTGAACGGCTTAAGCCCTTCATGTCCATGGGGGCTGAGCCCTTTGAGGGAGACCTTGAGGATTCTGAATTTCTCGCGAAGGCTTTTACGGGCGGTGACGCGGTTTTCAGCATGATACCGCCGAACCAGAGCGCGGAAAAGGTAAGGAAATACCAGAATGGAATAAGCAGGTCGATCATACGCGCCTTGCGTCAGGCTAACATCACCCGTGTCGTCAACCTCAGCAGCGTGGGGGCGCGGCTTAAAGGAAAAACCGGCCCGATCGCCGGCCTGCACGACCATGAAGAGGCGTTGAATAAAATAAGGGGCCTGAATGTGGTCCACCTGCGGCCCGCTTTTTTCATGGACAATCTCATGGGGAATATCGATCTCATCAAACACCAGGGGATCATGGGATTCGCACTGCGGGGGGACATGGCATTCCCGATTATAGCGACCAGGGACATTGCGGCTGAAGCAACCCGATATCTTATCGACTTGCGCTTTACCGGAAAAAGCGTGCGCTTTCTGCTCGGCCAGAGGGACCTGTCAATGAATGAGATGACCGTGATAATTGGAAAGGCGATCGGAAAACCAGGTTTACCGTATGTTCAATTCGGTTATGAAGATGCGGAAAAGGCGATGATCGGCGCGGGGATGTCGAGGGGTACGGCCCGCTCATACATCGAGATGTCGCGGGCGATGAACGAGGGATTGATTTACCGCGAGGTGAGGAGAGAGCCTGAAAACACGACTGAAACGTCTTTCGAGGAGTTCGTAAAAGAATTCGCCGCTCTGTATTGTGTGGATAATCCGGAATGCATGGCGTCAGGATTCTAAAATAACCTTTTCCTTTAAAAATTTCATTGACAAAAAGAAGGGTAGCTCCTCTAAACCTTTTCATCTGATGTACGGAGGAAATCGTCGATGAATCCTGATATGGGAGTTTCATTGGCATTTTTAAGCAACCTGGGGCCGGCCGAGCTGATACTGATTTTTTTGGTTGTGTTCGTCGTGTTCGGTGCGGACAAGCTGCCCAAAATAGCCAAGGACCTCGGCAAGGGGATACGCGAGTTTAAAAAATCCCTTACCGATGATGAGACTGAAAAAAAAGAATAACGGATAGGCGGCATCCCGGATCCTTCGAAGGAATGCAAGCCGGTCACGTGATATTTGTTGAATAAACGTACGCGGCGAAGTAAAGGGCCGTGAGGACGAAATCTGCATCAAATATATAAACAGATATTAATACGAATTCTATGGCTGCGTGCCGTTCTGATGCTTTGTCCCGTATGATGTAATCATAATTCAAACATTTTCCGGTGGATGTGAATCCATGGCTTTATTCGAAGATATCAAGCGTTACAAGGAAAATCTGCGTGGCGAACAGGACGCCGTCGCACTTTACAGCCGTCTTGCTGCGGAAGAGCAGAACCCCGACCTCGCCGCCGTGTATTTAAAGCTGGTCGACACCGAACAAAAGCACGCCGAATTCTGGAGAACGAAGCTCATCGAAGCGGGCGCCGACGTCCCGAAGTATAGACCCGGATGGCGGACAAGGATATTCGGCTGGCTCGCTTTAAAAACAGGACCGGCCTTTATTCTGCCGGCGGTCGCCTCCATGGAGACCGTGGCCGCTTCCGGATACGACCGCCAGCACGATGCCGAATCGGTCCATATGCCTGCGGACGAGCGCTCTCATGCGCGCATCTTCGGCTACCTCGCTCGGAATTCCCAAGGCCTTAAGGGAAGCGATCTGGCCAGGTTCGAGGGAAGGCACCGGGCGGCGGGCGGCAACGCCCTGCGCGCCGCGGTACTCGGGGCCAACGACGGCCTGGTTTCAATATTCTGCCTGGTAATGGGCGTGGCCGGGGCCGGGGTATCTTCCCGGTATATACTGGTTACCGGGCTTGCGGGCCTTCTGGCGGGCGCCCTTTCAATGGCCCTGGGCGAATGGCTCTCGGTGCAGAGCTCCCGCGAGCTGTTCCGGCACCAGATTGACGTTGAAAAAAATGAATTATCCGAAATCCCGGAGGAGGAAAAGGAGGAGCTTGCGCTGATTTATCAGGCGAAGGGAATCGATGCCCAAACCGCGTTTCAGCTGGCGGACCGTCTGATCTCTGATCCCGAAACCGCCCTGGACACGCTTGCGAGGGAGGAGCTCGGGATCGATCCCGGAGAGCTCGGCGGATCAGCATGGGAAGCGGCTTTAACCTCTTTCATATTGTTCGTGATCGGTGCGATCATTCCCGTGGCCCCCTATATCTTTTTAACCGGCATTTCCGGCATCATCGCGAGCGCCGCATTAAGCGTGGCGGGTTTATTCATCATAGGGGCCGCGATCACCCTTATGACCGGCAGGCGCCCCGTATTGTCCGGTCTGCGCCAGGTGCTTTTCGGCCTGGTCACGGCCGCGGTAACGTTTCTGATCGGGCACCTGTTCGGCGTCTTATTGAAGGGTTGATCGCATGAACTATAAACTGCTGACAAGAGGCTACTACTGCTAGCCGTATGGCACGTTCATACAGATATAATAAAATAATATCCGCGCTCGTCTGCATCTCCGCTTACTGCGCGGCGTTTTTCGCCGCCGCCGCATTTCTGTATCTTTTCAGAATCGAAAATCCTGTCGCCGCGGTATTCGGGGCTGACATGGCGGCGACCGCCGCGGTTTTCTGCTTCAGCGTGGCCTTCAATAATTCCAGCATGTACGATCCCTACTGGAGCGTCGCTCCACCGTCCATAGCCCTCTACTGGGCGTTTACCGGCAAGGCGGGGTTCGGTCCACGAAGCATCACCGTTATCGTTCTCGTGGCGATATGGGGCGGAAGGCTGACCTACAACTGGTTTCGCCAATGGAAGGGGCTCATGCATGAAGACTGGAGATATGCGGAGATCAGGTCAAAAGCCGGACGCTGGTACTGGGCCGCGAGCCTTGTGGGAATACACTATTTTCCCACGGTAATCGTCTTTCTCGCCTGTCTCCCCCTTTACCCGGTCATGACTGCAAGCGGCAGGGGACCGGGATTACTGGATGCGGCCGGGCTTGTCGTTACTGCGGGCGCTATAGCGATTGAGGCCCTTGCGGACAGGCAGCTTCATGTTTTTGTGCGCTCACGTCCGCGCAAGGGAGTGGTTCTTTCAACAGGCCTGTGGGCATTCTCGCGTCATCCCAATTATTTCGGCGAAGCGATGTTCTGGTGGGGCCTGTTTATCTTTTCCCTGGCCTCCGGCAATATCTACTGGTGGACGGTGCCCGGGCCCGTCGCCGTCACCCTCATGTTCCTCCTGATAAGCATACCCATGATGGAGGGGCATATGAGGGCAAAGAGGCCGGATTATGCCGCGCATCAGCAAAGGGTTCCGGTCTTCATTCCCTGGTTTCCGAAAAAAAAGAGCTGAGCCTATCACCCTCGCATTGTCCTGAATACGTCAGCGGTCATCAACCTGATCAAAGCCCCGTGAAAAGTTCACGCAATGGAGCGTGCGCGCGAGTCCCCGAATCCGACGATGCACAGGATCCCCCCGACCACCATGATCATCCCGAACGCGGTAGCCGGGGTGATCCGGAACCCGGGGAGCGCCATGTCCTGTATGATCAGTGGCATGCACACGTATACGCTGCTGCTGATCGATACCTGCACCGACGCGGGCGCGTGCTTCATGAACCCCACCTGAACCCCCACAAAGGATATCGTGGTCAGAAGGAAGCTTGCGGCGAATATGAGCCATCCTTCATGCGTGGACGGCAGAAAGCCCGACGTGCCGCCGTAGTGCTGCGCGATTCCCTTGAGCACCGGATCCATGCTCGCGATCCCCCCGGTAAAAAATCCGAATGAGACGCCGACGAGGAAGGGATCGTCCGACCTGGATGATACAAATATGAGCACAAGGGAGGCTGATACGTATACTGCGATCAATATGATCACCGTTTCGAGATCAATGTCGGACATCGAGAGCTTTGCGCGGAATATTCCCTCGACCCCGAGGGTTACGGTGCCGATGACCAGCAGCAATATGCCGATCTGCTTCATTCTCGTGATCGTTTCGTTCAGATAATGCCGTGAATAGAGCATGAGCGCGATCAGACCGAGGCCGAACATGGAGGTAAAATAAGACGCGGGAGCGAACATGCCCGCCAGCATGATCCAGACCGCCAGCGTATTGTTCAGCACCACGCCGGTGATATATACGGCACCGGATTTTGCGATCCGGGGGTTTGATGTTCTGGTGCGCGACGGGTTCCGCGCCTTATTCCTGATATCGTGCAGAAAATCGATACCCTGCTTCTGCATGCTTTTGCCGATATGGTAAAGGCTCGTCCCTATAATACCGAAGAGCATCGCATATATTGCGTTATCCATATTGGCACACTTGATATTTTAAATCTTTTCAAGAAATCAGAATCGTAAAAATCATTATCGATCGTTCAATATAAGATATGAATATATTAATAAATTTCATTTTAAGCGGCTAGTCAACAAAAAGTGAAAATGCAACAATTTCAGTAACATCGGTCTTTCATGCAACTACATATATCGTAATTACAAAAAGCATGCAGCATATGATTAAAAGACGAGGTGAATCATGAAGAAGCTACTATTGATCGCGACCGCGGGTATGATCGCGGTCTCGATGTATGCGGTAAGCCAGGGATATAACCGGCACGAGCATACGTTGATCCCGGTCGAATGGCAGATGAACAAGCTGCTGGTCGAGCACCAGAAGTATCTTGAAACGCTTTTCAATCCGCGCTTCGATCCATCCGACAGGGCCTTTTTCACCGACATGGGCTTCATGGACAATGTCCGCACGATACATTTCTTTAAAACGCTCCAGGCGGATATTGAAAGCGGAAATATCCCCGCTAACGAGATCATCCAGGCTTCCTACACGAACATGACGTACATAAACGGGAAGATTTCAGGCGTGACCTATCAATATTCATCCAATGGGAAAAACGTGACACTGGTCAAGGATACGTACAACAACGGCACGATGTTGAAAGCCGTGTATTATTACGATATCAGCGGAAAATTGCTGAATGCCCGCGAGTTCAGCGGAAATAAGCTCATCAACGAGGACAGCAGAAAACTTACGATATAACGCGTCCATAACTGTAATTCAATCTTGAATAAAGTAACGAAACCCCTTTAAAAAATATTAAAGGGGTTTTTTCAAATATGCCATTAAGCAACAAAAATATTCCTTTGGCTCAGTCTAACCCCCCGAAAAAAGCTTTGACTTTTAGGTGTGTGCCCGGCTAAAGTAACCGCCTGCACCATGGAAACCGCAACGCATATCATCATATTCATCGTCGCGCTGGCCTTCTCGGCGGGCTTTCTCGCGCTCGTGATCGTGCTGGTGCCCGCCATACGCGAGCTGAGGGCGCTCCTCTCGGATCTGCGGATGACCTCGTCCGAGGTGCGTGACCTGACCGAGGAGCTCAACAGGATCAGCTCCGGCATAGGGGGAAGGATCGAGGGGATAGGGGGCGTTCTGTCAAAGTCCCAGAAGATATCCTCGAACGTGCGCACGGCGCTGAATCTGGCGAGCAAGCTCCCGCTTGCGAAGGCCGAGTGGCTGGCGCTCGTGCCGGCGATCATGTGGGGCTGGAAGGCGGTGAGCAGGCTGAAAAGGAGGAAGAATGAGCGACCGCAATGACGGATTCAAGACCTTTATGAGCTTTATAACCGGCGCCGCGATCGGCGCCTTGCTCGGCGTCCTGTTCGCGCCCAAACCGGGGAAGGAGACCCGCGAAGAGCTGGGCGAATATCTTCAGAAGCTCGCGGAAGAGGCGCGTGAGGGATACGACGAGCCCGACCAGGGGGAAAGGGGCCCCGGCCGGAGGAAGGGCCGGACGGATGAAGCAGGCGGAAAGGGACGAAGGGGGGGGGAGGGACCCGGGCAGGTATCGTAAGGCCCCGGGATCAGATGATATAGTAGTCCCTGAGCTCCCTGAACAGGGTTGATACGAATTCCTTCACCACCACTATCGTCGGGATAGCCAAAATAAGGCCTGCGAACCCGAACAGGATCGAGCCGCCGATCACGCCTACGAACACCACGAGAGGATGGACCTGCACCGCCCCACCCACGACAAATGGCTGGAACAGGGTGCTGTCGAGCACCATGACCAGGAGCACGCACGCTGCAACGGCGATGATCAGATTGTCGGGAGTGATGAAGGGAAGGACTGAGTCGGCCTTTTCCGCGATAAGAGCGTACGCCGACCCTGCCGCGAGCGCGATGGCAGGGCCGATCAGCGGTACTGCGTTGGCGATGCCCGCGATGAGACCGATCATGAGGGCGAACTTGATCTCGAATCCGATCACGGACAGGAGCGTTAAATACGATATTCCCACGAGCAGGCACTCGATGAGCACCCCCCTCAGATAGTTTCCGATCGCGCGGTTTACCTTGTCGAACACCACCAGCGAGACCTCGAAATAACGGTTCGGAACGAGGCCCACGAAGAAGCGCTTTATCTGGCCGTCGTCGATCAGCAGAAAGAGGAACACAAGGGGCGTGATGATCCAGAGCTTGACCGCCTCCATCACCGTGGTGATGTTGGATACTTCCTCGGGTTCAACCGCCGCTTCCTTCCCCTCTTTCTCGGTCAGCCCGTCCTTGATCTCGCCCTTGCTCATCTGAGATTCGGTGTTTTTGAGGAAATACCCGTAATAAAGGTCTTTTATTCTCGGCTTGTTCTGATACCCGGCACGGTATCTCATGAAAAGGCGGCGTTCCTCCCTGTTAAGGCGCAGCGCGCTGTTGACATTATCCATGAGCCGGTTCAGGTCGTTGCCGAAATATTTATATATGATGTTGCCCGTTTGTCCGGGCCCTTCAAGGTTCATGAAGCTTTTGTAGCGTTCATTGAGCTTGTACTGGAACCGCGTCCTGAGCACAAGCCACTCCCTCTCGTCCGGCAGAATCGATCCGACCTGGTTCGCGATGACCATGATCGCCAGGAAGAACGCGCCGAAGAGGAGCAGAATCCCCGCGGGCCTGGGTATCCCGATCGAGAAAAAAAACCTGAGCAGGGGAAAGCAGAGGTACGCGGTCAGGGTGCCGACGATGAATGGGAGAATGATGGGACGAAGCGCCCACACAAGGTATCCCACGGCCGTCACGGCCACCACCGTGGTGATGGCAACCACGATTCGCCTGGTCCTCGTCCTGGCGTCTGCCTGCACAACGAGGGTCCGGGGCCTGTCCCGCCCGGTCAAATCCTCATTCATTCAGTTTGCCCCTTGAATAGAGCTGTTCATTGGAGGCCTTGAGCCGCTGGCCGATAATTATCGACAGCTCTTTGAGGATCTTGCTGGCGATGGCGGGGTAGGTGTCCAGCATCTCGTTCAGGTCCTCCCTGAAGAACGCGATCGCGTCGGTTTTTTCGATCGCCCTGGCCGAGGCTGAGCGGGGGGTGTCGTCCAGAAGCGCGAGCTCGCCCATGAATTCCTCGGGTGCGATCTCGGCGAGCACCGCCTCCGAGCCGTCTGCGCCGGGCACGATGATCGCAACCTTGCCGCTTTTGACTATGAACATGGCGGCGCCGGGCTGGTCCTTCTCAAAGAGGTATTCCCCCGCCTGGTAGCTCCTTTCATACACGATGCCGGCGACCTTTTTCAACTCCCGCACGTTCAGGCGCCGGAACAGGGGGCAGAGCCTCAGCGCTTCCAGGTTGTCGATGCTTTCGCGCGACCGGTAGCGTGAAAAGATGTTGCCCCAGAAGGCGTTCGCCGATTTTGTACCCTTACCGTTTTTTTCTATCATCTTAAAAATGATCAGAGTCGTTCATTTATAAAATTTTGTAAGCGATATTCATCAAATGATCGCGGCACATTGCGTTGACTCGATTGCCGCCACGCCCGCTCGATTGAAACGGACGCATTATGCGCGTGTCAATAGTTTTTTGTTTTTTAATATGCGTAGGGGATTCAATGCCGCGTGTTTACCCAAACGCCTTATGCAATATTTCATCTATTCTCCGATTTTGTTTGACTGATAACAGGTGGAATATATTGTTTACTAATAAAGAATCTTAGTCAATTATCAATTTCTATAAAATCGTGTAAACTTTTGAAGTTACATTCTCGGGTCAGCTTTTATGGTTATGAAACACTGTAAAGGCTCTCAACCGCTTTGTTTTATCACAGGAACGAAACAACATCCCGGCGCGGCTCATCAACGTACAGGAGTCGGCGAGTGAAGATACGCGCTGCCGTACTCAATTCGACGGGCGTCCGAGGGGGAGTATTCCATGAATATACCGTTACTGCATAACTCGCCGCTTTTGAAGTGCGCGGCCTACATCAACGGGGAATGGGCGCAGGCCGAATCGGGCAAAACCATGCCGGTGATCAATCCCGCGGACGGGAGCGAGATAGTACGCGTTCCGGACATGGGGAGGGCGGACGCCCGGCACGCCATAGAGGCTGATGGAGGGACGTTTCCTGGTTGGATCGCAAAAACGGCGAAGGAGCGCGCAGCGGTCCTTCGCGAATGGTTCAGGCTCATCATGAAGGCAAGGAACGATTTCGAGGTCCTGCTCACCTCCGAGCAGGGCAAGCCGCTGGCCGAGGCCCTCGAGTACGGCATGGTGGGCGTGAACGAGGGGATCATATCCAACGAGGTGTCGCCCTTCGGCGGGGTCAAGGAGTCCGGAATCGGCAGGGAGGGCTCCAGGTACGGTATCGAGGAGTATCTCGAGATCAAGTACGTGATGTTCGGAGGGCTTGGCGCGTAATGGGCACACAACCGGGACTCACCACAATAGACGGGAGCGCATTGAAAGGAAAGACCGTATTGATCACGGGCGCGACGTCGGGCATCGGCAAGGAAACCGCGGTAGGGCTTGCGAACATGGGCGCGCGGATCGTGTTTATCTCACGGTATGAGGAGAGGGGAAAGTCCGCACGGGAAGAAATCATCAGGAGATCGGGCAATCCCTCGATCGAGTTCTTTTTATGCGACCTGGCCTCCTTTGAATCAATCCGCTCGTTCTGCAGCTCGTTCAAGCAGGAACACGAGCTCCACGTGCTCGTCAACAACGCAGGGGTATGGAATTTCACCAGGATGGTGTCGAAGGACGGGATCGAGAGCACGTTCGCGGTCAATTATCTCGCGCCCTTTCTCATGACCAACCTCTTTTTCAGCCTTTTGAAAAAGTGCAGCCCTTCGCGCGTCGTCAACGTGAGCTCCCAGCTCCACACCGGGACCATCAATTTCGACGATATCGAATTCAGGCTTTCCTACTCCGGGATGAAGGCGTACAGCCAGTCGAAGCTGGCGCTCATCCTGTTTACGCGCCTGTTTTCGGAAAAGCTCGAAGGGACCGGGGTGACCGTCAACACACTGCACCCCGGTTTTGTGGCCACGAGCCTCGGCAGGGATGGGGGATTGGTATTGAGGGCCCTGTGGCGGTTATTCGGAAAAAACCCGGAAAGGGGCGCGGATACCTCCATTTATCTGGCGAGCTCCCCTGATGTTCAGGGTATCAGCGGCGAGTATTTCGTCGAAAGGAGAATAACGTCCCCGTCAAAAGAATCGCACGACATGGAGACGGCGCGAAGGCTCTGGGAGGTAAGCGAGAGGTACGTGACCAGGCGTGAAAGCTTGTTTCTTTAGGCGGTGCCGGATCATCGTCGCGTTCCTTTTTCCATTATGATCAACCCGTAGTCGGATTTGATGAGGGTGCGGTTTTTCAGCAGGGCGGATATTTCCTCAGACATATCGAGGTCGCGTATGCGGCTTTCGGATGCCTGGAGGTTGACGTAATAGAAGCTCCTCCCCCTAATGCGGAATTCCAGGATATTGGCTGATGCGCCCGATTCGGCGCGCATCTTCAAAATCGTGCTCATGGCCGCGTCCACCGCCCTGATGCAGCCGGCGGGATCGGCGGCCACGTCGATATTCCTGACCCCCAGGCTCTGCGCGGTCAGGCCGGGGATGACTTTTTTGGTGTTGAACTCGGCGTACGCGGCATTGGCGTCGATTTCCCTGACCAGCTGTGAAACCTCGGTCTGGATCAGCTCCCGGTCATCCCTACCCAGAATGCCGTTGGATGCCTGGAGGGACAGCTCGCGGATCCGGGAAAGAAGTGTGGAATCGTGCGACAGGGCCGATTCCACGTAGTCGAGATAGTTTCTCATGTCCTGTTCGTTCAGGGACCTGCGCTGGACTTCAAGGATCACGGTTTTCAGCTTCTCGGCGACCGCGAATCCGGACGGATCGTCCGAGGGGCGCACGATCCTGAGGCCGGAGGAAAGCTTTTCAAAATTTTTCAGGATTTCGGCGTTCAGGTATTTTTCCCTGTCAAGTATGAAATATTCCGACCCCGTTCCGTAAATCAGCATGTTGCCGCCCTCGGGCAGGATCAGATAGGGCCTGCCTGCATTTGTCTCAGCCCCGGCCGCACGAAGTGACGTCCACGTGAATGCGAGGGTGAGAATCAGCAATGATGCTCTCGCAAAAATTTTCATTGCACCCGCTATTTGCCCTGGATTCTCCTGCGCACCTTTTTCCAGGTATCGGTGATGAGGAAGCATTCGTCCATATAGTCCACCATCTGCGCCAGCTTTTTTATGGGCACGGAGAAGGTGAGTGTGTCGGCCGGTACGCAGGGGCGCGCCGAGGGATCGAACATGCCGATCACCGCCCTCGGGTGGGGCGAGTCTTTTTCGAGATAGGGATAATGGATGATCGTGCCGCACCCCGCGCCGAACGGGGTTATGGTGCTGTCAGGCTGGGTTTGGTCGTAGTTTGCAAGCGTGAATAATCCGGAGAGCACGTCCGGCTTTGCAAAGAATATCACGATCTCCGGTTCGTCGCCCTCGGCGATCTTGTCCCAACGCTTGAAAACGATGTTCTTGCCCTCTATCGGAAGCGTCTTCTGCTCCTCCTGCATCTCCCTCACCATCTCCGGAGTCCTGATGTAGCGCTCCCCTTCCATCTCTCCCGGTATGCCGCAGGAAAGGAAGTATTCGAAATTGGGCATAACCGAATCCGTGTAGCCCAGGTACCTCTTGGCTCCCCCGCATCCGATCGCTGATTCGTCATACGTCAGCGATGTTCCCCTTCTCACGCGCGCAAGCTCGCAGATCAGGCATGAATGGCTTTTCGCCGGAGTCACCCGCTCAGCAGTTCCCTTATCGTCGCCGTAATAGCAGATTATGGGTAGCTCCGCATCCCCGAAATACTTTCGCCAGCGTTCGAGAAATTTTTGGTGTAGCTCCGTATTCATAATACGGCATTACCTCATTCCGATTCAAGATGTCCAGAAAAATTCGTGTTTTTAAGGCGAGTCAGATTTTGAACTTTTTCAAAATCCCGTTCCTTGCAAGAACGAACCCGTTATCAACCATGTCCGGGCTGTTGTAATCAGGTATCGGAATCCAGCGGTGCTGCTGGTCCTCCGGTATCATCGCGGCCATGTCGTCGATGATGGCGTTGTACTCGACCGGCACGCGGCAGCGGCGCAGGTCTTTAATGGAGCCCGCGCTTCCGCGCGGCCAGTCCACCTGCTCGTACCTTTCGATAAAGCCGGCGGGGACCGCGCCGGCCGCCCCGAGGTGTCCGAACAGCTCGACGACCTGGTCCGGGGAGAGAAGTGTATAGATGAAAATCCGCTCGAAATTCTCAAGGCAGAATTCGAGAAAGCGGTAAAGGCCGGGCCGCGGATGCCTCTCTCCGAAATTCGTCACCAGGGTGCCCTCCACATCAAGGGTGATGCAGGGGCGCTGCACGGTGTCAAGCATGCGCAGGCTTTCCGAGGCCTCATTCGCGGAACCGAAACGTTCGGACGGATCTGAAGAAAGGCATCTTTTAAAGAAATCGAGGAAGGACCGGGGAACGGCCCTGTCCGAATTCGCTTCATCATATGATTCTAAAATGCGGCCGGAGAGCATCTGTCCGAACACCACCCCCAAAGAGTAGATGTCGCTTGAAGCCGAGGGAAGCCCCCCCTGCCGCAGCTCCGGCGCCATGTATCCGTCCGTGCCGGCGACGGCACCGCGGCGCGCACCCGTGTCAGAGCGCGCGTAATCGACGGCTATGCCGAAATCGATCAGCCGCGCTTTGCCGTCTCGGCCGAACAGGATGTTGTCGGGTTTGATGTCGTTATGCGCGATCCCGGCAGCATGCACATGGTCCAGCGTGTCAAGGATATCGAGCAATATCTTTCTTGAATCGGCCGGGGTAAGAACGCCCGTGTCTTCCATCACGTCGCTGAGGGACCCTCCGTCCACGAATTCCTCCTCGTACACGACCCCGAATCCCTCACCCCTGAAACGGCGCGGCTTGACGATGCCCGGATGGATCAGACGGGCGGTGAATTTTTCCTCGTTGATGAAATACCAGTAATTCTCGTCAAACCCTCCGCCTCTGTTTTCAAAGGTCTTCAATACAGCGGCCTCGCCCCTGTCCCTGTTCCACGCCACGTATATATCCGACATGCTCCCCTTCCACACGACGCCCTGGACCGCGAAATTCTCAACCGTCGACCCGTCCGGAAATCGGAATCCAGGCTCCCTGATCCGCCCCAGCAGGTCTGGTTCAAGCCTGCCGGCGACCGGCCTGGCGGTCATAGGCAGCATCAGGCCGGGTGAGCCGGGAACCCCGTCCTCAACATACCTTCCGTTCTCTCCCGCAAGCCAGCGCAGGAGCATCAGGCTTCCGAGAGGATGGTGCGGATCCCGGTGCCACAGCATGAGGGGGGTAAGGGAGATGAAATCCCCTGCATCGATGTCGACGAGCACGGCCGAGCCCGGCTTGAAGCCGGGTATGGAGACCCGGGACCATATAAAGTATTCCATGCGGGGGCCGAGTAAAATCCTGATGCCTTCAGGTTCGACAACTGCGATCCGGTATCTGCAGAGGCATCCCAGTTCCTGAAGGCATTCGAGGAGCCCGGTCTTGTCCGGCCCGACTGCAGCGCCCGGATAGATGCCGGCTAGCTGGAGAAGGCCCACAGGGCTCGGCATGCGCGTAATTCCGGCGAATGCACCGCCGGCGGCCGCAAGCCTCAGGTCTTTTTCCCCGGGCGGGCTTATCGAGGCGTTCGGGTCAGATGCAAGAAGGAGCGCCTGCCTCAGCGCCGCAATGAACCTGACCGCGACCGCCGCACACCAGGATACCTTGTTGCCTATCTCGTCCTCATACCTGCTGAACAGGACCGCTTCATAGGAGCGGGACACCGGCCTCGGAAGCCTGTACCGCACCATGAATTCCCGCCGGAATGCCGCTTCCCCGGCGCCATTCACAGAAGTCGTCGTCATGACTAGTCCGCGAGAGATTTTGCATCGAGATACTTTTTATAATCGCTCCGGGGGGGAGAAAAAACCTCCAGAGCCACGGAATCTTCGAGTATTTCGGCCATGTGCGGAATATTTTCAGGAATGCTCCAGCTGTCTCCCTGATGCAGCTCGTGTTTGCTTTCTCCAATATGCAGCACGATTCCGCCCTTGATTAAGTATCCGGTTTGCTCATAAGGATGGGCGTGGTCCGGGAGCAGGCTCCCCTTCTTCAAGATAAATTCCGTCATCAGGGTTTTTGCGCCGTAAACCAGCGTCTTGATCTTTATTCCATCCAGGACGTCCTGATAGTTCATGTCTGAATGACGGGCGATCATAACAACCTCCTTGGGAAAAACATCGGCACTCTTTTTTTATATGTACGAATGAACAACGAGCCGCGGATGCATTTGCCGCGCAGCCCCATAAATACCCTCTAGATTTGAAGGGGTGTCAATAAGAATTTGCGATCGTAACTTTCTTGACATATTGTATTATATCTGCTTATCGTAGTCGAGTTGATGCATGGATCGGATGGCGGAACGAGCAAGTCAAAAAGAAACATTATACAAAAAGGAGCACGGTCATGAAACATAAGTTCTTTTTCGGCGCGATCATCGGCATCGCCTCTGCGCTCATTTTCTCCGCTCCGCTTTTTTCGAGCGACAGGTCCGACGCGGAAGGCCTGCGCGAGCGCTGCGAAAGGGAATTCAAGCCACTGGAGGTGAGCGTGGCCAATTTCGGCGACCAGGCGGACAAGGCCATGCTCCAGAAGGGCGAGAAGAAGCTCAAGCTCGGCAAGCTGAAGATTGCGCAGTCCAGATACAAGGACGCCATCGGCATCTACAACGGTTACCTGAAGCTTCAGTGGGACGTGTACATGAGTATCGCGAAGAAGTATGTCGACCGTACCCGCGCAGTCAACGACGAGATCGCGGAGGACCTCGTCGACTCGATCGACAAGCCGAAGGTGAGCGAGTATCTCAAGCTCGCCTACCGCAATCTTGAAGACGCAAAAAAGGCGCTCGCGAACGACAACCCGGTCCTGGCGATCAATGCATGCCGCCGCTCGAAAAAGTATTCCATAGGAGCATACGGGCTTGTCGGCAGGCCGGTGCCTGAGAAATTCAAGGCGGACCTCGTGGACGCGGAGGGCAATGTTGCTGGGAAATAGTCCCTCGTGCGTGCATTCCCGGCCGCACGGGCATTCGCACCGGGATTACGCGTCATAAACCGCAGGGGATCAATCAATTTCTTCGATTCTTTGTCTTTCGATTTTTTTTCTTGATTTGATTTTTTTCTCGTCAAGCCTTCTTTCTCTTTGTGCGCGGCTCACCCTTGTGGGAAGGCGCTTTCGGGGGATTTTCAGGGCTTGGGCCATCATGCGGGCGAATTTTTCGATCACGCGCCTGCGGTTTTCCGCCTGGGTCCTACCCTCTTCCTCATGCAGGACGATAAAGCCCTGTTTGCTGATTTTATTTTTCAGTTTTTTTCTGACCCGCTTTTTCTGAGTTTCTGTCAGATACTTTGTACATTCCAGATCGAACCGGAGCATTACTTTAGTGGATACCTTGTTCACGTTCTGCCCTCCCGGCCCGGAGGAGCGGGATGCGGTGATGATTACTTCTTTTTCAGAAATCGCGAGGGTATCGGTTATTGTTATCATGAGATATTCTATTTATAGCATTGTCCACAGCTTCATTTTGACGTTTAAGACCTTTCCGGGGTCAAATGTCTAGAAATGGATGTAATTTTTTTAAACCCCTTGAATCTTTGATTTATTTTATATAATATAAGTTATATAATGTTCTGAGTAATTAAAAAATAAAAAAATAGTGCATATTCCTTGATCGCCAAAAACGGCTGAATAAGTGCAAAAAATACATTAAGAAATTAACAGGTAATAGTATTTTCGTAAAAAACAGGTGTCCGTATAAAAATTATAGGACGTACTGATGAACGATCGAAACAGCGTATTCCCTGTCGGAATTGTACATCCGAATTGGTGGTTCGTTTTTTCAATATATCTTCTGCTGTCAGCCACGGCGCTGGTTAATTACAGGAATTTTCGCTTCGAGCGCCTGAATTTTTTCACCCTGATCTGGATAGGCACCGGGCTGGTCGTCGTGCATTGTGTGTTAAATATAAAGACCTACCGGCAGTATTTCGAGTTCGGCAACTGGCGATTGATACCCAGGTCATTATACGAAGACATGACCCATTATCTTCCCTACCTGCTTCTGGCCGCTCTTTACGATAACATCCCCCTCTTTCATCACACCGCAGGGATCGGATTCATTGAAATCGATCGATATCTGATGAAAGCGGATGCGGGCATGTTCGGCGCGCAGCCTACCATATTGTTACAAAATTATATCAATCCCTGGGCGGTCGATTTCTTCATGATCATGTACTCCCTTTTCGTATTGCCCTATTTATTGCTCATATATCTTTTCCAGAAAAAGGAGTCGGCGCTGTTTTCAAAGTTGATTCTGTCCCAGATAATAGCCTCCATGGTCGCCCTGATCTGCTTTATCTATCTGCCGGCGAGAGGGCCGAGGTTCGTCTTCGACCGGGCAAACAGCAGCATGTATGAAAATGCTCCGCATTTTACCAGCAGGCTCAAGGGGATTCCGATTCAGGCCCTCAACCGGACGACCGGGTATGAATCGCTTTTCGATCTGCAGCATGACGCGTGGAACAGGCTCGAGCGGGTAAAAACCGACTGCATGCCGAGCATGCATGCGGCCCTGTATCTCATATGTATATTCTTCGTGATCCGCTATAGGAAAATAATGAAATGGAGACGGCTGGCGGCAGGCTTCTGGATAGTGAGCGGAGCCTTCATGCTGTTCAGCCTCGTGTACCTGCGCTATCACTGGGTGATGGATATCATCGCCGGAATATTCGTTGCCCTTGTCTCCTTTTTCGCGGCAGAGCTGATCATCGACCGATGGCTGCGTTTCCAGAAATCGCATCTTCCTTTGACCAACGGTCCGCTCGCGCTTCAGGCGGATACCGTGCGGGATTCCGAATAATACTTGATCGAATCGATCCGTTTCTGATACAAGCGGTGTTTTCGGGACGCCGAGAATATCCAGGGCGCAGGGAGTGCCGCAGGCCGTCATTTATTTTTGAGGTACCCGGAGACCTGCGGTCGAATGAGGCCTTTTCCCCGGGCCACTCAGATCATAAGAAGATTCATGAAGTAAACCAACAGGGGTGGAATTCAGATGAATAATCAACATGATGAAACCGGAAACGAACCTTCTCCAGGCTCAGGAGGCATTACGCCGCCGCACAGGATCGACCGGTCGAAATTAAAGGATGCAGGCATACTGGATGCCTTTTCCGGGGCAGTATCAGGCATCGTCAAGGCGGTATCGCCTTCTGTGGTGAGCCTCATCGTGCATTCGAGCTCCGGATACAGCCGCATGGATCTCTTAGGAGCCGGGTCGGGTGTGGTCATAGCCCCTGACGGATACATTCTGACCAACAGCCACGTGGTCCACGGAGCTGACCGGATCGAGGCGATGTTCACGGACGGTCAGAAAATGGACGCAAAGGTCGTGGGCGAGGACCAGGCGACCGACATCGCCGCCTTGCGCGTTCCCGCGTCAGGGCTTCCCTTCAGCGTGCTTGGAAATTCCGAAGGCCTGTACGTGGGGCAATTCGTGATCGCGATCGGCAATCCCATGGGATTCGACTCGACGGTCTCAACGGGCGTCGTCAGCGCCCTCGGCAGGGCGCTTCGGAGCCAGGACGGAAGGCTTATTGAAAACATCATTCAGCACACCGCACCGCTCAACCCGGGGAATTCGGGCGGTCCCCTTCTTGATTCGAACAGCACGGTGGTCGGGATTAATACCGCAATAATCGCGATGGCCCAGGGGATCGGTTTTGCGATCCCCTCAAATACCGCCGGCTGGGTTCTTTCCCAGCTCATGAGCCGCGGCAGGGTGCGCAGGGGATATCTGGGGATCGCCGGCAGGCAATATCCCTTATCGCGCAGGATCATCAATTATCTTAATCTGACCGTCAATTCAGCGGTGGAGGTCGTTTCGATCCAGTCTGACGGCCCCGCCGACAGGGCGGGGCTTCAGATTGGTGACCTGATCGTCGAAATCGAGGGAAAGGGAAGATCGAACCAGGTCGTTTCGGTAGACGATCTGCACCGTTTCCTTACGGAGTGGCCGGTCAATACGCCGGTCAGGCTCTCCGTACTGCGGAGGGGAGATCTGATGCATTTCAGGGTGACTCCGCTCGAGTCCCCTTCCGGTTGACGCGGAGGATCGACTGCGGGACATGATATACCTGGTAGGCGTAGATCATCTCGTCCAGTACGACGGCCCGATCCCCGAACCACTGCGCCAGGAGTTCAAAATGTTCGTGATCAGAACCGCACGCGCACTTCATGTCGAACTGATAGCCGAGGAATTCAGCCGGGAAGCCCTCGACAAGGTCTATGAAGCGGGTGAAGCGACCGTCCGGGAGGCGGCGAGGGAGGCGGGCATCGAGCATCGATTCTGCGACCCTGTAGAGGCTGATTTGCGCGTGCTTGGTATTCCTTATTACGCGGAAGTGAGGGAGCGGGTGAAGCAGAAGTACGGCGTATCCGGATTCATACTCGATCCCGTGCTCCGCAAAGAGATCGATTGTGAAACCGCCGAGATCACACGCTCATACTGGAGCCTCAGAGAGGAATTCTGGCATGCCCGTATCGAGGACCGCATCAATCTGAATATCCTGTTTATCTGCGGTCATGAGCACGTGAAGCACTTTCGCGCATTGCTGCGGCGAAGAGGACACGCGAGCAAGGTAGTCGATCCTTTCTGGAAGAAAGATATATTCAGCGATTATGCAAATTTCAACCTTGGATGACCGGACCTGAATAAAAATTAGTTCTTGAAAAATGGAGCAGGCTTGCCGCCAATATGCTCCGGCGTCCCCAAGCAGACGCTTCGCATGATTCAATTGAACATCATGAAAAAAACCAGCAGGAGGGATGAGATGCCTCATTTCGAAAACGCCTTTTCGGGCCTTGCCGGCGACCGAACGCTTACCCATGAAGAATTGGTCCGGGCGATCCGCTCCATGATCGCCGCCGAATACGAAGCGGTCCAGCTTTACATGCAGCTGGCCGAATCGACCGACAACAAGCTGGCGATTGAAGTGCTGAAGGACATCGCGGATGAAGAGAGGGTGCATGCGGGCGAGTTTCTCAGGCTTTTGAAGGAGCTTGACAAGGACGAGGAAAAATTTTACGCGCAGGGGGCGGATGAGGTCGAGCGCGTGATAAAGAAGAGTGATGCCGGGAATTGAACCCTTATATGTTTTCGATGGATTTGTACGCGGGGTTAGCTGAAGCCATGAGGAAATGCTCATGAAGGGACTGAGGCTGTTAACGGTGCTGCTTTTGCTCGCTGTCCTTCAAAGCGGCCGTGTGCTCGCCGCCAGCTCTACGGTGGAAATCACTATCGGCGGCAGAATGTCGTATAGCTGGTGGAAACCCGCCTGGTCCAACGGTGCAAGATACGTATCGCCGAACTCCACTACCCCTATTTCCCTGCCCTATAAGGCGAAAAATTACACGATCCCGCCCACCCTCATGTACGGTTTTACGGCGGCGATCGGGTTCCTCGATGCGTGGATCTTTTCCGCGTCCTTTATGTATGGGAATTTTTTCGCCCTGTCGAAAACTCCGGGCTATTACGTCGCGACCCAGCTTCCGGTGCTTGATTTTTCGAAAGACATTAAGCGATACGATATCAATGCGGACCTTGGGTACCAGGCTCTCAGGTATATAAGGGTTAATGTGCGCGTGAAAACCCGCTCGTATAATTATGTCGAAAAAACCAGAAATGTGCGCTTGTCGGGACCCGGCTCTATTACGATCGCTTCGGCCAAGTCCGAGTTTGTCGATGTGGGGCCGGGCCTCGGGATCGACTTCAGCGTGCCGCTGTACCGGAACCTGTCGTTTGTGGCGAGCGTGTCCGGGTTTGTGCTCTCAGGCTCCGGATCATACACGTACTCATATCAATATCTGGTCGATGCGCTGTCATCGACCATCACACTGGTTTCGGACCAGTTCGGCAAGGAAAGCTTCTACTCATATTCCGGCAGCGGAGCCGCGGCACTGCAGTATTTCATTCAGCCTGCCGGAGTCACGCTTCAGCTCGGCGGCAGGTACGAGATCATTTATTACAGGCACCATAAGATACTGAGGGGATTTCTCGACTATAATGGGGAATATGATCATTTTTATTCCGTATCATTTGCGGCAATGTATTCATTCACCCTGGCCGATACCTCTGCATCGCGGTAATACGGCCATGCATACCGATGCATGTATGCTACGGGGCCGCGTGAGCGCTGATGCATTGTTAAACTAAATTTTATCATAAAGGGACCATTACCATGAAACGCACAGCGATCGCTTTCTATCTGGCCCTGATGATCATCAACTCATCCTGCGCGGACTTCCCCACGCGGGACGATTCCGCCGTTACGGACCTGAAATCTGAGGTGATTGTGCTGAAAAAGAGGCTCGCGCTCGTTGAGAAAACGAACAACCTGCTCGAGGCTGAAAACTCGGATGTCAAGAATAGGCTCGAGAGGCTGAAGGATGATTACCAGTTGTTGAAGAGCCGATCGGAAAAGAAGATCAAAGAGCTTACCGATCTCGCCAACAAACAGAAGGCTGAGTTTATCGAAACGACCAGCCGGATGGCGGACGATATCAAGAAAAAAGTAAATGATCTTACTAACAAGCTCGAACAGGCTAAGCAGGAAGCCGCACAGAGGGAAAACGATCTTTCCAAAACCATAGACGGGCTGAAAAAAATCATTTCGGACAAAGAGCAACAGCTGACGCAAAAAGAAGCCGAGATAAATAGCCTTAAAGCGGACATGGACACCCTGAAAACCGAATTGGCTGATGAAAACGGCAAGCTGTCTCAGTGCGATAAAATGAAAGAGGAGCTTTTAAAGGAGCTTGTATCGCTTAAATCGGAAGTTGAAAAAAAGGACAAAGTTCTCAAGGAAAGTGAAAAGCATATTGAAAAGCTCAAAAAATAGCCAGGCGCGAAGAATGAAGATGCATCAGGCATACGTGCTGCCGGCCATGCTCTGCCTGCTCCTGTTGCCTGTCCGGCTGTTATTGGCAGGGCCGGCAAAGCAGGCGACCCTGCTGTTAACCTCTGATCTTGAAGGGCGTTTCATTCCTGAGATCGAGGGCCAGGAGACAAAAGACCCGATGCTTCTTCTAGGCCAGTCGATACTTATGGAATCCGGCAGAAGGAACGTCATCTACCTGGACCTGGGAAACTCCTTTTATCCGGGTGTGGTGTCAAAGCAGACATACGGAGCTGCCATGATGGACTTTTTTTCCTTCTTCCGATGCCGGGCCACGCTGGTCTCCTCTCTCGACCTGCGCATAGGGGTGTCAAGCCTTGAATTTCTTCAAAAGCACAGCGAGACCGGTCTTCTTTCGGCGAATATACGGAAGGAGAACCGGGTCCTGTTCAAACCCTATCTTGTGAGCGAGGTGCAGGGCGAAACAATCGCATTCGTGGGCTTGTCGTCGAAAAGGATACTCTTCGACGTCACGGAAAAAAATCTCTACCGGATCGGCGTCGAGGACGAATCGAAGGCGCTCACGCAGGTCATCGCCGAGCTCAAGGGGAGGGGGATAAGCAGGGTCGTCCTTTTGTCCGGACTCGCCTTCCGCGACAACATGAAGCTGATGAAGGCCTTTCCCGAAATCAGGCTCGTCATCACCGGCGGGGACCAGCGCGGCGAATTGGCCGGGGGACGGATAGTACGCGTCGACACCGCGGATGGACGCTCGATCATCAGCGTGCCACCGGGAACGGGCTACAGCCTGCTCACCGTCATGCTGGACGACGGCATCTCGGTGGTCGATGTCCAGCATAAAAAAGCGGTCCATTATAAGGTTGAAAACGATCGGTACGATTATTTCGTCGAGCGAATCACCCAGTGGAAGAAACAATTTGCTGAAGAGGAGAAGGAAGTCCTGACGCGGGTCGAAAAGCCGGTGCTGTTCGATCAGAAGCGGATAGCCTATTTCCTGCAAGACGTCAACAACGCGGAGATTGCGATAGTAAATAACGATACCATAACCCCCCTGCCGGTTTCGCATACCATACGAATGTCCGACGTGCTGCAAGCCGTCAACGACAACTATCCGGTGTATACCTACCGGCTCACCGGGGACGACCTCGGGAACCTTTCGGATTTTCTGAAGGGATATACCGTCACCGGCTACCGTGACAACAAGATTCAGGGATATCAGGTGGTCCCGGACAGAAAGTATCTGGTCGTGTCCACGCAGACGGTGTTTGATCATATACAGAGGGCGCTCAGGAAAAAAATCCGTTACCGGAACACATGGTCCTCGATCTCCGATATCCTTGTCAAAGACCTGAAGCATAACCGGGTGGTGCTCAATGAGGACTTCCGCTACCTTGAAAAGCGGTTCCGCTATATCGTGAACGTCCGCCTTTCTGCCTTCTACGAGGCGTCGCGAATCATCGTCGATAAAAACATAAACATCCCGATCGGCGAGCCCGACAGCTCGTACAACAAATGGGGCCTCGAATCAGGGATAGACCTCATCCTGTACAACCGCTATCACAAGGTGATTTTTACGCCCTACATAAATTACAGCAGGCAGAACGACCAGTTCCTTAACAACCTGCTGAGCGGCACACTTCAGTACTACCTGAACGTCCATCCGATAGTGAATCCTTACCAGAAGAGCCGCATCGAAACGGTCGTGCTCCCGGTGCGCAAGGCCACCCTCCCGAGCGAGATAACCAACCCTGACGAGCTCAGGCAATACATGAACTACCGGAACCTCGGCAGGCCCGTGGACATACGGGAAACGGTCGGGGTTTCCGCCCAGTGGCTTTATATCTCCGGGAATATCGGCTGCGGCTTTGAAAAGTACATCCATGACCCGGTAAATCCCGCGGTGTTCGGGATCGAAGCGCTTCTGACGTTTAATTATCAGTTTCTCAATTATTTGACGTACGGCCTGAAGCTCGATTCCTTCATCTCGCCCATCAAGGCGGGCAGCGTAAACTCGAACACTAACTACTTTCGAAGCGTGCTGGAAAATTCCCTTTCGGTGAGGGTCACGGACATGCTGAGCTTTTCATTGAGGCACCGCTGGTACTACTACCAGAACCTGAGGAACAACAAGCATTATTCGAATACGCAGTTCTCCACATCGTGCGATGTACGCGTCAATTTTTACCAATGACCCACAGGGAGCACCGGCACGGATTATTCGCCGGAGCCCAGAGGAGGAATCATGAGCAAGTTCACCGAGATCCTGACCGTGTCCCCCCTTCCTGACGGAAAGACGTGGATCATCAGAAAAAAATTCGGGTATGATATCGGCAGGGAAGGGGGGACGGAGTTCGTCGGGGTCCCGGTCGGGTTCATGACCGATTTTGCAAGCGTCCCGAGGCTTCTCTGGTCGGTAATACCCCGGTGGGGAACGTACGGCAACGCGGCCGTAATACACGATTACTGCTACTGGACCCGTCAGGTGTCGGTCAGAAGAAAAAGAAAAATCATCCTGAAAAGCATCTCCAGAAAAAGAGCCGATGAAATCTTCTTTGAAGGCATGGGAGTGCTTCGGGTCGCATTTTATTACCGGTATCCGATATATTGGGCGGTGAGGATGTTCGGATGGTATCAGTGGCTTGTGAATCTGAAGAAAAGGAGAAAGGGTGAACGGCGCGTGCTCAAGAGGATCCCGAAAAAGCCGGTTGATATTGTATATGGATCGTTGTAATGAGCGCACCCCTTGAGATAATCTATGAATGCGTTAAAATTTAAGCGTTTGATCACGGCCATCGTATGCATCGCCCTTGTTACCGGCATGCATTCCCTAGGGCGGGATCATACCTATATAATAGGAGCGGACAAGGATTACCCGCCCTATTCTTTCATATCATCCGACGGTTCGCCCGCGGGTTTTGATATTGATATGACCCGAAAAATCTGCGAAATTCTTGATATGAGGTATGAATTCAGGCTCGATACCTGGGATCGTATACTTGCTTTACTTGAAAAAGGGGACATCGACATCATCGCCGGGATTCTGTACACCGAATCGCGAAGCAGGATCTTCGATTTTTCGCTCCCATACAGCACGGATACGATCGCAATCTTCGTACGAAAAAATTCAACAATCGAGAATATCAACGATTTGCAGGACAAAGAGCTTGCCATTTTAAAGGACGACGCGATTACCGAATCCTTCATCAAGGCGAACGGAATTTCGGTGAAATTTTTTCAATATCCCACGTTCGAAAATGCGCTGATAAAGCTTAATTCAGGAATACACGATTTCTGTCTGGCCCCTTATTCCCTCGGGATGGAGGTCATCAACAAAGACCATCTGCGCAATCTCAAGGTCACCGGTCCGGTAGTGAACACCGTTCAATACCGCTTTGCGGTAAACAAGGGGAACACCGCCCTCGTGGACAGGTTGAACGCGGCGATCGACCGGATAAGACTGTCGGACGAGGATATCAGGCTCAAAAAAAAATGGTTCGTGTATACCAGGGAGGAAATAACCTTCAAGTCGCTCCTCAAATATTTTTTGATGATCATGGTCCCGACGCTGCTGGCGCTCCTTTCATTGTGGGTCTTCGAGCTGAGAAGGGAGGTGCGCAGGCAGACCGACAAAATCGTCAAATACAACAGGGAGCTCGAAAAGCTGGCCACGACCGATACCCTTACCGGAATCTACAACAGGCGGTTCTTCTACAATCTCGCCCCGAGGGAATTCCAGAAGGCTAAAAGAGGGCACGGCGACCTGTCGGTCATCATGATGGACATCGATAATTTCAAAAAAATCAACGATACGTACGGCCATGACGCGGGGGATGAGGTGTTGAAATCTCTGGCCTTGAAAAGTCCTTCAATTCTCAGGAATTTTGACCTCTTCGCCAGGATCGGCGGCGAGGAGTTCATCATACTTCTCCCCCACACCGGCCTTCAGGACGGCATCGCCATAGCCGAGAGGCTGAGAGCTGCGCTTGCTTCAGAAAAGGTGACGCTGGAAAATAAATCAAGTATATCCTATACCGTCAGCATGGGGGTTTCGTCCTTCATCTCTTCCGATCAATCGGTAGACGAGATCATCAAAAGGGCGGACAGGGGATTATATGTCGCAAAGAACAAGGGGAAGAACGCCGTTGCCGACGTCATGTAGCCGTTTGTCACGACTCCGAGATCGCCTTCAAAACCTCATCAGTCCGGCGGACCCTGCCCAGGCGCGGGAAGATCGTCCTGACGGAAAAAGAATGGGCCTCCGCGGACATACCGGCCATGGCGTCTTCCGCGAAGATCAGGGAATAGGCGCGCTCGAACGCGTCCCGTGCGGTCGATTCCACGCCGAAATTGGTGGAAATACCGCCGAGCACTATCGTGTGCATCCCGCGCCTGCGGAGCTGCAGGTCGAGCTCGGTCCCGTAAAAGGCCCCCCACTGCCTCTTGGTCACCACGATATCGCCCTCGCGGGGCCCGATCTCCTGCACGAATTCATCCCATCCCGGAGGAGGTGCCGCAATGCTCCCCATGGGCTCGTCCACGATCTGGCTGGGGCGGTCGCGGCCGTCCTTGCCGTATGAGACATGGACCATCACCACAAGGGCCCCGCTGGAGCGGAACCGGTCTGCCAGACGGACGCAGTTGGCGGTTACCTCTTTGGATGAGTGGGGAAACACCTCGCGGCCCACAATCCCTTCTTGCATGTCGATCAACACCAGCGCGGTCGTCTTCGGTTCGATGGAAAATTTTGTATCGGTCATGGGAATCCTCCTTTTTTTGAGGTATGATAGCACGAAGCCGTTACCGGTTGAATCAGGGAGAGGGGAAGTTAATGATGAAAATTCGCCTGACCAGTGTTAATTATTATATATTATACAAAATTAGATGCTTGAAGTCAATGTATTGCGCGTTATGAATTTATCATCAGGAGTGTGCGTTATGAAAAAACGTTTTGCATCATTCATCGCCGCGGCTATGATCCTGTCCGCCCTGCTCATTCATCCGGCCTACGGAGGCCGGACCGAGATCGTTCTTGAACCTCCGGATGTGAATTCGGGAATTCCTTTCATGTCGGCACTGAGCAGGCGTCACTCTTCCCGCTTGTTCTCCTCCAGGGCTCTGCCGCACAGAATATTGTCCGATCTGTTCTGGGCCGCATGCGGCGTCAACCGGCCGGGATCAGGAAAACGGACCGCTCCATCCGCCATGAACAGGCAGGAGATCGACGTCTATGCCGCCCTGCCTGAAGGTCTCTATCGCTATGATGCAAAAAAGCACTCCCTGGGGCTTGTGGTTGAGGCAGACCTGAGAGCCCTCACCGGCAGACAGGAATACGTAGCGGGTGCGTCACTGAATCTCATATACGTGGCGGACATGTCCAGGGTGGCTGGCGGTACCCGCGAGGAAAAATTACTGTATGCGGGAGCGGACACCGGATTCATCGGCCAGAACGTGTACCTCTATTGCGCGTCCGCGGGACTGGCAACAGTCATCCGGGGATACATCGACAAAAAAATGCTCGCCAGGGCGATGAAGCTGAGGCCCGATCATATGATCGTGCTCTGCCAGTCGGTCGGATATCCGGGCGATTAGCTTATTGGAGTGTACGGATACTTTCGTAGAGACGGGATTAATCGTCTCTACACGGGAGAGCGCTAAACATTGTGCAACAAAGAATTCCGCAGTCCTTTGCGGAGTTCTTTGTTTTTATTGGATAAACAGGCATGAAAAATTTTTTTTGATGCGGGCAAAAAAATAGATCCTTTTGCCGGGGAACTTGTCCAACGGGCAGACGAACGCGCGCCGTCAAATACATCGAAAGGAAATGTGACATGAAAGCATTATGTTTCATCGCGGCCGCATGCATCGCGGGCGTTTTGTTGTCCCCACGGGCGGTCGCGGTTTCTTCGAACGCGGTCGAACGATATCGACTCTATCAGGAGGTGGTCAGCCAGACCGCCCGGATGGTAGGCGACGCCGATTCACAGGCCCTCGCTCGAACATACGGCCTGAATATTCTTAACGTGACCTGGGAGGATACGGGCAGATACAAAGGCTCTTCGGTCGGACCGAACATAAGCGATATGACGATCCAGGTTCAGCAGCACAATCCGGTCACGGAACGATACTACCTTACCTGCATGCCGGTCATACGTTATCCGAACTTCGAGGATGTGAGCGCTGACATAAGCCCCGATCGGTTTTATTTACTGGTTGGCAATGAAAAAGGAAAAGGGCTGAAAAGAATCACCCTCACGCGGTATTTACAGAACATCAGGAAGTACATGACCAGGCCCGAGTCGTGGAAGGGAAGCCGGAGCTCCATGCTTGCGAAGCGTGATTCACATGTTCTGGTGAGCGCGCAGGCGTGCTTTCTGCCCGTCCCGAAGGGCGGGAAGGCGGAGTTCAATCCGGTGATCTTCAACTACCAGTCGTATGAAGGGGATCCCGCGGTGCTCGCCATACTCGCCACAAGAGAAGGGACGAGCATGACCGTGATCGACAACAAAAGGGACGCCTTTCAGGCAGGCATGACCTGGGGACAGAGGCTTTTTTTTAACCAGAAGGGAGAACGGGCCTCCCTTACCGGCACGCGTCTGAGCGATCATTCCTCAAAAAATCCCGATGCTAAGACCGGCGGCAAGGGGACGCAGACCTCGGTGAAAGGGGCGGGGGAGGGGGGACTTAACATGGTGCTCCTCATCCAGGTGCCTCTCAAGCAGAAGCGTCCCGTGAGGTCCCTTGCAGTGTCGGAGGAGTGCGCATCAGGATTCCAATCCGTCCCCGAGAAAAAGAAAAGCGATGTCGAGGCCGCGGTCATCGGGCACGGCAAGGTCGAGGGGCCCTTCACCGAAGCGGCGGGGCTTGCTATCGAAAGGGACGAGAGGTTTCCGATCCGCGTGACCGTGCAGTTTTACAAAGCCACAGGCAACGGCGCGGTGTCCGAAATGGATATGAAGGAGATCAAAGACCAGATTGCAAATGTCTATACGCAGGCCGATTATGCCGGAAGCCTCGTGGTGCAGGGAGATACGGGAAGGCCCACCGAGTATGAAGGTCCGAAATTCGAGCCCCCTGACTGGTGGGAATCATTCTGGAAACGCCATGCCGGCAATACCGGGCTTTCTCCGGAGGAAACGATCAGGATGCTGAGAAAGCTTTTCGGTCCGAACTGGAGGCCGAGGAGCGGACAAGAGCTTGAAAGGCAGATGAGATACCTGAACAATACAAAGGTCACATTGTAAACCGGCGCGATCCGGCGCTGCGGCATAAGTGCCGGTATGTTTCAACTCGCAGGTGGATTGATCGATCCAGCATACGCATCAGCCTGACCGGGACTCTATATCCCGGTCATTCACTGCGCCGGCCTTTTGTGAGCGCGCCAGAGGGCGTCGGTAAAATACCCGTCGGAGTCATGAAATTTTTCCACGATCTCGAAGCCGGTGAACGCGGCAAGACGGTGCAGGTCCTTATCCAGGTACTTGTAGGATGACTCGGTATGAATCGGCTCCCACGGATCGAATGAAAAAGTCCTGCCGCACGATCCGATGTACACGGACTGTTTTTCAACGCTGATGAGGAAGCTTTCCATTCCGCCGGTGCGGGCGTTGTAGGTGCTGTAATACCTGAACCTCCCGAGGTCAAAGTTCCCGCCGAGCTCTCTGTTGATACGGGCGAGCAGGTTTATGTTGAACCGCGCGGTGACCCCCTCGGAATCGTTGTAGGCCCTCATGATCATCCCGATGTCCTTTTTAAGGTCGTAGCCGATGAGAAGGTAGTCGAGATCGTTCATCCGCTCATGAAGCGCGGCGATGAAGTCGGCCGCTTCCGAAGGCGGGAAGTTTCCTATGGTGGAGCCCAGGAACAGGACGACGTTCCTCCTGCGACTCATGCAGGCGAGCTTCCTCAATCCGCTGAAATACTCGGACGCGATACCATCAACCCTCAATCCCGCAAACCTTGCCCTCAATTCGCAGGTCAGCTCCCCGAGTGCCGTGTGCGAGATATCGATCGGAACGTAATGGAAGTCCAGTCCCTTTCGTAAAAATTGATCCAGCAATATCTTCGTTTTCATTCCGTCACCCGCGCCGAGCTCGACCAGGTTGAAAGGCGCGTCACCCACCATGTCCGCGATCTCGGCGTCATGGTTCTTGATGATCTCCAACTCACATCTGGTCGGATAGTATTCGTGAAGGCACATGATCTCCTTGAAAAGCCTGCTCCCGGTTTCGTCATACAGGTATTTACAGGGAAGGCGCTTGGGTGACGCCGACAGGCCGCTCACAACGTCGGATGCGAACTGATCCCGTATTTCATTCACGTGAAAATCGATGCGTTCATCAATGTTGCGCAATTCATTCATGATGAGTGCCCCCCGTCTTTTTCGATCTGATCGTGCGGATGCAGGCGGTATCTCCCCGCGGTCATCTGCACGGGACGAAGTGTATCGTGCTTTTTGATTCGCGGATGGTCCGCGCCATGAGCTCGGTCACTCTGTCTATTTCCTCTTCCGTGTTTTCGTAACCCAGCGAAAACCTCAGGCTGCAGTGTGCGTCCGATTCCGTGAGGCCCATCGCGAGAAGCGCGTGGGACGGCTCCGGGGATCCGGACTGGCACGCCGATCCCGAGGAAAAATAGACCCGGTGCCGGTCCATGGCGATTACCATGGATTCGCCCCTGTATCCGGGAAGAGTCATGTTCAATGTGTTGGGAAGTCGGTTTTGAGGGTGACCGTTTAATCTCGCTCCTGCGACGAGCGCCCTGATTCCCTCATCGAGGCGGTCTCTGAGGAGCCGCACCGCGTGCATGAAGGATAGAAGGCGCGGCACCATGAGCGCGGCAGCCCCGAAGCCGGCAATGCTGATCACGTTCTCGGTTCCCGCCCTCATCCCCCATTCATGCCTTCCGCCGCTTATCAGGCTCGTTAGGGGCACGTCCCTGCGGCAGTAGAGCGCACCGACGCCCTTCGGACCGTGAAATTTATGTCCCGAGATCGTGATCAGGTCTGCGCCAAGCTCCTGCGCGTCAACGGGAATCCTTCCCATCGCCTGGGTGCAGTCGCTGTGGAAAAGGACGCTCCTTTTCTTCGCGACCGATGCCAGCTCCCCGATTGGCTGAATCGACCCGGTCTCGTTATTGGCAAGCATGATGCTCACCAGCGCGGTGCGGTCGTTGATGGCACTTTCGAGATCGGAGGGATCGACGATCCCGTGAGCATCGACCGGGAGAAAGGTCACCTCGTATCCGCGGCCGGCGAGCCACGCGCACGCGTTCCTGACCGCGGGGTGCTCGATGTCCGAAGTGATGATATGGTTCTTTCCGTTCCCGGCCGCAAGCGCCGCGCCCTTGACCGCCAGATTGTCCGATTCGCTCCCGCTCCCGGTGAAGACAATCCTCCGCGCCGTGCAGTTGAGCGACTCCGCCACCCTGCGCCGCGCCTCCTCGACGAGCGCCCTGGATTTTCTGCCCGCGTCGTAAATGCTCGAGGGGTTCCCGTAAAATTCCATGGCCCCGCTCATTGCGTCCCTTGCCTCGCGGGAGAGGGGAGTGGTGGCGTTGTGATCGAGGTAGACCGGGGCGGACCGCGGCCCGCCCGCAACCGCATACTCTACGGCTTTTTCGCCGGCGTGCATGACGACCCGGTCTTTGGTGTCCGAATCCTTCATCACCTCGCACAGGAGGGACTTGTACACCGGAAAGCCCGAGATCGGGTCGTACTGCTCCATGTCGGTGAGCTCGTTCACGTTGCATTCCCTCCATGCACGAGGGCCGACCGGGCCGCCGCAGGCGTGGTTGGCGTCGATGAACCCCGGCGCGATGTCATGGGTCACCATGGCGCGCATCCCCACCTCGCCGCGCATGGTCCGGATCCGCACCATGTCGCCGTCTTCGATACCCCGTGCCCCTGCGTCCCCGGTATTGATGTGGACCGCGGGCTCAGGCCGCTTCCTGTTGAGCCCGGGAATTCCATGGTGCTGGGTGTGAAAGCTGGTCCGCATGCGCGCGCCGGAATTGAAGACCAGGGGATATGATTCCGCCAGGTCCGGCCTCGACAGGGGCCCTTCGCGCGGCTCCGTATAGACCGGAAGCGGGTCATACCCGTATTCCGCGAGTATGGTGGAGGCGATCTCGAATTTTCCGGTCGGGGTGTCGAATCCCGGCATTCCGTCCTGGCGCAAAAGCCCCTTCTCCCATTTCCGGTACTGCATCATTTCCGCTTCGATCGAAACCGCGCCTCCTGCCTCCCGCACCTGTTCGGGAGTAAAACCGGATCCCTTGAGCACGTACCTGAGAAGCTCTCCATGCGTCTGAGGATACAGATGGCCGTACCCGAGGCGCCGTGCAAGCTCCGCAAGTATGAAAAAGTCGTTTCTGGACTCGCCGACCGGCTCGATCATCTTCTCGCGGATCCTGAACATCGGACCGTAGGTCATGTACGATTCATTCTCGTAATAGGTGGACGCGGGGAGGACGATGTCCGCGTATGCGGCGTCCGCGGTGAGCTGGCGGTCGATGCAGACCAGAAACTCGAGGCCGCCGAGGGTCTTTTTCCAGAGGGCCGGATTCGGCCATGAGGTGATTATGGATCCCCCGAGTATAATCAGCGTCCGTATCCTGTACGGATTTCCATTGAGAACCGATTCGGGAAGGGCGATCGCGTGCGCCTCGTCACGGTATTTTACATACACGGGGAATTTATCGCGGCCGAGCCTCGGGTTTTCAACGGGGTTCCTGATAAGGCCGTCCCGGTTGATCGGGAAGCGGCTCGATGGCATGGTGAAGCAGAGCCCTCCCGGCACATCGAGCTGACCGGCGAGGGCCCAGAGCACCTGGGCTGCCCGGATCCCCTGCACTCCGGTATGGCTGTACTCCATTCCCGTGTACATGAGCTGGGATACCCCCCTGGTTGCCGCAAGCTCCCGCGCCAGCGACACCACCGTGTCCGCGGGCACGCCCGTTATATGCTCCACCAGATCGGGCCTGAAGTGCTGCACGTAACGCGAAAAATCTTCGAACCCGGCGCACCATTCCCTGGCGAAGCGTTCGTCGTAAAGCTCCTCCTGAATCAGCACGTTGCACATTCCCAGGGCGAGCGCGCCGTCGGTGCCGGGGCGGACGGGCACCCATTG
>CAZHAD010000016.1:0-6938 GCA_964529965.1 uncultured Leptospirales bacterium | reverse complement strand
GACGATGATGTCGTACGCGTCGTCCCACGTGATACGCTCGAATTCATGCGATCCCTTCGCTCCTTTCCTCCGCATCGGATAAAGAAGCCGGTTCTTCGAATATATGATTTCGGGCGAATGCTCACCCAGCGCGCACACGATCCCCATGCGCGAGCCTTCACCGTCGGCCCGGACGGATACTATTGCACCGCGCTCGTCATATCCGGCTATGATCCAGCACCCGGCACTGCAAATGCCGCATATGCCCCGCTTTTCCCTTACGATATTTTTCATCCGCGATTTCCTAAAGTGACACCGGTTTGCAAACCGCCGGTGCAGGCGGAATGTTATCGGCGATCGTGATTATGTTGATTGTTTTCCCGGAACGATTACCGGTTGTATGGGCTCCCGGGACGGGCATGGGTACGTTCCAGATCGCTAAACACGGTCAGGTGTTCATGAATTTATCAATTCCTGATCCGTGCGTCGCAAAAGGCTTGTGGCACAGAATTCACGTATAAACCCTTGTACTTTGTACAAAAAAACGCCGTATGACCAGCGACTATATATATAGTACTGCGTAATCAGCAGTCGAGTTGTCTGCACGCACATCCGTCCCTCCTTTTGGACGGCGGATTCAGCCTCCCTTCACCTCTACTCCGTTCCAGAAGGCCACGTAATCCTTGATATTGCGTGCTTTTTCCTTCGGCTCCGGATAGTACCACGCAGCGTTTCTGTTTCTGTCACCTTCGACCACGACGTCGTAATAGCTCGCAACCCCTTTCCATGGGCAGGTCGTATGATCGTCGCTCGGTTCAAAATACTTTCTCTCAACCGAGTCCGGAGGGAAATAGTGATTACCTTCAACGACTATGGTCTTGTCGCTTTTGGCGATAACCCGGTTTTTCCACAGCGCCTTCATCTCGACATCTTCATTATTGTTCTATCGAAAGAAAACAATCGATTATTTGATAGATAATAAAATATAAGTCTGGTGTCAAGTAAAAGCTCGGTCTTTATTCGGTCGAGGGAGCGATGCGAAGCCCCCTCGAAACCGCGAGCCGCTCAAGCAGATCGAAAATGGCCTGCACCGCAAGCGCCATGACCGCCGCCGGCACCGCCCCCTCGAGAATGAGGCCGATGTCATCGAGGCGTATGCCGGTTAGGATGGGCTGGCCGTAACCGCCCGCCCCGATCAGCGCGCCTAGGGTTGCCGTGCCAACGTTGATGACCGCCGATGTCTTTATGCCCGCCAGAATTGAGCGAGCGGCGAGGGGAAGCTCGATGAGCCGCATGCGCGCGAATGCGCCGAGTCCAAGCGCCTCGGCCGACTCACGTATGGAGGGAGCGATGTCGCCGAGTCCCGAATAGGTGTTCCGCACGATGGGGAGAAGGCTGTAGAGAAAGAGGGCCACGATCGCGGGCAGGTTCCCTATTCCCAGAAGGGGGATCATGAACACGAGCAGAGCCAGGGACGGCACGGTTTGAATGATTCCGACGGCAGCCAGTATCGCCTGCCCGAAGGCCTTGTATTTATAAGACAAAATTCCAAGCGGGAGCGCGAGCGCGAGCGCGGCCGACAGGGAGATGATGACCAGGAACAGGTGCTGGCCGGTGGTCCTGAGCAACCGGTGCGCCATGGTGGCGCTGCGGCATTTAGACGGGAACGAAAAAAGACGGGCCAAGAATTCCGCGGCGACGCAGCGGTCCGGCTCGCCCTCGATTTTCACCTGCGCATTCATGCCCTGCATGTCCTTTTCGGAAATGCGGTGCTCGAGCATGAAAATATTTTTCAACGCGGGGAGCGCCAGGGCGGGAAGATCGGCCCGGTAAAGAAAAACCGCCGAATAGTCGGGAAAATAGCCCCGGTCGTCTGCAAGCACGCGGAGGTGGTAATAGCGTATATCCGCGTCGGTCGTATACACGTCCGTGCAATCGATGGATCCGCCTGCGATCCCCCGGTACGCCAGGTCATGATCCAGTCCCCTGACGTTTGTCTGGGGCAGACGGTAATAGCGCCGCAGACCGGGCCACCCGTCGCTCCTGTCCATGAATTCATTGCTGAACCCGAACCTGAGTCCCGGATGTTTTTTCAGGTCGGAAATCGTGGTGATGCCGAGCGCATCCGCCCTGCGCTCTCTCATACCTATCGCGTAGGTGTTGTTGAACCCCAGGGGCCCGCTCATCAGCACTCCCTTGCGGGCGAGCGCCTTTTCCAGACCTGCCGTTCCGCGGCCGAAACCGCCCGCAAGCAGCTCCCTGCGGATGGTGCCCGTATACTCCGGATACAGGTCGATATCACCCCTCAACAGGGCGCTCCAGAGTATTCTCGTCCCGCCGAGCCCGCGCTCGTGCTCGACGTCCACGCATTTGAGCCTCGCGAGGCGCGCCGCCATGTCCGCCAGTATGATGGATTCGGTGAACTTTTTGGAGCCTATCCGCAGCCTGCACCGCTCTGAGCCATGCGCATGGACCGATACAATCACCAGCAGGATCAATGTTATTGAGCGCCTTATCATTCGACCTTCTTTCTGTTAGCTGTTCGGGTCTGCGCGTTGATAAACCGCGCGACGAATGAGGTTCTGGGTCTGTCGGCAAGGTCATCAAACACACCCTCCTGCTCTATCGCTCCGTCGTTCATGAGTATGATGCGATCCCCCAGATACGCGGCCTCCCATATGTCATGGGTAACCAGCAGGACCGTTTTATTGAGCTTTGTAAACAGCTCCCTGAGGTCGCGCTGCAGATCATGCCGTATGATCGGGTCCAGCGCGGTGAGCGGCTCATCGAAGAGGAGCACCCCCGGATCGAGCATCAACGCGCGCATCAGGCTCACCCTCTGTTTCTGGCCCCCGGAGAGCTGCGAGGGATAACGGTCGAGGATCCCTGGCTGTAGGTTTGCAAGCGAGGAGAGCAGGTCCACCCTTTTGTTTATCCTGTCCGGGTCCCAGTGAAGATATTCGGCCATGAAGGAAACGTTTCGCCTGCCGGTCATGTGCGGGAAGAGGCCGCCGTCCTGCAGCACGTATCCGATGTTTCTTCGCATCTCAAGGATGTCCGTCCGGGCCATGTCGGTGCGGTTGACGAGTATGCGTCCCGCGTCCGGCTTCACGATTCCGATGATCATGCGCAGGATCGTGGATTTGCCGCAGCCGCTCTGGCCGAGCAGGATGGTGGTTTTCCCCTCTTGTGCGGTCAGGGTGACGGAATGGAGTATTTCCTCCTTCCCGTACGATTTCGATACCGAGATGAGCTCTATCATGGCGTGAATATCCCTGTCTTTTTTATCCTTCGCTTCAATGACCATCAAGTTATTTTTTCCCGGTCCGTAAAATACGGGGGGAATAAATTCCGATCCTATCTCATAATTAGGATGACGCCGGGGCCTTTATCGTATTATTATTGGTGTAAGGAAACTTTTGAAAAGTGAATGTTTCCTGTGGGACACCATGAGTTCATAAGATCTTCAAAGGAGGTTGTACGATGGATACGGCTGCGCTGCGCAAGCATATTCAAACACTGGTCAGGGGTGAAGGGGCGCATATCACCTTTGCATCAGCGGTAAAGGGCTTCCCCGTCGAATTGGCGGGACGGCGGGTTCCCGACCTTCCCCATACCGCCTGGCACCTGGTGGAGCATATGCGCATTGCGCAATGGGACATACTGGAGTTCATCAAGAGCGCGGACCACGTCTCGCCCGATTATCCGCACGGATACTGGCCCGAAACCGACGGGCCCGCGGATGCAGGAGAGTGGGAAAAAAGCATCAATGCCTTTTCCGGCGGCCTCGAGGAGATGCAATCAATGATAGGAGACGAGGGCAACAATTTGTTTAAAAAAATTCCCCACGGGAGCGGCCAGACCCTCCTCAAGGAGGCGCTGGTGCTCGCGGACCACAATGCGTATCATCTCGCGCAGCTGATCGACCTGCGCATGCTGCTCGGCGTGCCGGTCCGAGATTATTGATCACCATGTGAGGCGACTCAATACGTATGATGTTTGCAGAAAAACTCCTAACTCGCGCGCGGGTGGGGTAGATCCCGGAATTTGGAATGACCACGCCGCATAGAGTCATGATATATAAAGACAGGACAGAGGCCGGCCGATATCTCGGCCGCATGATGAAAAGATCCGGGCGAGGGCCGGTCGCGGTGCTCGGGCTACCGAACGGCGGGATACCGGTAGGGTTTGAAATCGCAAAGGAGCTCGGATGCGGATTCGACCTCTTGTTCGTGAGCAAGATCACTCCCGATTTCAATACGGAGGTGGGGTACGGATCGGTGTCGGAGTCCGGAAAGGTTATCCTGAATGAGGAGCTCATAAGGCGGCTGGGCCTGCGGCAGGAGGAAGTCAACGAGGGAATACGTAACACGAAAAGGAAAATCAGCTCGCGAATGAGGCATTTCAATCCCGCGCGGGGGAGGATGGAGATCGCTGGTAAAAGGGTGATCCTCGTCGATGACGGCATCGCGAGCGGATTTACCATGCTCAATGCCATCGGAACCGCAAGGGAGCGCGGCGCGAGGGAGATCGTGGTCGCGGTCCCTACCGCGCCCCTGAGCACCTATTCCCGGTTGACCGATATGGTCGAAGGGATCGTATGCCCGGACGTGCGGGATACGGACATGTTCGCTGTCGCGGATGCGTACGAGAACTGGCATGACATCAGCTTCGAAGGCGCCATGGGCCTCTTACGGAAAGAGGGGTATCTTCGTACCGTTCAGGATTCATGATTTCATAAAATAAAGCACGCCCTTGTTCCTGTATGATTTAACCTCACCCTCTCTCTGCAGCACTTGCAGGTGGGTGTAGACTTCCGAGATCATGAGGTATATTTCGAAGGCGAGGCGTATGCCCCCTATTTCCGGAAACAATCCGCGTGCGATCTGATATGCGGTTAACTCGCCGCGCCCCAGAATCAAACAAATGCCCTCCTGGCGCTGTCGGAACTGGTCCCGGTACATGGCGATGGTTCCCGGCACGTCGTCAATCGGGTCGCCGTGGGCGGGGAATGCCTTCCGCGGCGACAGCTCTTCGACCCTCCTGAGCGAATCGTAATACTCGACCTGGCTCATCCTGCGCGGCAGGTCGAAATCCGCCTCGAGCATGACAAACGCGTTGGGCGTGATGTGGGACAGGAGATGGTCGCCGGGGAAGATGAATCCTTCTTTTTCAAGATACAGGCATATGGAGCCCCTGGTATGGCCGGGGGTGGAGATGACCGTGGCCCCGTAATCACCCAGCATTATTTTTTCACCGTCTGAAAGAAATTTGTCGACGCGGCAGTTATCCGCCATGGATGAGAAGACGGCCCTGATGAAAATGAGGGAGAATTGAAATACGTTTGGAACGCCCATGAGCCTGAAGTACCTGATAAACCGCGCACGCGGCACCTCGAGCCCCCGCTCAATCAGGCTCCGGTCCTCCTTATGGGCGGCCACGAGTGCGTTTCCACCGGAGCCCTCGACGATCTTCCGGGCCGCGCCGTAGTGGTCTATGTGGCCATGGGTAAGTACCACCATGCGAATATGCGAAAAAGACAACCCGAGCTCCCCGAGCGCCCTTTCAAGCATGCCCGCGGTTTTGCGGGTGCCGGTGTCGACCAGCACGGGGCTCTCGCCCGTGAACAGGTAGGCGTTTACCGGACCGGGTTTATCGTCGAACAGGGGAAGAATGATTCTATAAATATGGGGATGTATTTCCTGATATCTGGGAAGTGGATGATGTTTCATATACCAAGTATACTTACGAGGACGATTCAGTCAACGCTTCCTTTATTTCCAGTTGTATGGATTAAAATATTTGTTGACGTCTACGATCCGGCAGGTGGAATCTCACACGGGGTTGGATTGACTCGCAAAATTTTATTTCGCTTGCAATACTACCCGAAATTTGGTATATTCATTCAATACGATAAAAATATAATTCAAGGCTATCTCAAATCCAATGAATATCCTGATCGGAGATTAAACATGAAGCTGTTAAATATTCTGGCCGGCGCATTAATAGGCTTGGGTGCAATGACGCTTCCCGCGTCCGCGGTTAATGTAGATATCATTATCGCCCCTCCGGCTCCGCACGTGGAGGTGGTCCCGCCGCCGAGACACGGTTATATATGGGCCCCGGGATACTGGCAATGGAATGGAAGGCACCATGTCTGGATTCGCGGGCGGTGGCTGAGGGCTCGCCCGGGTTATGTTTGGGCTCACGAGCGTTGGGAGAAAAGGCACGGCCGCTACTATTTCGTGCCCGGACGGTGGGATCGGAGGCACGAGTACCGCGGTGAGGGTCCATACCGCCGCGGTCATCGGTAAAATCCTCGTCCGTCAGCGAACGCATGAGGCTTATCGATGAAAGCTGTTAAACTAATACTGGCCTGTATCATATGCATCGGCGTGATCACCGGCCTGGTATACCTGATAAAATACATAATTGCAGCCGTTCGATAGGCGGGCGCTGTTACTTTTTGGACAGCACCTTTTGCATTAATAATATTTCATAAAATTTCCTGACCCAACGAATCCATACATTTCTCCCCGGAACACCGCTCATCAAGGCACAGGTGATGACCTGTGTCCAATTCTTGACAATCCAGCCTCCCTAAAGAAAAAAGGGCTCGGCTTGATTATTGCGGAATATTGATATACCTTACATTAATAGACTTGTTTCAAAACTCACTGTCATTGCGAGCGTAGCGAAGGCCGTTCACGTACGTCCATGTACTCCGCGGCACTCGGCCATCCTGGCCAGCGCAATCTTTAATTTTAAATTAAACAAAGATTGCTGAGACCAAGGACGGTTTCATGCCGGCGTATGCAGGATGTACGAAATGCGCCGGCCTTCGTCGCGGAGTTTATCCTGAGCCTGTCGAAGGACTCCCCGCAATGACATTTACAACAGTTATGAAACAAGTCTAATATATGAATCGCACAATACCGGCGAATGATAAAGATTATCAA
>CAZHAD010000015.1:42440-48647 GCA_964529965.1 uncultured Leptospirales bacterium | reverse complement strand
TTTTTTCAGTCATCATACCGGCGTTCAACCGCTGTCACATGGCCAGGCGGGCCGTGGACTCGGTGCTCTGCCAGACCTTTACAGACTTTGAATGTATCCTTGTCGACGACGGCTCTACCGACGGGACCCCTTTTCTGGAGGAGGAGTACCGTGGCCGCATCAGATATATCAGGCAATGCAACGCGGGCGTCAGCGAGGCGCGCAACGCCGGCGTATCCGCTTCCTCGTCCCCCTTCATCGCCTTCCTGGACTCAGACGACCGCTGGCTCCCCGCCAAGCTTGAGCGCCACGCCGAGTATATCCGGGCCCATCCCGATGTAAAAATCCATCAGACGAACGAAACCTGGATAAGAAGGGGAAGAAGGGTCAATCCCGGCCTCAGGCACTTGAAAAAAGAGGGTCGCATATACACCGAATCCCTCGACCTCTGCCTCATAAGCCCCTCTGCGGTGGTCTTGTCTGCCGGGCTTTTTCAACAGTATGGGCTTTTCGACGAAAAACTTCCGGTATGCGAGGATTACGACCTGTGGCTGAGGGTCACGTTGGACGAATGGGTCGGGCTCATCCATGAAGAGCTGGCGGTCAAGTACGGGGGGCATTCGGACCAGCTTTCGTCCGGATACTGGGGCATGGATCGGTTCAGGGTCTACTCGATACTCAGCCTGCTTAAGAACCGGGGAGCGGGCATGAGGCCGGATTACCGGGAGCAGGCCCGGCGCGTTGCCCTTTACAAGGCGCGGATTCTCGTTCAGGGGGCACTGAAGAGGAAAAAAAATGAATTCGCCGGACAACTTGAAAAGATAATCAGTATCCTGGATGAAGAAAATTACGATTCGGATATGGATTATACGTTTCTGCTGAAAGAGTGATTTGCGGGGCGGTCTTCACTCACATCCGCACTCGGTGGAGGCTGTAGCAGAAGATGTTATTGGAGCCCCTGGCGAAGATCAGGTTTCCCCTTATCACTGCGTCGAGGTAGGATTCAGTGGGATACTCGTTCGAAAAAACGACGACCCCGTCATCCCTGAAGACGATAAGCCTGGAGGGGCCGTTCTGCATGGAATAGGACGCGGCGCAGACGCCGCTGCCGCAGCTTACGGCCGATGTGCCGGGACTCTTTGGCGGTATGGCGATCTCGAACTTCTTCGAGGCTGAGGGCGTTATGCAAAGGATCCTGTCTACATCGATGACCGTACAATCCCCCTCTTCGGTTATGTATAGTGAGGTTTTAACCGTATGGACGTGGTTCAGCGCAATGTCGTGGTATTCGCCGGAACGGATATCGACGACGCGGACGAAGTCCTTCAGGCTGCCCCCGTAATGGACGGAGGCGTACCCGCCGCTGCCGCTCTCGGCGATTCCCTTCACCAGGGTTCCCTTCGGGGTCCGGCCGCGGTTGATCACCCTCCCCTTCGCGTCGATGATGTAATACGAGCCGTCCAGGAATCCGACGCCCCCGAAATCGCCGCGGTCAGAGAATGACAGCGCGGTGCAGGTCCTTCCCGATACGTTTCCCTCGCCGATTTCATTGCCGTTAACATCAACAAACCTGACCGAGGTGTGGTCTCCGTTTAAAAGAAATATGAGCCTTCCGCCATGGGAGAGATAGGGATACTCCAGAGACTCCAGCCTCCAGAACCTCTCGCCGCGATAATTGTAAAGCTCGATATCGGAACCCGCCTTCCGGTATCCCGCATGAAAGAGCCCGTCGCCGCTGAAAGCGGTCAGGCCGCCCGCCGTCGAGCCCGCCGCGGCGATCTCCCCGTTCCCGCCCAGGATGTAAAACCGCTCGCCCTCCCTCACGAAAAACCGCATGCCTTCAGGCTGGAGGAACGGGGATTTTTCCAGGCCCGCGACCCCGTTGAGGGGAGCCCACCATTCAGGATATATCTCAATTCCGGGCACGGGGGTAAAAAGAAAAAGGCTTGCAACAGCGCCCGCCAGAAATCCGGGAAAGAAAAATCTCATCGGTCAGTCCTGCAAAAAGCTCTTCAGGCGCTGGCTCCGCGAGGGATGACGGAGACGGCGGATCGCTTTTTTCTCTATCTGCCTGATCCGTTCTTTCGAGAGCTTGAACTCGTCACCGATCTGCTGGAGCGACATCGGCTCGAACCCGTCCAGGCCGAAGCGCATCTTGATTATCTGCCGCTCCGATTCGGTAAGCGTATCCAGCACGTCGTCCAGGGCCGAGCTGAGCGACTCGTCCAGCACCTTCTTGTCCGGAGAGTCCACGCGCTGGTCCACGATCATGCTCAGGATGGTGGTGTCCTCGGAATCGCCGTAAGACGAATCGAGGGAGACGTAATCCTGGGTGATGTTGCGCAGGTGGTTAATCTCCTCGTCGTCCATATCCAGGTCCTCCGCGATCTCGCCGGGGGTCGGCTCCCTGCCGAGCTTGTTCTCAAGCTTCTTGTGCACCTTTTCGATCTTCTGTATGTCGGCGGTCCGGTTCAGAGGAAGCCTTATGAGGGAGGCCTTCTGGGAAATCGCCAGTATGATCGCCTGCCGTATCCACCATACCGCATAGGAGATGAAATGGAATCCGCGGTCGGGGTCGAACTTCTCCGCGGCCTTGATGAGGCCCATATTCCCTTCGTTGATCAGGTCGAGGAGGGAGATGCCGCTCGTCTGATATTTTTTCGCGATGGATACGACGAAGCGCAGATTGGCCTTGATGAGCCTGTTCTTGGCGCTCTGGTCGCCGTCACGCGCCGCCCGGGCGAGGCGGTCCTCCTCCTCCCTCGTGAGCAGGGGGATCTTGTTGATCTGGTCCAGATACCATGAGATGGAGGAGTCTGAATAACCGCCTGAATCCTTTTTCTTGACGTTCGTCCGCGTTTTCTTAATGTCCTGATCGTCAGCTTCCAGGAAATCCAGATCGGATTCCTCAGCGGAATCCGTATCCTGCATTAAAATGTCGGAATCGTAATTTTCTTCCTTACGGTTCTGTTTCTTTTTTCCTGTTTTTCCCATATCACCTGTTGTCGTTATTCCGGATTATTTAATATGACACACATACATCATAAATGTTGCTGCCAATACTATTTATCTCGAGAAACTTAATGCGCATCGGTGCCCACATGCGCATGCGGAAATACTTAGGAAGCGGGCAAAAACGGTTTACAATGCGCTCATAATATTTTGCGCTCGAGGAATTGAAACTCAATTTCGACCGTATTCGTGTGAGGCGGGATTACTCCCTCCTCTACGGAATTTCCGCGCGCTGCAATAAACCATGACGGAGCATGCCTGATCCAGTCAAGCCAAATTCAGGGGAATCGGCCGTCGCAGAGGATGGATACAACCCACCGTGTGAGCCGGGTACGCGAGTGCGCGCCGGAGATGGGTTGAGCATATTTCCGTAGCGCTATTTTTTTAATTTAGGAATTTTCAGAACCCATCCGGGATATATCATGTCCGGATTCTTGATCTTGTCCTTGTTGAATCTGTATATTTTCTTCCACAGCCACGGGTTCTTGTAATATCTCATGGCTATGTACCAGAGGCAGTCCTTGTACTTTTTCCGGTACTTCACGGTATACAAATCATAATCTTTCTCTTGGGCGACCGACTGCTCATGTTTTGCGGCTCCCGCCTCTCCCTTCTCTTCAGTCTTGGCGACGGCCGGTCCCCGGCCCTTTTCGGCGGTCATGCCGCCTGCGATCCGCATCGCCTCCTCGGATGCGGCGATGGACTCTTTATACTTTGCATTGTCCAGGGCGGCCTTTGCGGTGTCAAGCGACTCCTTGGCCGCGTTCAGCTCGTCCTTTTTCTCCGCGGCCACGGGTGATTTCCGGGCCTGTGCGACGACGTCCTCAGCCGCGGCAAACCGGTCGGTCGCGCTGCTTTTAAGCGCGGTCAGAAGCGCGTCGTCGGCGTTGATCTTCGCCACCTCGAGGGCGGAAAAGCCCTTCTTGAGCTCGAGCGCGTCATAGGATTTTTCCGCAATCCCGACGTTCTCGTTCGCGAGGTTGAATTTCTCGGGCGCGTATTTCTTGGCCCCGTACTGGTCCGCCTCGTCCAGCGTCTTCTTCACCTCGACGATGGAGTCACGCAGCACGTCCTTCCTGCTTATCGCGGTGTTGCGGGCCTCTTTCGCGCTTTCATCCGCCTTTATCGCCGATTCGTACGATTCCTTGTATTTTGCGTTCTGAAAGAGTTCGCGGGCCTGTTTGAGCTTCGTCTCGGCATCGCGATATTCCTCCGGGGCCAGCCTGTCCGCGCTGACGTCGCCCGCGTCGCTGAAGCTCTTCTCCGCGATCGAAATGGTTTCCCCGGCGAGGATGGGGATCGCCTTGTTATACGCGGCGTGCGCCAGGCTCGCGGATTCTTCTGCTGACTTCTTTGCGCCTTCAACGTTCTTTTTGGAGAGCTGCTCCTGGCTTTCCATGAGCTTTTGCACCGCCGCATCCAGATCTACCCCGGCGTACTTCTCGGCCTTCACCATGCGGGCGTCCGCAATGGCTTTCCTCGCGTTTGTCATCTCGCGGATGGGGACATCCAGCCTGCAGCTCAGGCTCGCCGCGACCGGAAGCAGTAATAAAATAAAAATAAAATGAATTTCTTTTGACACGGTTAGACCTCCTTTATCAGGAGAAAGAATTGATGGCCTCTTCTTCAGAGTTGAATATCTCAAAAAATGAAGTCAGTTTGGTCAGCTCGAAGACCTTCCTCACCGATGCGAACACGTTGATGATCTTCAATCCGCCCTGGTATTTTTTGAGATTCGAAAGGCTGGAGATGAGGGCGCCGATACCCGATGAGTCGATATATGAGACCTTGTCGAGATTGATGATGACGTTGTATTTTCTTTCCTCGATCAGCTTGTTGATGATATCCTTGATTTCCGGGGCATTGTATAGATCTATCTCTCCGGCTATGTCCAGAATGACGACATCCCCCTTTGATCTGCTCATAATGTCCATTATGCCGAATCCCCCTCATCAGAATGGGTGATAATTATCCAGCCCGCAACAATATAATTGTTTATAATTTTGATGTCAATAATAAATCTTCGCGTCTTTGAGACTTTGCGAGAGCATTATGCTGCTTTTGAGACAGCCCCAATTTATTTTTGCAAGTCCTCCTGAGCGCCTTCATTCTGATACACCCGCGCCCATTTGTCGTATAAAGCGTCGAACCGTCCTCCCGTTATGCTCTCGCGAATACCGGTCATGAAGGAATTAATGAAAAACAGGTTATGGTAAGTATTGTAAATCAGGGCCGTGATCTCGCCCGCCTTGTACAAATGGCGCAGATACGAGCGGGAGAAACACCTGCACACGTAGCAGCCGCACCGCTCGTCAAGGGGGGAATGGTCGGATGCGTACGCCGCGGATTTTATATTGACCCTGCCTCCAGATGTAAACACGGTTCCGTTCCTGGCGATCCGCGTGGGCATGGCCGAATCGAACAGGTCCGTGCCGTGCCTGACCGCCCAGAGGATCTCGAGCGGGCTCCCCACGCCCATCATATAGCGGGGCTTTTCCGAAGGAAGCACGCCGAGGGTGAATTCGGCCGTCTCCCGGTACGCCTCCTTCGGCTCGCCCACCGAAAGTCCGCCCACGGCATACCCGGGGAAATCGGATTCCCGCAGGCGAAAGGCGCACTCCTCCCGCACATGTCTGTACACGCCCCCCTGAACGATTGCGAACAGGGCCTGTTTCTCCCGGTCAAACGTGTCGCGCCAGTATCGCCCTGACTGCCGGGCCCACTCGACGGTTCTGTCCGCCGCGTCTCTGGCCGCTTCCTCCGGCACCGGATATGCGGTGCACTGGTCGAGCACCATCATGATGTCGGAGCCGATCGACTTCTGCATGTCGAGCACCGCCTCGGGCGTGAAAAAATGAAGGGAGCCGTCCCGCGGCGACCTGAACTCGACCCCACGGTCGGATACGCGGCAGAAGTCGGAAAGGGAAAAGACCTGAAAGCCCCCGGAATCGGTAAGAATCGGCTTGCGGAAGTTCATGAAATTGTGCAGCCCGGACGCCCTTGATATTACCTCGATCCCGGGGGTGAGGTAGAGATGATAGGTATTCGACAATATGATGTCGAAGCCGATCTCTTCCACATCCCTCATCGACAGCGCGCGCACCGTCCCGCGGGTGGCCACGGGCATAAATGCAGGGGTCCGTATCCGGCCCCTTCCGGTGGCGATCTCCCCGGTGCGGGCGGCAGAGCCGTGGTCGCGCGCCAATATCCTGAAAT
>CAZHAD010000015.1:38978-42340 GCA_964529965.1 uncultured Leptospirales bacterium | reverse complement strand
TGCAAATAACTTCCGATATATTTCTGGTCGGCGGTCCGCGCGAATCAGATCCGGGCGACGCCGCGGTCTACCTCATCGTGTCGGACGGGAACGCCGCACTGGTAGATGCGGGGACAGGTCAGGGCACGAAGCGGATTCTGAAAAACATACGTAATGCCGGCGCCGATCCCCGCGCGATCGCATACCTGTTTCTCACCCACTGCCATTACGATCACACCGGCGGCGCTAACGGGATCAGAAGCGAGACCGGATGCAGGATCGTGGCGCACGAGCTCGACGCGGAATTTCTCGAGATGGGTGATTCCGAGGTAACCGCGGCCGCATGGTACCGCGCCTCCATGGAGCCGACCAAGGTCGATGTGAAAGTCTCCGGTCGGGAAGCGGTGTTCAGGGTGGGCTCGAAGGATATTAATTTTTACCATGCGCCCGGGCATTCACCCGGCTCGGCGGTCCTTACCGCCCGCTCCGACGGCAAGCTGGTCCTTTTCGGCCAGGACGTGCACGGCCCTCTCAACGAGTCCCTCAGGTCGGAAAGGAAGGATTACGAGAAATCCCTCGAGTTCATGCTCTCCCTCGAGCCGGACATATTATGCGAAGGCCATTTCGGCGTATATGCAGGCAAAGACAGGGTCAGGAAATTCATCGAATCATTTCTCTAGGGGTCTATTTCCGACTTGAAACCTGATACAGTGATATCAACACAGACGATCAAGGCGAGGTCCCCCTCGGCCGCCTTCCTCCTTTCCCTGATCTGCACCGGACTCGGCCAGGCCTACAATGGAGACATGGCGAAGGGAGCCGCCTTCGCCTTCATGCGCAGCCTCTCCCTTGCCCTGATCCCTGTTGCAATCCTGAGCAAGGAAACGGAGTCGTCCATCCATATCTTCATCGCCCTTGTTCTGGTCTGCGTGCTCGTATCCCTCGCGTCCCCCTTCGAGTCCCTCATCCGCGCCATGAGAAAGAAGAAGCTGCCGCTCAAGCCGTATAATTCTCCGCTTTGGTACGCTCTTTTCGTTTCAGCCAACATCATTCTGACCGCGGCGGCGGTCGCGCTGCTCGCAGCCTTTTTTTCAATCGCCGGGATTTCCCACGAGCACGAGGGCCCTCTGCTCAAACAAGGCGACCGTGTCCTGATCAAGCTCTATGCTCCCGGCGGATACGCGCGCGGCGACCTGGTCATGCTCGATGACGGCTCGGCCGCGCGGGTCGTGGCCCTTGCCGGAGACACGGTCCGATACACGGGTAATATCTTCTATATTAACGGAAAGGCCCTGCCGATGGGGATCCTCTCCGACCAGGCGATACGCCGGTTCACCCCTGACACGGGGGACGTGGTGTCCGAGACCAACGGAGGGGAAAAATACCCGGTACGGTTCAGGAGGTCCGCCTCGATCACCCTCGACAACCTCACATCACCCGTTCCCGGGGGCCGTCTGCTTGTGGCACGGGACCGAAGGCTCGGAAAAAATTTCGCCCGCGTCGTGCCTGCGTCCGCGGCATGGGGGAGGATTGAAGGGATCATATGTTCGAAAAAGTTACGCACGATCGGCATGGACTCTTGCGCGGATTTGCGGTGAGAAGGAAGTGCCGAAATTATTGACCGATCATTCCGCTGCATCCGATAATATATACATGAGAGCACGCGTTCCTTATACAGGCTGCATCGCCCTATTGGCGCTCGCAACATCGCTTCTCACCGGCTGCGTCACGAAATCTAACATCGATTCCTTGATCATGCACGGCAGGAAGAGCTTCGGCGGGGCGCGGCTTGAACACGCGGACCTGGCCGGGAAAATCCTTGCAGGAAAAAATTTCAACAGTGCGGATCTGCGGGGCGTCGATTTAACCGGGGCGGATCTGACCGGCGCCGTTCTCAGGGACGCGGACCTCAGGGGCGCGATCCTGATAAGGGCGAAGCTCGTGAAGGCGGATCTCAGCCGCGCGCGCCTCTACAGGGCCGACCTGTCCGGCGCCGATCTTTCCGGCGCGCTGCTCGACGGAGCCGATTTCATGATGGCAAGGCTCTCGAACGCCAACTGTGAAAATGCCGTGTTCTCGAACACGGACATGAGCGGCGCGGACATGGCGGGGGCGGACCTGACCGGCGCGGATTTCAGCGGCTCGCTGCTTTTCGGAACGGATGCCAGTGGAACAAACCTCGCGCGGACCAATCTGAGGAACGCGAAGCTGTATTTTTCAACCTTCAGGCACGCGGAATTCAGGGACGCGAAGCTCTTCAAAACGGACATGCGCGACGCCGATTTAAGCCGCTCCGGCCTCCGGAATGCCCGGCTCGGAGGCGCCCTCCTCGAAGGCGCCGACTTCACCGGGGCCGATCTTCGCAACGCCGACCTGCGCACCAGGGACCTGAGCGGGGCTGATTTCAACACGGCGGATTGCGAGGGCGCCGATTTCACCGGCTCGGACCTTTCAGGAGCGAGCCTTGCAAAGGCGAGGCTCTACGGCGCGGATTTTACCGGCGCACGCGTGCACCGCAAATACCGGCCGTTTATAATATCGCAGTACATAGATCCGTCCCGGATCGTATGGGTGGATGACGGGGACACGGAAGGAGCGCGCGGCGGGCGGCCTCACCGTCGATAAATCCCGCGACCGCTCCGCTAAAATCTTGACAAACATCTCTTGCGCAGGTCTGGTGTTCCAATGAGTCGCATGACCGGACTTCTTTTATCGGGCGCGTGCATTCTCACCTTCGCGTGCGTTAAACAGGGAATCAACCTTAAAAATCCCGCCATCTTCACGGCCGAAGGCGCCGAGATCACGTGCGAATCATTCGGCGGCAGCGCGCATTCCCGAACCATAAACGCGCTGGACGGCCTTCCCGGAGCAGACTCGATTGAGATCGTGGACGTCGTGCCCCTGTCCGGGAACCATCTCCTGGTAATGACGAGATCGCACGGCCTGTACAGGGTGTCGGTGAACTCGCGCACCTTCGCGAGGATCGATCAGGGCCTGCCCCCGGAGGTGATCTATCCCTTTCACGGCAATGGATCCACCAAGCCGATCGTAAGCCATTCGATTTCACGAGACGCGCAAAGGATACTAGCGATCGTGCCCTCGGCCGCGTATTGCTCCGTCGACGGAGGCCATATTTTCCACAGGCTTCTCCTCAAGGGGGTCAAACGGCACACCGAGCTCATTTCAGGGGCGCTCCACCCGACCGATGGACGGCTTATCATAATCGGCACCTCCTCCGACGGCCTGTATTACTCAATAGATGGGGGAGTTACCGCGAGACGGATCAGGGCCGGAATCCCGGGCGAACCTGCCGGATCGCCCAACTTTCTGGAAGAGATCAGCGCCCTCTGCTTCGGCAGGGACGGGGACGAGTTTTACGCGGG
>CAZHAD010000015.1:29717-38878 GCA_964529965.1 uncultured Leptospirales bacterium | reverse complement strand
CACGGTATCTTCCGAAGCGAAGCTTCGAGCCCGACCAGAGGGCGCGTGACCGGAGGGCGCTGTATATAAGCTATTCCTTCACCCAGAGGGAAAATTACGCACGCCTGATCAGTCTCCTCAGGCGCCTCGGGCTGAACGCCGTGGTCATCAACCTGAAAGACGACTACGGAACGATACGGGTCCCGGTGTCGGATCCTCTCATACGCCAGGTGCCCGGTTCGGTCCGTCCGTACGTGAACGTGATCGGCACGATCAAGCAACTCCGCAACGACGGGATTTACGTCATCGCGCGCCAGGTTTGCTTCAAGGACGAGAAATTATACGGATTTCGGGACCACCGGTACGCGGTAAAAAGCGCGGCGGGAACCCCCTTCCGCAAGGGACCCGAGAAATGGGTCGACGCGTACAGCGAATTCGTGCGGGACTACAATATCGCGGCGGCGCGGGGGATTGAACGAGCGGGGGCGGACGAGGTCCAGTTCGATTACGTCCGCTTCCCCGACGTGAAGGGCGCCCGCGACTCGCGCCGCTTCGACTTCAGGAGGGAGGACCAGACGATGAGGGAGGCCCTGGCCTCGTTTTTGAAAAAGGCACGGGAATCGGTCCGCATACCGATCGCCATCGATCTTTTCGGATACACCGCGATCAACCATTGGGGGGAATGGATAGGCCAGGACGTGAGCGAGCTTTCAAGGTACGTGGACGTGCTGAGCCCGATGTTCTATCCCTCCCATTATACGGGCGGGTACGCCGAAGGCTACGGCGCAAGGCGCATCTTTTACACGGTCTACCTCAGCTGCAAGCGCGCCAGGGAGCTTTCGGGCGGAGTGATTCTCCGTCCCTATATCCAGGCATTTTACTACAAGGACAATTCTGACGGGTATTGCCCCGAGTATATCGGCATGGAGCTGGACGCCGTAAAAAAAAGCGGCCTGGGCGGATACATGTTCTGGAACGATCTGTCGGAATATACGGTGCTGATCCGCGGTCTCCGCAAATACCGGGGATTGGGAGACGGGCCCGTGCCCGTGAATATCAAATCGCTCGTTCCGAAAAAGCTCCCTTTCAAAGAAATGGTTGAAAAACCGGAAGGCGGATGAGGCTGCGATAAAACAGGTTATTATTCTTGACGGATTGACGGGCTGAAGGTGGTGTGTTTTTAGAAGTGCTGACATAAAAATATAATGCATTTCATATTTGAATGAGAAGCGTTACGCGACCCTCATGATAAACCAACTGATACGTGGAGTGCCCTTATGATTCTTGTTACCGGCTCGAACAGCCTGCTGGGCAAGTCGCTCGTGAGGCTCCTGGCTGAAAGAGGCGAAAAAATCCGTTGCCTTGACCTTGAAAAACCGGCGGCTCCGCCCGCCGGCGCCGAATTCATTGCGGGAGTCAGCCTCGAAAAAAAAGCGATGGCGCATGTATTCAGTGAGGTTGAAGCGGTTTTTCACCTTCTCGATGTAAAGAGCCAGAAGCACGGCGGCAGGCGGTTCATGAAGAGGATAAACGTAAAGTACACCGCCGGCCTGCTTGAGGCGGCGCGTGCGGCAGGCGTGAAAAAATTCATCTTCCAGTCGTCATACGAGGTGTACGGCAGGGCCGGAGATATACCGATCGACGAGAGTTCGCCCCTGAAGCCGGTCACGCGTTACGGCAGGGACAAGCTCAAGGCTGAAAAGCATGTCCTGCAATTCGCCGAACACGAGGGCTCCGAGGTGACGATCTTCCGGCCCGCGCCGATCGTGGGCCCGGGCACCAGAAATCCGATCGCGCTGATCACGCTCCTCATGGCGCTCGGGATGGAAGAGGCAAACAGGATTTACGTGGCCGGAAAAGGGGGAAACAGGCATCAACTTCTGCATCCCGATGACGCGGCAGGGGCCTTTATGATCGCGTATGCGCAGGGAGCATCAAACCGCGCGATATACAACATAGGCTCGGATAACGTCCACCCGCAGATCGACGAGATCCATGCGGTAAAGGAAAAGGCGGGCCTAGACTTCGCGGTAAAGCGCCTCTCCCCTTCATATGCAAAATTCCTCTCGGCATTCCTGAAGCCGTTTAAAATCGATTACCTCACCAAGGGACACGTCGTCTACCTTCTATCGGACCTGCTCCTCGACTGCGCGGCAGCGAAACGCGACCTGGGCTGGCGGCCGGAATACGGAAACGTGGATATCATCCTGGAAACGATCAAGTGGTACAGGGAGGAGAGGCTTTAACGGCGAAATATTCTCTTGATCCACTGCCAGAGCCTGATGAGCAGTAGGAGGAGCATCTGTCCCCTGGCGCCCCCTCCCGCGTTCATGGTGAAAATCAAGTCGGCCTTCTTCATCTCTTCGATGGTCAGCCGCCTGCTGTCGAATTTCATCTGCTTGAGCATCTTCTTCGCCTGCGCCCTGGCCAGCTTCATGGTGGGGCGGTCGTCCGTGAGGTCCTTCTTCTCGACGAAGAGGTAGACCATGTCCGGATTGTTGAGCATGCTCCTCTTGATGGCCCCGAGCCTCGCGATCGCCTCTGAAAGCAGGGGATCGTCCGCGTTGCCGTGCTCCATGAGCATCTGCACATACTGGTAAAAAAACTGCACCTGGCGGAAAAGCTTCTTCTTTTCGAGAATCGTGAGCTCCTTCAGGTCTATGACCGAGAAGCGCTCCAGCGTGAACCTGATATGCTCGAGACGCTCCTGGTCAAGATGATAGAGCACGGCGGTGTTGAGGTCGGCGATCTCGATATACTTGTGTGAAATCTCCTTTAAATCCCTGAAGAGCTGGTCTGAAGCAAGCATGATGTTGCCGAAGGCCTGCCGTTCCCCCCGGGTGAGGCCGCCCGACTCCGTGTCTATCTCCTGATTCTCGACCCTCTTTTTGATACTTCTGATGTCGACCGTGTCGGCATGGACGCGGATGTGCTCTCTTTTCAGCTGGTCTTCAATTTCCGAAAGCTCGGGCTTGGGTATGTCGTGCCCGATCTTCAAAACGTTCAGCTTGATGTCGCCCAGCTTGACGCGCAATTCATTCTTTTCAATTTTGCTGATGCCGTCGGTCACCAGGAGTATTTCCGATTTCGTCATCTCCTTGTCGAAGGTAATGTCGCTTATGGCCTGCAAAACGGCATTATGGATGTTGGTGCTCTTCCCCCCGGTCGTCGTGTAGAGTATCTCTTCGATGAGTCGGGGAAAATCCTCCTGCCTTTCCACCCTCATGAGATCTCCGGCCTTCGAGTCAAACGGCCGGTAGAATATCTTCGCTTTTGTGTTGTATTTACGCCGCAGGAATTCGGCGATGATGCACTTTGAATAAAAGCTCCTCATCCTCGTTTCCATCGACTTGGAGCGGTCGAGGAGGATGTAGAATTTCTGCTCAAAGCGCGTGGCCTCGCTCCCCTTTTTCGTCTGCGAGGTCGATATGGGCTTGAACCTGTCCGCCTCCGATTCGTAGTGCTGCTGAACGAGGAGCGTCTTGGTGTAGAGCTTTATGTCGAAGATCTCGGGGTCCAGGGCGAGCTCGCGGGGGAGCGCCCTTTTGAGGTCGATGATGTTCCTGAAGGGATTGATCTCCATCCGGTCGCTCAGGGGAACCGTCCGCTCAAGCCTGTTGACCTGTATGCTCTCCTTGCGGTCCGGCTTGTGCAATATCTCGTCCCGGGATATCTCCTCGAGGGCGCTTAATGCGTCGTTGAGCCGCTCGTCCGAGTAGATGACCCTCGCGATTTCGAAGAGGACCTGGAAGCCGGACGGAAGAATCACGCGCGAGTATTCAAAAAATCCGAGGGAGTCCCAGTATTCGAAAAAATCGACCGCATCGTGTTCGCGGGTTCTTATGTGTGAGGTATATTCGGCCACAAGGCCCCCGATTAATAGAGATCGCGGTAATCGAGCATGATGCCGTTTTTAAGCTCCTGCACCTCTTCAACCACGGGGTTCAGGTCAAGGATGTTTTTCTTGAGCGTTTCGATGGAGAGCTTCTGCTCCTCGTCGATGCGCTTTGCGGGGAACATCTTTCTGATGAATTCAAGGAGGTTCTGGAGCAGGCTTTTTCTCGCGAGTATCGCATCCCGCTTTTCAGGGTTCTGCCTGATCTCCTGGAATATCTGCCGTATGCCGAGGAGAAGCTCGATCTGCTGGAGGGCGCCGGTCGCCGTGTAGTGCGCCATGGTCTGGCTGAATATGTCCTTAAAGACGTCGATCTCGGACTTGTCCTTCGCCTTCACCGATACGTAGCTGTTGAGGGTGCAGAGGCAGAGGTACATCTCCTTGAGGTCGTCCGTGCTGACCTGCAGCCGGTTGTTCGTCAGGGCGGACGCGCGCAGGAAATCGCCCACCTTGGCGATCTTCCGCGGCGAGGAGAAGTAGTTGTAGTCTATCTTGCGCATCTCGCTCATGAACTTGTCGATCAGGACGTTCTTCATGAAATAGATGACGTCCGGCGTCTCGATTTTAACGCTCCGGCTCCTGTTCTTTATGATATCATAGAGATAGAGTATCTGGTTGAAGTATATCTTCTGATCGGGCTCCACGGGCTTGCCCCCGCTCATGGCGTAGGTGTGGTCGATGAGGAGCTGGTTGTACACGTTGGTGCTCTCGGGGATGATGGACTTGTAGATGAAGCGGTCGAGCACCGCCTCGGTCACCTCGTTCATGCGCATGTAGTTCGCCGTGGCGATGGCGGTATGGACGGCGGTGTCGATCTGCTCGGAGCCGTTGATGAATTTTCTCTCATTGAGGATGGTGAGGAGGGACCTGAGCACGACGTCGCTCGCATCGAAGAGCTCGTCGAGAAACACAAGGTTCGCCTCGATGACTGATCCCTTGATGTTGTGCCGTATCCTTCCCTTCTTGAACTCCTCTATGTTGTACGGACCGAAATAGTTGTCAGGGGTCTGGTCCTTGCTCGCCTGGGCGGAGAAAACCCGCGCACCCTCGAAGGTGTTGAATATATACTGGGAAAGGAAGGATTTCGCCATGCCGGTGCGCGAGAGGAGGAGCATATGCTCGCCGGTCAATATCGCGAAGAATGCCTGCTGTATGATCTCGCTTCTGCCGATGACGTTTTCGCTGATCCTGTCCATGTGCCACTTCAGATTTCCCACGATGGTGGGGATGTCGAATTCATCGGGCCTGATGGACGCGAGCTCGCTCTTTTTATCGCGGACCTTTTCGAAGGGCGCAGGCTTGTTCGGCTGCACGGCCTCCCTCTTCCCGTGTGCCAGGTCCTGATAATCGTTCGCCTGCCCGATCTCCTGCAGCCTGTCCACCTCCACGTCACTGTCGGTGAGCACGCTCTGGCCCATGATCCGGTAGCCGTCGTCCTCGAATATTTTTCTTATATCGCCCGTTTTGTTCATAGCCTGTCCTCTCACGTCATCTTTTCAGCGATGGGAAGCACGATCCGGAACGAGGTCCCCTCACCCGGCGCGCTCTTGAGGCCTATGGTCCCGCCGAGGTTCTGCACAATGGCCGAGGTTATCATAAGGCCGAGCCCGGTTGCCTGCTTCCCCTTGGTGGTGAAAAAAGGCTGGAATATCTTCTGAAAATTTTCCTCCGGTATTCCTATTCCCGTATCTGATATGGTGATGATTGCGCACCTCCCTTCGCCCGCGTTTTTTGTCTCCACCGAAACCCTGATCGTTCCCTTGTTCGGCATGGCCTCTTCTGCGTTCTCGACGAACTGGATCAGGAGCTGCTGGAGCTGGTTCTGGTTCGCCCTCACCCATGCCGCTTCTCTTGGCGACGTCACGATGATCTCGAACCCCTCGTTCTTAAGCCTGTTGATCATCAACTCGACCTGGCGGCTCCCGAGAACCTTGTTGAGGTCGCACAGATCCTTGACTTCGTTGTCGGAGATGGAAAGGGATGAGAGCTGTTCGGTGATGTTTTTTATCCTCCCCAGCTCCTGATGAAGGGAAACGATGTATTCAGCCGAGGGGCTTCCCTCATCCAGGTTGTTTTCGACGAAGTTCAGGTCCATCACGATCTTGTTGATGTAGTTTTTGAGCTCTGACGCGACTCCCGAGGCGAGGATCCCGAGGGCCGAGAGCTTTTCGGTCTCGTGGATCTTGGCAGTGATCGCGGCCTGCTGCGTATGGTCCTCGATCATGAATATCATTTTTTCTATTGAACCCGACCCGTCCAGGACCGGCACGACCGTGGCGTTGATGATGAGATCGCGCTCGCCCGTGGCGGTCCGGTACGGGATGTTGAAGGCGCGACCGGTTTTTTTGTCGTTCCTGCAGCTCTCATACAGCCTTCCCAGGCCGCTCGTTAAAAACCCCGGCTCGTTGAACAAGTTGGAGCCCACCAGGGTGTCGCTCGCGTTGTGCCCCATGATCTGCTTGAGGGCGGGGTTCTCGGAAAGTATTATTCCGGAAAGGTCCATCACGAATATGCCGACGGGCGCCTGATTGATGATGTCTTCGTTGAAATCGCGAAGGCCCCTGAGCTCCTGGGACTGGGTGAGCTGCTCCTTCACCTTGATCTCGAGAATGCGGCTGTATTCTTTCGCCCTTTTTTCAGCGATGAATTTCTCAGTGATGTTCTTCATGATGCCTATCAGTCCGATGATCGAGCCGTCCTCAGATTTTATGGGAGAGAGGCTCATCGACAGGTACATCTTTTCGCCCCGGTCGTTGTAGGTCTTGAATATCTCGTTTTCGAAGATCTTTCCGTTATGAACGACCTCGTTGAACACGAAAACGCTCCGCTCCTTTTCCGCGGGAGGAATGATCTTGGAGTAGTGGTCACCCAGCATCTGCTCCGACCAGGACGCAAAAAAGGCCTTTGAGGCCGCGTTGATGTAGATGAGCGTGCCGTCGCTGTCGATGACGTAAATGATATCGGAGGTGGCCTCCAGAAGCCTGCGGTAATCCAGAACCCCGGGAAGGATTCTTTCGGAGGAGAGAAAAAATTTTTTCTGATAATCCTCGATGATGCGGATCAGCTCTTTCTTGGAGAGATTGTTGAGATCTTTTTCTTCCATGTGCGTATCAGGCACAGTCTTCATTTCCCGCTCTCGGATACCGATTTCAGCCGCGATCTGTGCTTCCTGATAAACCGGTTGGCGGCGATTAAAAACCAGACCTCGACGAACAGGCTCAGCAGGGTCCCCAGAAGGAACGATACACCGAAGTAAAACGTGTCCATTTTAAGAATGAACAGCCCGCCGAATGCGATAATCGCGAGAAAAATTATTTTAACAGGAAAAGAAACCAGGGACACCGTGAATAGAACCATGATATTTGAAACAAGCACCTTGCGGGTGATCGCGATCCATACGAATGAGAAAAACATGACCAGCAGCGTCCCGACAAAATAGCCCTCAAACTGCGGCACGCTGGCCCTGAAATAGCAATACACGCTGATCCCCGCGTTTAAGATTACGGGCAGGGAGCTGAGTATGACCGCTTTCTTATATATCCTTTCCATAGATTGACTGCCGGGTGAAGGGTATTCTCGTATAATTTTTTTCCTGCTCAGAACCGGACGAAACCGCGCCCTGAGCCTCGCAATATCCTAACCTGTTGTCAAGCCTATTATCCCGTCCGGGTGGGGGCGTTCAGCCGAGCTCCTTCATAAGCTGGCCGCTGACCTCCTTCACTCCCGGTTTCCCGTCCAGCTCGATTATTCGGGGCGTCCCGTTGTTATTCGCCGACCTTCTAAAGTACGCCACCGCCGCCAGCGTGCCGCTGTTCGTGTCGTAATAGATGGCGTGCCGTTTGTTGATGGCTGCCTCGTCCTGGTCGTCGGACCGTGCGGAAAGACTGCCTCCGCACACCCGGCATACCGCCTCGCCCCCCTTTTCAGCCGGCTTTATGGCGTCGATAAATATATTGTTCGGATGATTATTGTCGTTCGCGCAAAGCCTCCTTCCCATGATCCTTTTCTTCGCCGTTTCCCTGTCGAGCACGATCTCGACGACATAGTCGAGCTTCATCCCCGCTTTTGCGAGCGCGGCGTCCAGCGCCTTCGCCTGCTCGGGGTTGCGCGGAAATCCGTCCAGGAGCCATCCCTGTTTGCAGTCGTCCTTTTTCAGCCGCTCCAGGATCATCGGAATGGTGATATCATCGGGCACCAGGTCGCCCCGGTCTATGTATTCCTTCGCCTTTTTACCCAACTCGGTCCCGCCCTTTATGTTCTCCCTGAAAATGACCCCGGATTCGATATGGGCGACATTATACTTTTTCTGGATAATCGCGCCCTGGGTCCCCTTGCCGCTTCCATTTGGTCCGAATATAAGAACGTTCATAAATACACCTCGTATCATTTTGTGCCAGGATGAAAAGCAGGGGGTTAAAAGTAAAGAAAGTTTTATTGAAAAAATGCTTGCCAGGGCCCCTGACCGGGAAGCGTGAATGAATAACTATGCGCGGAGGACATCATGCACGATAAAACCCTTAAAGACCTGTTCGACTTCTATTCTACGCAGGACAAGCAGGACTTCTACATAGCCTATCTCTACCTCAAGCATACCGACCGCTTCGTCCGGGCCGTACTCCGGACCCTCGGGTTTCCCACGGTGGGAGAGGACGAGAAGCCGGGCTCCTCGGTGGACGAGCTGCTCGGCGCATACGTCCAGCAGATCGCCCAGCTGGCTCCGAGCAGGGACACCAACATATATCACGGCAAGGTGATGCGGCACGGCGACGCGCTCAAGCTGGTCACCCTGAACGAACCGGTCCGCTATCCGGTGCCGGAGAGGGTGGTGCCTTTTGCGATAGCACGCGATATCGTGATGGAGAACCCGGAGGCGATCGCGGTGGGAAGGTGCGCCTGCAGGCAGAACCAGCCGCACCCCTGCCTGCCCGAGCAGGAGCAGGAGGTCTGCCTGATGATGGGGGACCCCTTCGCGTCCTTCATCGCCGCCCATAACCCGCTGTTCAGAAAATGCACGCAGGAGGAGGCGGTGAAGGTGCTGGAAAAGGCCCGCGCCCGCGGGGACGTGCACACCGCATACTTCAAAAAAGAGATGGGAAAGAGGCTCATGGCCATATGCAACTGCTGCAGCTGCTGCTGCATGGGCATGCTCATGTGGAACAAGCTCAAGGGCTCGGTGCCGTTTCTCGCGCCATCGGGTTACGCGGCGGAACCGAACGACTCATGCACCGGCTGCGGCATATGCGCGGAAAGGTGCCCCTTCCTCGCAATTACCATGGACGGGGAATCC
>CAZHAD010000015.1:25382-29617 GCA_964529965.1 uncultured Leptospirales bacterium | reverse complement strand
TATCACAGGAGGCACGAAGTGAAAATCCTGGGCGTGATGGGAAGCCCCCGCATCGGAGGGAACAGCGACATTCTCCTCGACCGGGCGCTCGCGGGAGCACATGACGAGGGCGCCGAGACTGAAAAGATCATCCTGTGCAGGAAAAAAATCTCAGGGTGCCTGAACTGCGAGAAGTGCAACGAAACCGGGGTGTGCGCCGTCAAGGACGACATGCCGCAGATACATGAAAAGATTCTCGAGGCCGACGCCGTCATCCACAGCTGTCCCGTTTATTTCTGGGCCATGACCGCGCAGATGAAGGCCTACCTAGACCGCTGGTGCGCCTTCTTCGACGCGGATTGGCTCTGGCACAGGTTCTATTATCCTAAAATGAAGGGAAAGCGCATCGGGCTGATCACGGTATGCGGCGACCCGAACGTCTCCACCGCCGACCCGATCGTCCACAGCTTTAAAACGACCGCGGACTTCACCAAGCTTCGCTGGATCGGCGCGGTTATGGCCTCGGCGTCCGCAAGGGGCGAAATAGACGGAAATGAAAAAGCCAAACAGGAGGCGTACGAACTGGGTAGGAGAGCCGCTCTCGATTCGAAAATTTGAACAGGAGATATCGTATGAATTACGATGAATTAATAAAAAACCGCCGTTCAATCCGGGATTATAAGGATCAACCGCTATCGACCGATGTGTTAAAAGAATTGATACAAGAAAGCACGCTCGCGCCCAGCTCCGGGAACGGGCAGCCGTGGCAGTTCGTCATCGTCAACAGCGGGTCCATGATAAAACGAATATCTGACGAGAGCAAGAAAAACCTCCTCGCCCGCATCGAGGCGGACCCAAAGGATTACATCAAAAAGTACGAGGGCGGGCTGCGGAACGAGAATTTCAATGTCTTTTACAACGCGCCCGCACTGATAATCATCGGCGGTCCGGCGGGACATCGGATGCTCCCGGTCGACTGCGCCCTGTTCGCCGTGTATCTAATGAACGCGGCGGCCGCGCGCGGGCTCGGGACCTGCTGGGTCAACCTCGGGTCGGATATCCAGGACCCGGCCCTGCGCAAGGAGCTCGGCATGGGTCCCGAGTATAGAATCATCGCGCCGATAGTCATAGGCTATCCGAAGAGCATACCGCCCGCTCCGGGCAGGGAGAAGGCGTCGATACTGAAAATCATCGAGCAATAAAACGCTTGCATTTTTTTTACGCTGTAATATAAAGACAAAAAATTTAAATCGGGTTTTTTCTCCACCTGAACGACGGTGAGAGATTAACCGCGCTGCCTGTTGCTATTGGGCGATTCAGCCCAGGAGTTTGATTTACATAAAGTTGACTTGTTAAGCGTCAAGTCTGATTCCCAATGACCGTTATCGACAACTATAACCGGATACGGCGCGAGCTGGCCGAAATTTCCGTTTCTCAGGGAAGGCCTCCTGATGCGATTCGCATCATGGCTGTGTGCAAGAGGGTCGAGGCAGCGGTCGTGCAGGAGGCGATCGATTCAGGGATACGGCTTTTCGGAGAGAACAGGGTGCAGGAGGCGGGCCGGAAAATCCCCCTCTTAAAGGGCGATTACACCGTACACATGATCGGCCATCTGCAATCGAACAAGGCGCGCGAAGCGGTGGAGCTTTTCAATTGCATCCAGTCCATAGACAAGCTGGGCACCGCGCAAAAGGTGGATATCGAAGCCGGTCGGAGCGGCAAAAAGCAACGCATATTGATACAGGTGAACGCCTCGGGGGAGGGAAGCAAGAGCGGGATCCAGCCGGAATCGGCCGGGGAGCTTGCACGGCAGATACTGGGGCTTGGGAATCTGGATCTCATCGGGCTCATGAGCATGGCCCCGTTCACCGACGACGAAGGCGCGGTACGGAAAAGCTTCAGGATCACGAAAGAATTGAGGGATGAGCTCAGCAATAGCCTGGGCCTTGAGTTGGAAGAGCTTTCGATGGGAATGTCCTCGGATTACCGGATCGCCGCAGAGGAGGGCTCGACCATGGTGCGTATCGGCACCGCGATATTCGGGCAGAGGAGTTGAGGTGTGGCCGGCAGGAAAAATATCATAGGCTGTATCGGCGCGGGAAACATGGGCGCGGCCGTTCTTGCGAGGCTTTCAAAAAGCTATGACCCGAAGCTCATCCTGGCCTACGACATCGATGCGGGCAAGACAGACACCCTGTTGCGTGAATACGGCATCGGCATCGCATCCGCGCCCGGGGAGCTGGCCCGGCAATCGACGGTCATTGTAATCGCGGTGAAGCCGGACGGAGTCGCCTCGGTGCTCGAGTCGATAAGGGAGAGGGTGACGCCGGACAAGGTCATCGTCTCGATTGCGGCGGGGGTCGCCCTCTCATCGATTGAAGGGATCCTCGGTCATGCGGCAAAGGTCGTGCGCGTCATGCCGAACATGCCGGCTCTGGTCGGTGAGGGAATGTCGGTAATCTCGCCGAACCGGAACGTCGAAGAGCACCTGTTGAAAGAGGTGGAGCACGTATTCGCGCACATAGGAAAGGTGCTGGTGCTGCCCGAGAAGCTCATTGATGCGGTGACCGGGCTTTCCGGAAGCGGCCCCGCGTACGTGTTCACATTTATCCAGGCGCTCGCGGACGGCGGCGTAAAGCTCGGCATTCCGCGTGAAGCATCGCTCCTTCTGGCCGCCCAGACCGTGTTCGGATCGGCACGATACCTGCTGGAGACCGGAGAGGATCCCATCACACTGAGAGGCAAGGTGGCTTCCCCCGGAGGAGCCACGATAGAGGGAATATACGCCCTTGAAAGGAGCGGGTTCTCGGGAATCGTCATGGACGCGGTGGAAAAAGCGGCGTTGAAATCCAGGAAGCTGGGGGAAAAATGATGTTTACATGGATACCGTTAACCAGATACCAGATCCGCATGATCAAGGGATACCTGGCCATCGTATCCGCCGCCCTTACGGCCATACTTTTGCTGGGGAATGTGATAACGGCCCTGGTCAGTGACCGCGTCAAGGTCCCGAAGGGCTCGTATGTGCTGAGGGATGGGTTCCCCCTGTTCACCGATGCAGGAGAATATATCCGGGTATTGAAAAGCTATCCCCACAACGCGGGGGTCTCCATCAAGGTCCACCATATGGCCCCGGGCGAATCCTACTGGGACGTGGCGTATCAGTACAGGGTGACCATCGACACCCTCATCGCCGCGAATCCCTTCATCCGCTCGCTCACGCCCAGGCAGGGCATCGACATCGTTGTTCCATGCGAAGACGGGGTCCTCATGGCCTTTGACGACATGATAGACGTATTAAGGATGAAGATGCGTCTGGATTTTTCAGGAGACGTGCGCGGCGATTTTTTGCCCACCCCTTTTAAAATAATATCCACAGATGACATCAGGTTCGTCTTCTTCAAGGGGGCCAGGCCGGCCGTCGTAAACAGCGCGATCGAGCAGCTTTATAAAATAAAAAACATCTTCCAGTCGCCGGTGATGGGAAACTTCACCTCATTGTTCGGGGACAGGGTGCACCCCTTCATGGAGGAGGGCATGGTCAAATACCATAACGGGGTCGACATCGGATCGAATTTCGGCACACCGATATTCCCCGCAAGGGAAGGCATGGTCATTTTCACGGGCTGGCGCGGAGGGTTCGGCAAAACCATAATGATCCAGCATTACGACGGATACACCACCCTGTACGGGCACCTGAGTTCGATCAATGTCAAAAACGGGGACTGGGTGACGATGAAGGACATGATCGGCCGCGTCGGCTCGACCGGCTGGTCGACCGGGCCGCACCTCCACTTCACCATCATGAGGCACGGCCGTGACCTGAACCCGCTTTACTTCATCTGGTAGCCTTTACAGGAGACCCGCCCGCAACGTGGACGGATATTTCAGCAAAAATTTTCTTGCCGGAGCTTTCTCAATTTTGCAACATACATTGTGCCCGGCTGGATATGCCAAGGCCGGCCTTTTACGGCCGGCCTTGAAGTTGTGTGTTGTTTGGAGGTGTGGTTTAATCCTGATAATTGTCACCTGATACACGAAACATGATTGAAATAGTGGCGAAAAGCTCATAACCCCTAAGCTTGAGACTCTCCCTGTTATCATTTATATTGATCGGAATGCCGCTCCACACATCAAGAGGTGCCACCCAGTCATATATGTCACGGTTCTGTTTACCCCAATTATAAACATACTTGCAGCCAATTTCGGGTCCGATCGTAACCGTTTCGCCTATGTTTATATTTAGGCCGACTACT
>CAZHAD010000015.1:23537-25282 GCA_964529965.1 uncultured Leptospirales bacterium | reverse complement strand
AAAAAAAAACGTGATTTTTTTTAACTTTTGCAAAATAAATTCCTTGTCAACCCTGCTGACACATTGATCGATATTATTCTTTATATTTAATCCGTGATTAGTGTTGGCAATTTATTTCGAACTCCGCCGTATTGTCGAATAGTGCGGCACAACAAGCGCAAAACGGGATGAGAAAAATCTTATGAAGCGCATTCACCTCTTATTTCTCGTCCTCCCAGCCCTGTTCCTCTTCGACAGGGCCTCCGTATCGCAGACGGAAAGGAAGATTGAGCTGAACGCCCAGGGAGTCCTTGCCCGGGTGGACGGAATATTAAAGTATCCCCCGGGCATCGTCAGGGGCGCGATGAAGCATATAAGGCCGGACGGGACCTCGTCTTTCCTGAGCTTCAAGGGACTTATCTCGGGTGAGGATTCCCTATTCACCTTTACCAGCAACGAACGGGGCGATCAGCTCAAAATACTCTACAACCTCGGGGGAGAGGAAATATGGGTCTATGACGTTCCCGCGCTGAAGCTATTACACAAGATGGGGATCGACAAGTACGATGAGATCCTGTCCACGAACTTTACCTATATTGACCTCGCCCATGTCTCCTTCCAGAGCAACTACACCGCGTCCATGCAGGGGCCGGCCTTCATCAAGGGCGCCGACGCCTATAAGCTCGCGCTCCATCCTATCGCGAAGGACGGCGAATACGGGGCGTTGACCATGTATGTGACCAGGGACCGGTTCATACCCCTGCGCATTGATTTTCTCGACCGGGACAAAGCCATCTTCAAGTTCATGACCATCGCCAAGGTTCTGGAGAACGACACGCGAACCATCCCGGTCAGGTATGACATGATGAACATCAGACAGGGAACGGTGACTATCATGAATTTCACCGGTTTCGACGAGACCGCCTCTTTTGACAAAAAAATCTTCAGGCCCGAAAAGCTGGGCGAATAGCAGGACTTTAAGGGGGGGGTGATGCCTCAATTCTTCGTCACATCAGGCGTCGTAAACAACAAGTACAGGATAGAGGGCGATGACTTCAGGCATCTTTCCAGGGTGCGCCGCGTCAGGCGTGGTGATCTGGTGGCGCTTAGAACCGAAACCGGCGCCCGCCTGCAGGCCCGCATCGTGCGAATAACCGACTCATGGATCGAGGCGGAGGTGGTGGGCCGGGGAGCACACGCGCCCTCGCCCCCGGAGGTCACTCTGTGCATGGGAATTCTCAAGGGAAAGAGCTTCGACACGGTCGTCGAGAAATCGGTCGAGCTGGGGGTGGCCCGGATACTTCCGATCATGTGCGAGAGGTCGGTGCCGCGCATCACCGACGACAGGGAAAGGATGAAGCGCTGGAAGCGCAAGGCGATCGAGGCTTCGAAGCAGTGCATGCGCGATTCGGTGCCCGAAGTCGCGCGGCTCCATTCCTTCGAGGAGGCGATAGCCGCGGTCGACGACGGGATACGCATCATCGCCCACCCCGGCTCGGACGCCTCACTCAGACAGGCCCTGGACCCGGCAGCAGCCGGGCCGGCCAAAGCCGCCCTGCTCGTCGGACCCGAGGGCGGCTTCAGCAAAAGGGAGATCGAGCGTGCCTCGGCCTCCGGATGGATTCCGGTCAATTTCGGGTTCACACAGCTCAGGGCCGGTACGGCAGCGATCGTGCTGTGCGGGATAATCATATATGAATTCGAACAAATCAACCTTCCTCCACGCGACTGATTACTATCCATAAAACACCTGTAAGAAAGGGGGA
>CAZHAD010000015.1:21826-23437 GCA_964529965.1 uncultured Leptospirales bacterium | reverse complement strand
TAAGGTTTGATGTCATATTGAGGAAGGAAAATATGAAGAAAGGGGATACTTAACTCAAATAGACTTATTCTGCGTTATGAATGAAAAAGATTTGCTGGCCCGGATTGCAGCGATGAGGAGCCGATGGCGGGACGCGCGCACACGCAGGCTTTCCCGCAAAAAAGAGCTCACTGCTCAGGGCAGGGACACGGCATGGATGCGGCATGATCGGGAATACGCGCTGTTGAAAAAAACTCAGCGGCATTATACACGGGTCATCCGCACGCTTGAGCGGAGATTGAACAGAAAAACGGCGCGGCATGGGAAAAGGGAATAAGGAACTCTGCCTCGCGTACGCGGACAATTCAGGCCGCGTGTGGGATTACCCGGGCGAATCACCCGCTTTTCGGACCGGGAACCGCTTCGTAAGAATCGGCCCGGAAGACCTGATCGAGCTTCCAGACGGAAGCGTGCTCTTTTCCCTGCCGGGTCGGCAACCGGTATCCTGCAACTCGGGCGTCTCCGGCTTCAGGCGTATCGAAGCCTCTCCCTTCGGAGACGAAATCACGGCCGTGTCCGCCTTCCCCGCGTCATCATACCTCCGGACATATCTTCCCGCATATATACCGACGAATAACGCCCCGGTGCTGCCGATGTGGGCTTACACCGGCGTGGCCGTGATCGACGGCGATTTTGTTATCCCCGCGCTGCGCATAGACGAAGACGTGCGCTCGGACCCGGCCATTCATGAAAACGACCGGGAGCTCAAGGCAGCGATCACATCGCTTGAGGACCGATACCCTGAAAACAGGCTCATCAAACAGCTCTCGAAATGCGCGAGCTTCTACCGGTGCCTGTGCAGCCGGAACTTCTTTCTGGGAAGATACGAGGCTCCGGTTCCCACCACACCCGCCTGCAATGCCGCATGCGCCGGCTGCCTTTCCTTCCAGAAGAGCGGCTCGCCTTTTCCCGCATCCCAGGACAGGCTCGGGTTCGAGCCCTCAGCCGAAGAGATCGCCGAGGTGATCCTGCGCCATTTCACCGCATCCGGGGGCGAGGTCGCAAGCTTCGGCCAGGGATGCGAGGGCGAGCCCCTTCTGCGCGCCTCCGAGCTTGCCGAAGCAATAAGGCTGGTGCGGGAAAAAACAGGAAAGGGCACGATCAATCTCAACACGAACGGCTCCATCCCCCCAGGTTTGCAGGAGCTTGTCCGTGCGGGCCTTGATTCAGTCAGGATAAGCCTCAACTCCCCGACCAGGGAGTATTATGAGCGTTATTACCGGCCGAGCGGTTACCGCTTCGATGACGTGCTGCGCTCCATCGACGCTGCGCTGAGCGCCGGGATTTTCGTGTCCATAAACCTTTTTTTCCTTCCAGGCTTTACCGACATGGAAACCGAAGCGGAAGGGCTCATCTCATTTCTACGGCGATTCCCGGTCCATATGCTCCAGACGAGGAACCTGAACATCGATCCTGATTTTTATTTCGAGAGGATCGGGTTCCGTGAATCCGGGCCGGTCGGAATCCTTAACCTCCTCAATCTTATTAAAAAGGAGTTCCCCGCCATGAGGCTCGGCTATTACAACCCACACGTGAAGAAGTGAAATACTCTTGACTAAATATATTTTGAAT
>CAZHAD010000015.1:0-21726 GCA_964529965.1 uncultured Leptospirales bacterium | reverse complement strand
ATGGCGGAAGTTCATTCGATTGATAACCCGCTCGAATACGCGCGCGAAATCGTGGGGCGGGACCCGTTCGCAACCTTTCTCGGCATCGAGGTCGAAGAGGTGCGGGAGGGATACGCACGCTGCTCGCTTACGCTCAGGCCCGAGCACCTGAACGCGGTGGAGCGGGCCCACGGTGCGATCATCCACGCGGTCGCCGACCAGGCCTTCGCGGTGGCGTGCAACAGCACGGGCGTGATGGCGATCGCCGTGAATTTTTTCATTAATTATCATACCTCGGCAATCGATGGGGAAAAAATTTTCGCGGAAGGAACGCCGGTCAGCATCGGCAGAAAAATAAGCGTGTGGAGCATCGAGGTCAGGGGGGGCGGGGACAAGCTGGTGGCTACGGGATACGGAACCGCGTATCACAAATGATCCTTTTTCTTGTTGACAATGAAGTTATTCATGGGCTACTACTGACGCCGAACAAATCAATGAGGTGGATTAAATCTTGATGCGGATGATGATTCCTGTAATGTTGCTGTTTCCCCTTCTTTCCTGCTCGAGCCTGGTGACCAAGACCGACGAGTCGCTGCTGAAAAAAAAGGAAAAAAACGTCTATGTCCTCAAAAAGGATATCCTGATCGACGACAAGGGTCTGAAAAAGAGGGACCGGGTCAGGATCGTCATAACCGCGGGCAGGGAATGGATTAAGGTATACGCGTATCCGATAAAGTTTGAATCATTGAAGGCGGAGCGGTATCTGATACTGTATTTGTTTGAAGATGATTTCCCGGAAAAAAAGTTCAATATCGAATACTTCAATGAAAGGTTGGGCGGGGTGGCTGAAAAAGAACCAACCGCATCGCATGGGAAAAGGAAACACTGACGGCTCTGGGATCATCGACGGGGAATTTCGAAAATGATCCCAACATCATCGATCAGGATAGTGTAATGTTTGAGGGAGTATATACCGCGCTGATAACGCCGTTTAAGAACGGAACGATCGACTACGCGTCTCTGGAAAAGCTGGTCGAGATGCAGATCGGAAGCGGAATCGACGGGGTGGTCCCCCTGGGCACCACCGGCGAATCTCCCACGCTTTCATTCGACGAGCACCGGGAATACGTCAAGCGGATCGTCGGCCTGGTGGGAGGCAGGGTGAAGGTCATCGCAGGCACGGGCGCCAATTCCACGGAGGAGGCGGTATGGCTGTCGCGCGAGGCCGAGGAAGCGGGCGTCGACGCGGTGCTGCAGGTGAATCCCTATTACAACAAGCCGACCCAGCGCGGGCTTATCGCGCATTTCGAGAAAGTCGCGAAATCAATCCGGATACCGGTCATCCTCTACAACATACCCGGCCGTACGGGCGTGAATTTCCTGCCGGCCAGCATCGATGAGCTGCTGAAGCGCGTGGATAACGTGGCCGCGATGAAGGAGGCATCCGGCGATATCGTTCAGATGATGGAATTGTACGAGCTCTGCGGAGACCGGATCACCCTTCTATCCGGCGATGACAATATCCTCCTTCCTTTCATGGCCATCGGGGGAAAAGGGATCATCAGCGTCCTGTCCAACCTGCTGCCTTCCGATGTGAAAAGGGTGGTGACGCTTTTCAACCAGGGGAGCATCGGCGATTCAAAAAAGCAGTTCTACCGGCTCCTCCCCCTCTGCCGCGCGATGTTTCTGGAAACGAATCCGATCCCCATAAAGGCCGCGATGGAGATGGCGGGGCATTGCACCGGCGAGCTCAGGCTCCCTCTCGTCCCCCTGTCGGACGAGAACCGGGCCAGGCTCCGCACGGCCTTGCAAGAATACGGGGTCAAGCTGGCATGAAGCTCTGCATATGCGGCATATGCGGAAGGATGGGGCTCGAGGTGCTCGGGGCCGCCCTGGAGCGCGGTCATTCAATTGCAGGCGCGTTCGATACCGAACATGCCCGCGGTTTCGGCAGCGACGCGGGCTCGCTCATACATGTCGGGGATCTCGGCGTCCCGGTATCGAAAATCAATGAAGACGATATCGCAAAATCCGACGGAATCATCGATTTTTCCTCGCCGCACGCGAGCGTGTCGCTCGCCGGCGCCGCACGCAGGAAGGGAAAGCCCCTGGTGATCGGAACCACGGGATTCAACCCCGATGAAAAAAAGGCGGTCGAGGACGCCGGCGGGGAAATCCCGGTGCTCCTGTCTCCCAACATGTCGCCGGGGGTGAACCTGCTGTTCAGGCTCGCCGAGATCGCGGCCGCCGCCCTGCCGCAAGGGTACGACGTGGAGATATTCGAGGCCCATCACCGTTTTAAAAAGGACGCGCCCTCAGGCACCGCCAGAAGGCTGGTCGAGATCGTCAAAGCGGGCATGAAGGGACTGAATGACGCCAGGGAGGTGTACGGCCGCGAAGGCCCTGTCGGGGAGCGGACGCACAAAGAGATAGGTGTCCTGGCGATGAGGGGAGGCGATATCGTGGGGGACCATACGGTTTTCTTCAACGGCATGGGAGAGCGGATAGAGCTCACGCACCGGGCGACGAGCAGGAGCTCCTTGGCCAAGGGGGCGGTGGAGGCGATCGAATATCTTGACGGAAAGCCCGCGGGCCTGTATTCAATGTACGATGTCCTGGGATTCCGATGAAAGAGACGAAAGGCCATAGCTCCGATCAGGAGCGCTCCTTCGAGGAAAACCCGTATACGCCCGATCACCGGCGTCCGGAGGATATCGTCCGGCTCTTCTACGCCCACGATGTCCCGATAATTCCCGTGGTGTCCAAACGCGGGCTCCTCATCGGCATATTGCATAAGGATAACGTGGTATCCGAGCTTTCCGACATCGCGCGCGTTGAAAACCTCAGGACCGATGAATTCGTCACCAGGCTCGCAAGAAAAATGACTTTCGACGAACTGCTCCCTTACGGCGGCATCAGGGAGTTCATCGTCATAAACATATTCGGCGAGGAGCAGGGAACATGGACCAGGCTCGAGCTGTTCACGGCCGTGGAGATGCCCGAACGCCCGCGCGTCGAATCGGAAAAGGAGATGACGCGGCAGAAGGAGGACCAGGTCCTGGAATGGATGATATTCTTGATCCTCGAGCATCTTCCGCGTCCCCTCTACGCGGTGAACGCTGCCGGAAAGACCATCTTCTACAACGGCCATTTCGAAGAGGCGTACAGAAAACAGTTCAAAAAGGACGTCGACGTGGAGTTTGTTGAGAGGACGATACGGGACGTCGATAAAAACGAGCTGCTGCCGGACAGGCAAAGCGGCGGGCTCGTGTTTTTCAACCGCGAGCTGATGATTCACTACGAGAAGATACCGCTCATGAGCAAGCGCAAAAAGGTGGGATTTCTCCTCTACTGCAGCCGTGAATCCGATGAAAAGGATGGCTCGCTCATACCGGGACTGGACATCCGCTCCAAGTCCCTGGATGAGATCATGGCCGCGGTCGAACGCCTCGTGCTCGTTGATCTGTTAAAAGACAGCAAGGACCCGCTGTCCGCGGCGCGGTCTCTCAAGGTGAGCCGCAAGACGCTCACCCAGAAGATGAAAAAGCACGGGATACAAATGTAACCTTATCGTTGTTACATAATCTTTGTTAACGTAAGCCGTGGAGCCATACGGGAAAAAAATAAAAAAAACTTGAAATGACATAATTTTTTTGTTATATTCCATTACATCTGAATCGATAATTTTCTTGACGTAAATTCATTATTCCGTAAATTGTCATAAAATAATTCAATTCGGCGCCTCCATGCCATCTTAGGTATTTTTCCCTATATTTTAGGTTAAAACAATTTTAAGGCATTATTATCCTCCGAATTATGTGAGATTGTAATCTCATTATTCAACACAAATTATTATTAGTCAAACAAGGTTAAAGTATGGGACGAATGACTGAATCTGCAAAGTCCAATAAGAGTTCTGAAAACAATCTGAACAACGGGATTGAAACGAGCGAGACCGGTTCGACGGCGAACAATTCCGCGCAGGAAATCACCGCGTCGAACGGCAACGGCAAAACATCATCGGAAACGTGGCTCGATCTCGCCGAGTTGAAATCCAAAAAGATCAACGAGCTGGTCAGCCTTGCGAAGGACATGGGCATCGAACGCGTCTACGGAATGAAAAAACAGGACCTGATCCTGGAGATCCTCAAATCGCAGACCGAACAGAAAGGCCTCATATTTTCAAGCGGAGTGCTTGAAATACTCTCGGACGGATACGGCTTCCTGCGTTCTCCGAACTACAACTATCTGCCGGGCCCCGACGACATATACGTCTCCCCGTCCCAGATCAGGCTTTTCGGCCTCAAAACCGGAGATACGATCGCCGGCCAGATCCGCCCGCCGAAGGACAACGAGCGGTTCTTCGCACTGCTCCGGATCGAGGCGGTGAACTTCGAGAACCCGGAAAATCTCCAGAAGCGGGTTTTCTTCGACAACCTCACGCCGCTGTATCCGATGGAAAGGATCAACCTCGAGACCGATACCGCCAACGTCGACATGCGGATCGTGAACATCATGACGCCGATCGGCAAGGGGCAGCGCGCGCTCATCGTGGCGCCCCCGAGGACCGGTAAGACGATCCTCTTGCAGAAGATAGCCAATTCGATCACCACCAACCATCCTGAGATATACCTCATCGTGCTCCTGATCGACGAGAGGCCCGAGGAAGTGACCGACATGCAGCGCTCGGTAAAGGGCGAGGTCATATCCTCCACCTTCGACGAGCCGGCAAGCCGCCACGTCCAGGTCGTCGAGATGGTGCTCGAGAAGGCGAAGCGCCTCGTCGAGCACAAGATGGACGTGGTCATACTCCTCGACTCCATCACCCGTCTCGCCCGGGCCTACAACCAGGTCGTCCCGACGAGCGGCAAGATCCTCTCCGGCGGGGTCGACTCCAATGCCCTGCACAGGCCGAAGCGCTTCTTCGGCGCGGCCCGGAACATCGAGGAGGGCGGAAGCCTCACGATACTGGCCACCGCGCTCATCGACACCGGCTCGCGGATGGATGAGGTCATCTTCGAGGAGTTCAAGGGAACGGGCAACAGCGAGCTCCTCCTCGACCGCAAGCTCGTGGACCGGCGCATATTCCCCGCCATAGACATCAACAAGTCCGGCACGAGAAAAGAGGAATTGCTCCTTGACGAAGAGGAGCTGAATAAATTATGGGTCCTGAGAAAAGCGCTCTCTTCGATGAGCCCCACGGAGGCGATGGAGCTGCTCGTGGAAAAAATGAAGGTCACCAAGAACAACAAGGCCTTTTTCAAGGCCATGAATTCGTAAGGGTGAGGAGACTGCAATGAAGCCGAACATACATCCGGAATACAAGGAAACGGTAATAAAGTGCGCGTGCGGCAATGAGATCAAAACGAAATCCACGATCCAGAAACTCCATGTGGAAATCTGCTCAAATTGCCACCCCTTCTATACCAAAAAGCAGAAGATCGTCGACACCGCCGGCCGCGTGGAAAAATTCAAGAAGAAGTACAACATAAAGTAGACCAGGGCGAATGCCCCGCTCATTTTGATGCAATTCCCCGGTTTGTTGTCCGGCCCACGATACCGCTTACGCCGATCAGCGAAATGATGATCACGATCCCGCCTGCGATTATGTTGAGCGTAAGGGGATCGGCAAAAATGCTCACTCCAAGAAGCGCGGCGATGAATATTCTGCTGCATGAAACGATCGCCCCCGCGGCCGCGTGTATGGACCTGTATCCGATGGTAAGGAACAGCTGGGCCGCCAGAGAGGCAAGGGTCGCGAGGACCACGTACGCCAGCGCCATGCCCTTCGGCGCGCTGAATCCGGGGACCGCCAGAAAGAATGTGAGCAGCATGCCAGCCCCCATATGGTAAAAGAGTATAACCGGGGTCGAATCCTGCTTTCTCGCCTGACGCAGGTATGCGATTGCGAATCCGGCGCACAGGCCGGAGACGAGACCGTACATGTCGCCCCTGTTGACCGCATTCAGGTGAAATACGCCCGTGTCCGGCATGAGGACCAGATAAATGCCGGCCGTGCCCAGCGCGAGGAAAAGATAGTGCAGCCGCGGTATCTTTTCCTTATTGATGTAGGGTGCGAGGATAAAGACGAATATCGGGTAGGTCATGTTGAGCAGGTTCGATTTCGTCACGGTTGTATACTCCACCGCAAGAAAGAAAAATACGGCCGCGGCCACGTTGAAGACCGCCCGGAGACTTACATATACCGGGTTTTTCGGCCTGAGCGGCACTCTATTCACTCCCATATAAAACGCAGCCATCACGAAACCGGCCGCGAACCTGAAAAATGTGAGCTCAAAGGCGGTAATGGGCGAGGAGTTCATGACCAGCTTCGCAAACACTGCGGAGAGGGCGAAGCCGAAGGCCGACATGAGAATAAAGAACATGTCCCTGTACATGAGGGACGTGCCGCTCATCCCTCCGCCCCGCCGGGAAGGAGGATCATGCTGCGGGGCGATACCTTCTCTCCACCATGAACCAACCGAGGAAGCCGGTCACGACCAAAAGGACCGCGATGATCTGGGCCTGGGTGAGCCCGAAGAGCTCCTTGGGATTCAGCCTAATGAATTCAACAAGGAAGCGCGCAACCCCATTCAGGATAAGATAGATGAAAAAGAGCTTGCCCGCGGGCATTTCCCTCTTCCGGAGCTTCAGGAGATAAGCAAAAAAAAGGAAGGAAACAAATGATTCAAACAGAGGGGTAGGATACACGTTTATGCTTGTGGGTACGATCCCGTTCGGATATGCCGTGCCGAGAAACGAGGAGGTCGGGATCCCGTAACATCCGTCTCCCGAGACGTGGCATCCAATCCTGCCGACGGCGTACCCCAGGGCGATGGCGGGTGCGGTGAGATCGAATATCTCAAGGATCTTTTCCTTGTTCTTTTTAATGACGAATATGGAGGCTGCAAGGGAAAAGATCAGCCCGCCGTAGACCGCAAGCCCTGCACCGGAGAAGATCATGCCCACCGGGTCGCGCAAGAATTCCCCCCAACTCTCGAAAATATTGAAAAGCTTCGAACCCACGATCGCGCTCGGTATGATGACGAGGAGAAGCTTGTATGCCAGCTCGGGGTCTTTGCCCCTCAGCTTCAATTCCCGTTCAGTCAGGAGAAAAGCGAGATAAAAGGCAAGTCCGAGCATAAGCCCGTACGAGCCGATGTTGATGAATTTATAGCTGAATAGTATCGGATACATCGTTCTCCCCTATGCGGCAACCCTACTGCCGGCAATTCGTGATCAACGGCATGAACGGATGAAGTGCATCAGGAATCTAATTTAAAATAAAAAATATTTGTCAAGTGTTTTTGACGATTTGCTTGATGCCCCGACACATGAGACATATTTCACTTGACTTTATTGTCAAACTGTTGACCTATGATAGGGTTTGTTGCCTGATGTAACACCATGAGAATTCGACCCCATATGAAACATTTGCACCTGTCGGCGTCAGTAGCATTTATCCTGTCGCTCTGCATCGCCGCATTGCTCCTGCCCGGCGATGTCGGCGCCGCCAACGCCATATCCTATAATAAAGAGGGCTGGAATTATCTGAACAGGGAAAATTACCGCAGGGCCATCCTCAGCTTCAGGAACGCCCTCACCCTCAATCCGAAGTACAAGGATGCACTCGTCGGGCTCGGGAAGTCGTATCTGGAGGTTGAAGCCTACGACCAGGCGTACGATAGTTTTACCGCCGCACTTGCCATTGATAAAAAGTCGGCGGATTCCCTCGTCGGCCTCGGAAACGTGATGACCGCCTTGGGCAACTACACGGGCGCGCTCGCCTATTTCACCCGCGCCCAGAACCTCTCCGGTCAAAACCTCGACGCTCGTTACGGAAGAGCGTTCGTGTACTACAACCTGGGTAAAAAGATATGGGCGCAGAGGACCCTCGAGGCGATCCTCAGGATCAATCCGTATCACTACGAGTCCCTCCTGCTTTTCGCCGAAATTAAAAGCGGGGAAAATCGCCTCAAAGAGGCGCGCGCATACATTGAAAAGGCCATAGACTCCGACAGCGAATCGTCAAAGGGGTACATCGTATACGCCGAGGTTCTTCTCCGCGACTTCCTGAACACCGAAGATCAGGACCTGCTGGATGAGGCCAAAGAGGCGCTCGCCAAAGCCATAGCGATCCAGCCCTCGAGCCTGCGCGCAAACAGGACCATGGGATACATATCCCTCATGGAGAAAAAATACGACGGCGCGGCCGATTATTTCAAAACCGCACTCAAGGGCGCGGAGAACGGCCCCCTGTTTTACAGCCTCGCGACCGCGGACGAGCTTGCGGGCAGGCAGGATGCGGCCCTCGCTGAATATGAAAAGGCGCTGGCAAAAGACCCCGCGGACTCTATCTCCAGGCTCAAGCTCGAGGACTTTCTGGTGTTCCGGGACTATAAGATAGGCAATCCGGAACGGATGAAGCTCAGCATGGAAAACTACGGCCTTGCGGCGAGCAGGATGAGGATGGACCTGCCCGACCATGCGATCATGTACCTGCGCAGAACCCTGCTCCTGAATCCTCTCAACGTGGAGGCGAGAAAGCGCCTCATGGATTACTACAATAGCCAGGGGTTCAACAGGTTTTACATCGAGGAGATGAAGGAGATCGCGCGGATCGCGCCGGACAGGACCATTCAGGAAAAGCTCAGCGTGGCTATAATGAAACGCAGGGACCAGCTGTATCACCGCGAAGGCTACTCGGGGGAGGAGCCGCCGCGGGACGTGCCGAATCTCCTGGTGCTGAACTTCGATCCCGCGGGTATGATGGGTCCTCACCCTGACGCCGGCGTGGTCGTCGCAAACCATGTGACCTTTGTCCTCAACCAGTTCGGCAGGATGCGGCCGGTCGGCTTGAAGGCGAGATCCGCAATTACATGCGGGCTGACCTGCGGCAACGGGCACCTCGATAATAGCCTGGAAGTCATCGAATCCAAAACCGCGGCCGGCGAGATCCCGCCCATAGATTACATTTTGTACGGTACGTATCACGAAACCGGCGGCTCTTTCTCGCTAGATTGCAGCCTGATGGATTACCACAAGGGATACATCATCGGGCAGTTTACAGTCAACGAGACCGGGAAAGAGAGGCTGCCCAATCTCAGCATCCGCACGGCCGAAAGGGTATTTGAAATGATACCCTACAGGGGAAGGGTTCTTAAAGTTAACGACTCCGGCATTATCACCAACCTGGGGCTTTTTGACGGCATCGGCTCCGGTGAAAAGCTCGTGGTATACAAATTCAAAAGCAACACCGGCCCGGGGGACAAACTCCGACGAAAAATCATATTCACGGTAAAAGAATCCGACACGCTCATATCATACGCGGAACCGTTGAGGGCGGGAGAACTTGAATCGATCGATCCGAATGACACGGTCTATCCTCTGAAAAAACGAAGGGCGAAAAGGATCGAGTGACTCATGAAAAAAATTCTCGTCGTCGGAATGTTTCTTTCATCAATCGCCGCATCATACCTGTACGGGCTCGTATCCCATAAATACTACCTGCAGCCGTTTCCCATCCTGATGGACTTGAAAAATCATCTCTTGCCCGGATCGATCGGTTATTCGGATGTATCTTCCCGGATTCAGGTTTCCTGCGACGCCATTAAGGGGCGCCGGACGATGGTTGCGCTCGCTTTCGGACAGTCGAACTCGGGAAATCACGGCGAAACCGCGTATAGGCCGAAATATCCGGTCTATAATCTTTTTAAGGGCCGCTGCTACAGGGCGGAAGACCCCCTCCTGGGAGCGACCGGCGACCGCGGAAGCGTGTGGTCCAGGCTGGGCGACCTTGTCATACGGCGCGGCCCGTACGATAAGGTCCTGATTATTTCCATCGGCGTGGGCTCGACGACCATTGATCAGTGGACGACGGGGGGATATCTCCATTCCCGGATCGTAAATGCAATCAGGGAAGCCCGGGCTAACGGCTTTGTGATCACCCATATGTTCTGGGTCCAGGGCGGGTCGGAGAAAAACACCAGCGGGGACGAGACGAATAAAAAAAATTACAGGAAAAACTTTCTGAACATGCTCGGCAGCATAAGGAACATGGGAGTCATCGCTCCGATATACATAGCAGTCTCGACCTTCAATGGCTCGGGCTTCAACCGTGACGTACAGAGCGCGCAGCGCGGACTAGCGGACCGAAAGCAAGGGATATACGAGGGACCGGACAACGACCGTCTGTACCTTGACCGCTCAAACGAGTGGGAGCAGGTTCACCTGTCAAACCGTGGACTTGAAAAATGCGCGCGGACATGGCTCACGGTTATTAAAAAAAATGAACAAAAATAATCACTTACCCTTCCCGGCGTTGCTTTCAAGCTCCCTGCCCTTCTCCTCCCATGCACGAGCCTCAACGTCCCTGCCGATATATCTGTAAACCGCAGCGAGGGCGTAGCAGGTGTCTGAATTGCGCGGATTCAGAAGAAGTGCCTTGTGGAGATATTCGATCGCCCTGTCCAGGTGCTTCTTTCTCTTGCCCGGCAATCTCCTGGTGAAATAGAGATCGGCCAGAAGCACGTACGCCTTCTCGGAGTCCGGTCTTGCCGACTTGAGCCGTTCAAGCGCATCGGCGGCCGCGCGGAAATCATTTTGGGCCATATGTATTTCATACCTGCCCATATATGGATCGGCTATGCACGGGCATACCGAAATAACGTTTCCATACAGGAGGAGGGCCTGTCCGAAGGCCCCTTTTTCGCGGGCTTTATCAGCTTTCAATAAAATCTTTCCCGATTCCTTGATGGCCAGGTCGCGGCCCGACTTAAAATACGCTTCCGCCGACCTGGCGTCATGCCTTTGCAGAAAGGACCTCGCCAGGCTGCATATAGCCCTGATATTGCGCGGGTCGATCCGGACCGCCCGTGAAAATGCTTGAACGCCAGATCGCGTTGGATGAAAAATTCATACAGCACGCCCAGCTCGCAATGGATATCAGCCTGATCATCCTTGATGTGAAGAGACGTTTCGTAGTAATCTTTTGCCTTTAGCTTCATCTGCTTTTTAAGATAAATCCCGGCTAAAATATTGGCGGCCTTGTAGCAGCGCGGATTTGCATCGAGGCACAGCTCCATGTTCAGCATGGAGTCAGTATACATTCCGGCCCGATACTGTATCAAACCCTTCTCGTAATAGAACTCCCACGAGTGTCTGGGGAGCGCGAACCCGGTGCACGCAAGCAGGAGAACGGATATGATCACCGCCTGAATCATCAATTGTTTTATAATTGACATTTTAATCGTATATATTATTCGTGTTACGTTTTAAAGTGGTCAGGTAGCTCAGTCGGTAGAGCAGCGGACTGAAAATCCGCGTGTCGACGGTTCGATTCCGCCCCTGACCATATCGTTTTTTTCAAACGATGCTCACTCATAGAGGCGGGCCCGTCAATAAATATACGGCGTCGCCACGAACGTGTCCTTCATGTCGCTTCCTGTCAGAAGGCGTAATCGAATTGTGAGGCTCTCATGTGATGCGATTGCGCGAAACCCGATGTAGAATTCCGGCACATGCCTAACGATGGAATAATTTTACAGAAAATATTAAACCGCACCTTCGCTGCTTGATCGTCATGTTGCAATTCAACGAAATAATGATAACCTTTACAGCCGCGGTCTTCTTCGGCATGCTCCTCATCTTCCTCGCGCGGAAGCTGCGCATACCCTCCATCGTCACCCTTCTGATCGGGGGCATCATTGCCGGATCAGGCAGGTACGGGCTGGGAATAGTCAATCCGGATTCCCTGGGCGACGGACTCCAGGTGATCGTGCAGCTCGGCGTCGGGGTCATCCTGTTCGAGGGAGGACTCACCCTGAACGTGTCCGGATACCGACTGGTCTCAAAAGAGATCCGGCGCGCCCTCACCCTCGGCGTGCTTGCCACATGGATCGGCACGGCGGGGATCATCGCGCTCCTGTACGGATACTCCCCGGCGTTTTCGCTCATGGCCGCCAGCCTCGTCATCGTCACCGGCCCGACCGTCATCGGTCCGATTCTGAAACGCATAAACGCAAAGAAAAACATACACGATTATCTCCACTGGGAGTCGATCCTCGTCGACCCGATCGGCGTGTTCATCAGCCTCCTTTGCTATGAGTGGATCGTGGGGGAGTACGCGGTCGGTTTCTTTTTCCTGCGCCTGGCCTTCGGAATCGTCATCGGTCTTGCCTCCGGTTTCATTCTGCGGTCGGTCATCGTCAGGGAATGGATTCCTGACGATATTTTCAGCGTTTTCATCCTGGGATGCGCCCTGGCGATCATGACCGTGTCCAACACGGTCGTACCCGACAGCGGCCTGCTGAGCGTCACCATCGCCGGCCTTTTCGTGGGGTACGCGCGGTCAAGCCAGATCGAGCGCCTCAAGAGCTACAAGTCGCAGCTGGTGGAGCTCCTCATCGGCCTGCTCTTCGTCCTCCTCTCCGCCAATCTCGATATCGCGTCCTTCCACGCCCATTTCGGCGTCGAAATGGCCCTGGCCGTGTGCGCGGTTATCTTTCTCGTAAGGCCATTGAACGTATTCATATCGGCGGCGGGGAAAAATTTCAGACTTAAGGAAAAGCTTTTCCTGAGCTGGGTCGCGCCGCGCGGCATCGTCGCCGCGTCGATGGCTTCACTGTTCGCCATCATCCTCAAAAAATCTCCCGTGGTTGAGGATCCGGCCTTTATCGAGGCCTTCACCTACGTGGTGATCGCCTGCACCGTCGTGCTCCAGGGTTTCACCGCTCCGCAGATCGGCAAGCTTCTGGGCGTCCTGGAGCCGGAAGCCACGGGGTGGGCAATCATTCCCGCACACCGGATCGCCCGGGCTACAGCCCGCTTCATAACCGGGCACGGCGGGCGCGCCGTGCTCATCGACACAAATATACATGCGGCGGCGGAGGCGCGGCGAAACGGCCTTGACGCGGTGCTCGCGGACGCCCTGACGGTCGATCCGGAGGACTTCCCTGCGCTCTACGGGATCGGCAACGTGCTGGCGGTGACCGCGAACCAGGACCTCAACGAGCTCATATGCCAGCACTGGGCCAGGGTGCTGCGCCAGCCGCGTCTCTACCGCTGGTCGACCCGGGCCGCGGACGAATCTTCACGCATCGAAAAAAGGTCGGGGGCGGGACGTATCGTCTGGAGCGGGATACGGCTGCAGCTTCCCGTGGGAACGGACGTTTCAGACGAGGCCTCGGGCATCATGTCTTTAACAACCGACGCGGGTTCGCTGTCCGGCATGACCGGCGTGCTCTTCTGCGCCTCGAAAGAAAAATTGTATCCATTCGTACCGGACGGCCTCACCGGGGAGTGCGACATCCTCGCGCTGCGGTGGATACCGGTGAAGCAGAAGCTGCCCATAAAGCCGCAGTGGATGATACTCTCGGATTCAACCACGATCCGACAGGTCATCGCCGAGCTCCTGGACATTCTGAAAATGGACTTCCCCGGCCTCCCCGTCGGCGAAATCCTGGAGCGCCTGATACGCATTGAAATGGAGTATTCGAGCGTCGTCAGCAACCAGGTCGCCCTGCCCCATACGTACGTGAACGGCATCGATCAATCGATCGTCATGCTGGCGCGTATGAGGTCTCCCATAACCTGCGAATACAGCAGCGAGCCCATCATGGTCGTTTTCCTGGTATTGAGCCCCAGGGAGAATCCGGACATGCACATACGGACGCTGGCGCTTATATCACGGACCATAACGGACGCGGAAATATGGAAGCGAATCATGGAGGCCGGCACATCCGAGGAAATCGCCGCGGTTCTCGATGCGGTCTGACGCCGCATTCGCCATTGCCGGCCCCACGGCTCGGGGCGCTCTCATTTTCCCTCTTGACAAAACAGGGGCCTGTCCCATCCTCCTTAAAAAAATAAATTCACCATACGCCGGAGCCTGCAATGATCGATCCCAAATTCATAAAGGAAGACATCGAGGGACTGAAGAAGCTTCTTGAAATCAGGGGAATGACCGGAGCGGTCGATCTTAACCGCTTGAAAAAAATGGACGAGGAGCGCCGGGAGCTCATCCTCAGGTCGGACGAATCGAGGGAAAAGCGGAACAGGCTTTCAAAGGAGATCGGAGCGAAAAAATCGAAGGGTGAAGACGCCGACAGCCTGATGAAGGAGGTGCAGGGGCTCGCCGATATCATAAAGGAATCCTCAGAGCGGCTCGCCGCAATTGAAGAGGAGTACGCCGAGGCCCACCTGTCCATACCCAACTTCCTCCATGAATCGGTCCCCGTCGGCAGAGACGAAAATGCCAATAAGGTGATCCGCACATGGGGGGAAAAGCCCCGATTCACGTTCACTCCCAAGCCCCACTATGAGCTGGGAGTGGACATGGGAATCCTCGACTTCGAGCGGGGCGTCAAGATCGCGGGCGCCCGCTTCTACCTGTATCGGGGCCTGGCCGCACGGCTGGAGCGGGCGATCATAAACTTCATGCTCGACCTCCACACCAGGGAGCACGGCTACACTGAAATGTTCGGCCCCTTCATCGTAAACGACGAGAGCATGACCGGCACCGGTCAATACCCAAAATTCAGGGACGAGTACTACCGCATCGAGCGGGATTCCCTCTCGCTCATTCCCACCGCTGAGGTGACGCTCACCAACATCCACCGGGACGAGATTCTGGAATACGCGAGCCTGCCCGTCAAGGTGACCATGCAATCCGCGTGCTTCAGGCGCGAGGCGGGTGCCGCGGGAAAGGACACCCGGGGTCTCGTGCGTGTGCACCAGTTTCAGAAGGTCGAGCTCGTGAAGTTCACTGATCCTGAAACCTCGTTCGAGGAGCTGGAAAAGCTGACCCATGACGCGGAAGAGGTTTTGAAGAGGCTCAATCTTCACTACCGCGTCATACTACTCTGCAGCGGAGACACCTCCGCCTCGTCGTCGAAGACCTACGACCTTGAGGTGTGGATGCCGGGCATGGAGCGCTATCTCGAAATATCATCCTGCTCGAACTTTATGGATTATCAGGCGCGAAGGGCGAAAATCCGCTTTCGTAGGGATAAGGGCCAAAAACCTGAATACCTGCACACGCTGAACGGTTCGGGCCTTGCGGCGGGCAGGACCCTCGCCGCGGTCATGGAAAACTATCAGACGGAAAAGGGTGAGATCGTCATTCCCGATGCATTAAAACGCTACATGGAATAATGAACGGTACCCGCAAGCGGCAGGGCATCGCGCGGATCAGATGAGGCTCTGAAGAAACGTGAGGCCTGCGGGGCCGTGCTAATTGAATCTGACCTTATAGTGGGGCGGAAGTATCCGGTCGGTCCTGTACAGGCGGTTATAGAAACCGAGGAGTTGCCTTGTTTTCTCCATCTGTTTCTCGTCGATATCAAACTTCGCTTTGGAAATCGAAGCCTTACCGCGCTTGTAATACATCCTTTCCGAAAAAATGGACAGCCCCATGAACGGATTGGGCAGGTCCAGGTTCATCATATCCAGGAGCGTGGGCACGATATCCAGATTATAGCAGGGCGTGCCGTTTTTCATTCCCGCCCATGCGCCGCCCGGGAAGTAAATAAAACAGGGTATGAGGTCAAAAAAGGGATTCACCCGGTCACGGAATTTATTCGTGAACGCGACAAAATCCTTGTTGTTCCCCATGGCGTGGTCCGCGGTTAATATTACGAGGGTATTGTTGCGGTATTTCGACTTTAGAAAATAGCTCCAGAATTTTCCGAACGCCTTGTCCGTCGAATAGATGCTGTTCAGCAGATCGCTGTCTCCGGCGTTGGGAGTCCGGTCGGTGACCTTGAAGGGGGGATGCATGTCGACGGTCTGGACCGTCAGTAAAAAAGGCCTGGGGGAACGATATTGCTCCAGCCAGTCGATCACATAGTTGAAGAATATGGTGTCGTTTACCCCGAATCCCCTTTCCAGGCTTTCGATGTTCTTCAGCGCGATGCTCTCGCTCCCGTAAAAATTATCATAGCCCTCTTTGCCCTCGAAAAAAGCCTTCATGCCGATGAACCGCTCGCTTCCGGCCTGGATATGGGTGGTCGTGTAGTTGAGCGACCTCAGGATGTCGGACAGGAACAGGAACCTGCACGGAATCCGGATCCTTGTGCCGCCGATGCTCTCGTCCATCAGATAAATGCTCGATCCAAGCGCGGCGATTAACCCCTTGATGGTGGGGTATGCCGAGTTATACATATTGGTAAATGAGTAAGAGTGCCTCTGCATCTCCTTGATATTGGGGGTGAGGCCCCGGACGCCGTGCACATCGTCCCTGAGAAAAAATTCCGAAAGTGATTCAACAAACACGATGATGATGTTGGTGCCGACCCTTACCCTGGGGATGTTGAAGTTTTTATGCCTCTTATCCAGGAATATGCTTTTCTTCATGAAGGGATAGTTTTTATCCATCGAATAGAGGAGTATTCCCTGTTTTTTAAACTGTTTGACGGTTGCGTCATCGAGCACGACCTCGTTTTCGCTCAACGTATCCATGGTAAAAAAATAGGAAAAGAACGAGTCGAAGAACTCGGCCTCCGGAATTTTCAGATACACCATGGAGTCGGCCGCGGTTAACTGACGATATTTTTTCTTAAGTGACTCGAGCGCGGCATCAAATTTTTTTCTGTTTTCAAGAACCGCCTTGTCAAGGCGTATGTTCGATGCTTTGCCCCCCCCGGCTGTCATTGATAGAACGTCGTTCCTGATTTTGGAATCCCGCCTATTTTCGCCGAGGTATATAGCCCCTTGCATAATGCCCCACAGGGAGAGCACGGCCATGCAGTTGATTAAAAAAATGAGTATTGCCAGCTTCGTTTTCATAACCGCGCTTCCGGATTGGTCAGTGATGACAACCGCCTGAGCAAGAAGAAAACCGCGGCCCAGAAAATCAGGACTGATGCATAAAGCATAAACGCCTGTTTAGTCACTAAATAGACGAGGCCGTCGGCATAGAACGCATGCGCCCAGAAGTCGCTGTTTATATGATTTCCTCCGAAATAAAGCGATCCCCAGTCGAAGATCCGGATTATTCCCGATACGAAAAAAAGCGCCAGAACGGCCCCGATGAATATTTTTCTCGCCAAAGGCCTTCTAAGAATCAGAAGAAACGTGAAGATGAGGCTTGAAATGATGACGCTTATGACAAGATAACGTAACGCCAGGCTCATGAACTGAGCGGAAACGTCGAGCACCGAATATGAGCCATTGATAACCAGGCTGGTGTAATGCCAGCCGATCAGGTAGATTGCAAAAACCAGGTTCAAGGATACAGCCGTAATAATCAGCTTCAGGTTTTTCTTCAGCAATGTTATATATTCATTCAAAAACATATTAGTTGTCAATATATACATTAAAAATAAATTTGTCCATTTACATATCAATAAAATGAAAAATTTACAAAATTTTTTTATGCGCGGCAATTTACTTGTCAAGCGTTAATATTTGAAAAAACGTAATCGTCGGTTTGGAAAGCGCCATTTACCTGACAAAAATCGGATTTTAAACAATTACTTTTTGACCGAACACATAGCGAATAATCGAGATCATTTCTTTTTCACTTGACGCTGTTCCAAGGTTTCATAATTATGAGCAGAATTGTTTTTGCATTTTCAGCTTCATGTTTCGAATGTCACAATATTCTAAGCGATTGCGCATTGTTCCTTCGCGCCTTTGCCGATGATCGCCGGGAACGCACATCCTGCACATGAAATCACCTACAAACAACATAGCCCTATTGATTACGGCCCGTACCGACATCATAGCTCCGGTGAAGTCCATGATCGGCAGATACGGCATCTCAATACATACCGAATATTCGAGCCTGAATTCGGTTTCGGTAATTAAAAGGGCCATAGCCGAGACAGGAAACACCGTCTTTATAAGAAAGGCCTTTAACCGCCTCATTTCCGATTGGGGTCCGCCCTCGCTGATACTGCTGGATTATCGGATTGATCTTGGTTCGGCCACGGTGCCCGATACGGATAAGAGAAAACTGTTAAGGACATTTTTCATATCATACATAATACTGTCGCAAAAATCCGAATACCCGGATTTGACCGGAAATTTCGTCATCCTGGCCAACGCAGAAGATATATCTGAAGCGAAGAATTTTGAGCACGATCCGCTGAAAATCCTCGATATACTGGGAACCACCAACGAGGATATCAACAATATGATGATGAGTTTCCGCGAGAAACCGGGCCAATTCAAAAAAATATTCAACCTCAAGGTGGTGCAGACAGACCGCATTCACTCGGACCTGACCCAAACGCTGGACGATCTTTTGCACCACATATCAGGAAGGAAAAATCAGACACCCGGGCGAAATGATGACGAAAAGCCACAAGCGCAATTAATGAAGCCGGAGGCCGCCGGTTCCGGTATGGCGGTCATGGTGGTATTTTTGTTTGATGAAAACAAAGCATATGTCAACAACAAGCCCGTGAACGTCAGGAACGACAAGCCCTTTGAGAAGCTGTCCCTGAAACAATTCCACATCATAGGAAATTGCGAGAAAAAAAACCAGAATGAAGCGGCGAACCTGATCCGTCATGCCGTAAAGAACGGACTCGGGGATAGTGCTTTTTCATCGGATGATGAGATCGTGATCAATATGAGAAATAACTGCACCATCGATTCGACCACGATCTCCTTACTGGTGGGTTTATTCACCCGGGACCTGGCGGATTTCAAGAAAAAGTCGGTTAATGTGAGCTTTAAAAACGCCTCAATCCTTGAAAAATCGACGGGCTATTTTATGATAAAAAAATTTGTCCATCACGAATATTAGATTCATACATGAAAATCGCCCGCCGCCTCCGGCTGGTATAGAATATCTTCAATGACGTAATATTTATTCTCCCGGGGGCTTGCCTTGATGACCGTGCCGATGCTGCTGCCAAGGACCTGGGCGCCAATTTCTGAAAATATATTTATTTTAGTTTCATCATTATATTGCTCATCGGGAAACACAAGAGAACATATTTCTTTTTTCCCGTTACCGATATTCTTAAGGGAAAAAGTTGAATTCATGGTTATCACGTTGGGCCGTATGTCTGTAGGATTAACCAGCTTCGCATGTTTTAAATGATATTTAACCAGGTTTACCTTGCTGGTGTCCTCATCGGCCAGGGATTCATTGTTATTGATTATACTCCGCAGCCTTTCATAATTGAATTTCGTAAAAATTTTTTTATCCATATCACTCACCCTTTTTTACGGAAAAAAAATTTCCACCAATCATTTATAATCTTCCGGCAATATAAGGATGGAAATTATATCATCCGATCATTTAAAGAATGCGTCAAGATAAATTCATGGTATGCTCATGAATATTAGAAAAAACTCTTTTTCCATGAGACATAATAACCTTAAAAAACAAGCATGCTGGCCATGCTGCTTTATGCCTTGACAAATAAAACGCACTTACATAACGTTTTACGTCTTTCAAATATTCATGCTACGTAATCGCCCTGACAGGACAACCCTTTGGAAATAGTATTACAGCTGTTCGATATCATACTTCATGTAGACAAATACCTGAATATCATCATACTGGACTTCGGAAACTGGTCCTATCTGGTTCTTTTCATTATAGTATTCTGTGAAACGGGTCTGGTAATCACCCCTTTTCTCCCCGGCGATTCGCTTCTTTTCGCAACAGGGGCCTTGGCCGCAGTCGGTTCCTTCGAACTGCAGCTGGTGATAATTGTTTTTGCCGCCGCGGCGATTATCGGCGATAATGTCAATTATTGGATCGGATACAAGGTTGGCTCGAAGATATTCACCAAGGAGAACGTGAGGCTGTTCAATAAAAAACACCTGGAACGCACGCATGAATTTTACGAAAAACATGGGGGTAAAACGGTCGTACTGGCGCGCTTCATACCCATCATCCGGACATTCATGCCCTTCGTGGCGGGCATCGGCAGGATGAAATACCTCCATTTTATAGCCTATGATGTCTTCGGCGGGATAATCTGGCCGTCAATTTTCGTTTGTGCAGGATTTTATTTCGGGAATCTTCCTTTCGTGAAAAAATATTTTTTTGTGGTCGTCATTGCCATCATTATCATCTCAATCGCACCGATTCTATACGGAATTGCCAGGATGCGCCTTAATCTTATCAATGACTGAGCAGTACATTAATTAACCCAAGGACCCTCCAATGAAACAGCTGCTGCTGTGGACCGGATTTATCTTTTTTATTATCGGCATGCTCGTGCTGGACATGCTGGTACTTCAGAAAAAAAACCGCGAGATAAGCATCAAAGAGGCCATCCTGTGGACCCTGTTCTGGATTGTCCTGTCACTGATCTTCAATGTCGGCATCTATTTCTACATGGGTTTCAACTACGCCCTTGAGTTCCTCACCGGCTATCTGATCGAAAAAGCATTAAGCATCGACAATATCTTCGTATTCATCATCATATTTACATATTTTGACATACCGGCAAAATACCAGCACAAGGTTCTTTTCTGGGGAATCCTGGGAGCCATCGTCATGCGTGCGGCCTTCATCTTTGTCGGGGTCGCGCTGATCAAGGAGCTTCACTGGGTAGTGTACATTCTGGGAGCTTTTCTTGTATACATCGGCGTCAGGATGGCAGTAAAGAAAGAAAAAGAAATACACCCTGAAAAAAACCCGGTGCTGCGGGCTTTCAACGAATTATTCCCCGTGGCAACCGGATACAAAGGAGAAAAATTTTTCTTAAAAAAAGCCGGAAGGATCGCCGCAACCCCGCTGATAATCGTTCTTATCGTAATTGAAACGACGGATATCGTTTTTGCGATTGACTCCATTCCCGCAATTTTATCCATCACGGTCCATCCGTTCATTGTCTTCACATCCAACGTATTCGCCATTCTGGGGCTCAGAGCTTTGTATTTTGCAATATCGGGCGTCATGCGCCTGTTTGCCTACCTGCATTTCGGCCTTTCTGCAATCCTGGTCTTTGTCGGCGTTAAGATGCTCATTACTGATTTTTATAAAATTCCCGTGTCCATCGCGCTCATTGTGGTCGGCGGCATTTTGACCGTGTCAATCATACTGTCCCTGCTCCTGCCGCCCCCCAAAGAACGTTAGTTTAATCTTGACAAATGGCATAATTTCAAAACAACAATATTGAGCTTCATAAACGGTGTCGAAAAATCCAAGGGACAGTAAAACAAGGCTTGACCGGCGGTAAAATAAATAATCCCTATCAATACTTACGGCAATATGCAAAAATTATTATAAGGAAACTTCCAACAAAACTTTAATGGATGTTTCAAAAAACAACGACGCTATACGCGAGAAGCAGACCGCCGCGCTGTCCTCGGTCATAGCCGCGGTCGGGCTGACCGCCTTCAAGATCATCGTGGGCATATACACCGGCAGCCTCGGCATACTGGCGGAGGCAGCCCATTCGGCCCTGGATCTCGTCGCGGCTTTCATCACCTATCTTGCCGTACGCATATCGGTAATTCCGCCGGATCGAACCCATCTGTATGGACATGGAAAAGTGGAAAACCTTTCCGCTCTTTTCGAAACGCTGCTTTTGCTCGTAACCTGCATCTGGATCATCCATGAGGCAATCCAGCGCCTCTTCTTTAAAACCGTCGCCGTCGAGGCGTCGGTGTGGGGTTTTATCGTAATGGTCATTTCCATCATAATCGACTATTCGAGATCAAGGGTCCTGTACCGGGCTGCGAAAAAGCACCACAGCCAGGCTCTTGAGGCCGACGCCCTCCATTTCAGCACGGATATGTGGAGTTCGGGAGTGGTGATCATCGGGCTCATAT
>CAZHAD010000014.1:38665-49091 GCA_964529965.1 uncultured Leptospirales bacterium | reverse complement strand
TTAAATCGCTTGTTTTATAAATTAAAATACCATTGAAATAAAATTGGGCGCCCGTGTAATGATAGGGAATTGAAATTCCGTAAGAGGAACCGGTGTTTTTAATAATTATATTATTTTTAACCCAAAACACGCCTTGAGGGTTTTCAGCTTCCTCCATAACTTTTAATTTTCTGGAGCCGATGGGGGTCCAGTTTTTGTCGGCGTCGATGTCGGCCGCCGGAATGTCGTTATGGTTATAAAGCCATGAATGGGATAAGGTATAGATCTTGTTTTTTGAATCAATAACGTAGGTTCTGTTGTAATCTTCTGATCCGTCCGGCGAAAAGAAGATAAGGAATAATATAACGAGCACGATCGATGCGAGGATTGTTATAAAAATTTTTTTGTTTGTTAATAAATTTTTCATTTTATTAACTATTCAATTTCTTGAATACCATAAGAAAGGACTATCTTGCATCTTGAGATTTCCGCGATTCATTGAAGTAATTATATTTTTATTACATGTTTGATTGGTGCTTGTATATATATGTTACAATTGATTCCCAAACAGATTTAATGAGGATGATAATATTTTTACTCTGTCAAGAATAATAATTCTCGGCGACAAATCGAACTGCTGCTAATAACTTATAGCATATTTGAAAATTTCACCCTTGACAAAAAGGCTTCCTGCTCGTATTTCCTTGGATGCAGTGAATGATATTTGTATTGGGACGTTGAACCGCAGTGGAATCCGATAAACAACGCAAGCGCGGGCCTGACCCGGAAAACCTTGAAGCGATCAAGGAGCGGGTGAACGGATCCCCCTATTACCGCCACATCGGGATGGAGCTCGTGGAGTTCACCGCAGACGGTTGCGTCATGACAATGAGGATCGACACGGAGCATTCAAACATCTACGGGAACGCGCACGGCGGCGCGCTCGCCTCACTGGCTGATTCGACCTGCGGGCTTTCCCTCGTCACCGTGCTCATGGAGGGCGAGTATACGGTCACCCAGAACCTTTACGTGACCTACATCAGGCCGGTCCCTCCCGGGGTCCTGACCACCAGGGGCCGCCTCATACACCGGGGGAAGACGACGGCCCTGCTCGAGGCGGATATCTTCAACGATGCGGGCGAGCTTGTGGCGCACGCCCTCACGAACCACGCGATAAGGAAAACGCAGGAGGTATGATGGAAGTGCTGGTCAGGCCTTCTTCAGATGGCGGATGACCTCCTCGATGTCCGGTATCTCGCCGATCTCGTACACCCTGATCCATTCGACGTTTCCCTTTTCGTCAATGAGAACGTTCGCGCGCGCGGAAACACCCGCGTCGTCGAGGAAGAGGTCGTATTTTTTCGCCACCTCGCCGTGGGGCCAGAAATCGGCGAGCAGGTCCGTTTTCTCAATGCACAGGGAGCGCGACCACTCCTGCTTGCTGAACACGCTGTCGACGCTCATGCCCAGCGCCACGGTGTTCAGCTTTCCCAACTCTCCCTGCTTCAGCTCCAGGGCCTTCATCTGCATCGCGCATACGGCGGTCCACGCCAGCGGGTGGAACGAGAGGAGTACCTTCTTCCCCTTTAACGATGAGAGCGATATATCCTTGTTGTACTGGTTCTTCAGGGTGAAATCCGGGGCCTTGTCCCCGACCTTTAATTTTGGATTACTCATGTCTGCCTCCGCAATTTCTAGCAAAAGGGAGCGATTGGAGTCGTTCCCTCCTCTGAAATTATATTAACATACAATGTTTTGATATTAAAATCAAAGAAAAACCGGTGTTAATCCATAAAAGTTGGCGGAAGCGCAGCGCGGGCGTTAAATGAAAACGAATCATCCATGCATTCAAAAAAAACCGGTCAAATAACGGTGGATTTTTTTCCATTATCATTTCAGAATGCTCCGGTGATTAAACACAACTAACCGGAGGGCCCACCCTATGGGCCGCCTGATATAATAAAAATCGAACCCTGATCAGAATGCCGATATCGGCGTCTTCGAAGCCTGCTTTTTGCAGGCTGACGGCACGCGCACGTAGACGGCCGCCTCTGACAACAAGCATGGAGTTAAGGGCATATTCTGATGCGGGAAAGGCAGGACGGGATGGATCCGTACGGAAGAAAGGAGGCTGGACAATGGATTATGAAATAGATGCGTTCCTGGATGAACCGGATCCGTGGCGCATGGATCCGGACGCGATCAGGGTGCGGAAGTTCGCCGCCATACGGCAGGCGTTCGTGCATCATTACGCGAACTGCGGCGTGTACCGGAATTTCTGCGACGCCAGGGGATTTAACCCCGATATGCTCGATTCGTACGGCGACCTGGCGCGGGTCCCGCTCATTTCAACCAGGGCCTTCAAGGAGGGGCTTTCCCTTCTGAGCGTTCCGCAACATGAGATCGTGAAGGTCCTCCACAGCAGCGGAACCTCAGGAAACAGGAGCAGGGTCCCCAGGGACGGGATCACCCTGACACGCTTCATGAAGTCCCTGAAGCAGACGATACTGAACGTGCAGGGAGGCAGCGGATACGTTGCCATGCTCGGTCCGTCGCCCGACGAGCTGGGGGACCTCGCGTTCGCGAACTGGGCGAGGGCTGGATGCGAGCTTGCCGAGGACCATGAGTTTTTTTTGAAGAATCTGTCGTTTGATCCGGCCTATTGTGTGGAACGGGTGAACGCGACGAAGATCAGGCCGGTCCAGATCGGCGGGGCCCCCATGCTCATACTGACGCTCGCCGATTTCATCCTTAAAAGCGGGAACCGCATCACAACCCTCACCGCGGAGAGCAGGATCACCTCGGGTGGAGGGTTCAAGACCCTGACGGGAGAGGTGGTGCCGCGCGATGAGTACGATCGGAGGCTCGTGGCCGCGTTCGGGGTGGATCGCTCCAACATCCGCGACGTGTATTCCATGACCGAAATCAACGGCATGATTTCCGAGTGCGCGCGGGGCGTGCTGCACGTGCCGCCCTGGATGCACCTGTCCGTCCGCAACCCCGCCAACCTGGACGAGGAGATCGTCCCGGGCGCAGAGGGAATGCCGGGTTTCCTGGACCCATGCGCGCACTCGTATCCGGGGTTCGTGATCGCGGACGATATCGTACGTGTGGCGGTCGCGGAGGGGGACCGGTGCGCGTGCGGAAGGGTCGGCCCCTGCCTGGACCGCAGTGTGCGCAGGGCCGAAGGGGCGGAGGCGCGCGGGTGCGGCAGGCACATCGAAGAGCTGCGCGCGGGAGCGGCCGTATGAAAGAAATATCGGTACCGCTTTATATCAACGGCAGGGAGATCAGGGGTGACGATGTCGCGCTCGAGTACGAGAAGTCATTCGGCAAGGTCAGGCTCCTACTTCCCTCGCTTGGCAGGGAGAAAATTGGAACAATCTCGGAAGGAGCAAGAGAGCTTGCCGGGCTTTCGCTTGACGATGTCCTTTCCTTTTTAAGCAGGATCGGCGAGGTGTGGGCCGATCCGGACTCGGGGATCAGGAGGGAGGCCTTTGATCTCGCGCGTATGGTGACCGGGTTTCATGACCGCGAGCTCGAAACGGACTTCGGCTACATACCCGGTCTCCTGAGCGAATCCGTCTTCCTCATGCCCACGCTTCGCGCGGAGTTCGGGGACCCGCGCGTTCTGGACGAGTGGTCCAGGATCGGGGGCTCGCGCGTGAAGGCGTTCCCCTGGGGCCGGGTGCTTCACATCCTTGCCGGCAACGTGCCCGGGTCGGAGCTTCTTTCCCTGGTGCGCGGCATATTGACGAAAAATTCCAATATACTCAAAATGGCGACCGGTAACCCGGTGACCCCTTCGTACCTCATGAGATCGTTTATCGAGGCGGACCCCGAACATCCGATCACCAGGTCCACCTCGGTCGTGTACTGGCCGCACCAGGCGGAGGCGGAAGGTGCGGCGTATTCGCTTGCGGACGCGGTGTGCGTGTGGGGTGGGTTCGACGCGGTGTCCGCGGCAAGGAAAAACGCCAGACCCGGCGCGCCCGTGCTCGATTACGGCCCCAAGCGGAGCATGATCTTCATCGACAGGGAGTCGATCGGCGGGCCGGAAGCTCTTTCAGCGACCGCACGGGGAATCGCCTGCGACATGGCCGTACACGACCAACTCGCCTGTCATTCCCCCCAGGTCGCCTTCGTCGAGCGCCCGACCGACCGCTTCTGCGAGGCGCTGGGGGACGCCCTGTCCGCGGCGGGAAGGGAGATGCCGAAGGGATATGTGGGGGTCGACCAGAATGCGCAGATCTCACACGCGCGCATGATGAGCGAGCTCCGCGGCGACAGGGTGTATCATCCCGGAACCACCGAGTGGACCGTAATCGTGACCGGTGAATTCGCCCGGACCGCCGAGACCCCGCTTTCCCGGACCCTGTATGTGATCGAGGTGGACGACCTTAAGGAGGCGGTGGAATTCGTCGATCCCCTTACCATGGTCATCGGGTTTTCGTCATCGGGGAAGCTGGAGGAGCTCAAGGACAGGCTCGCCCTCCGCGGGGTCGATCGCCTGACCAGGGTAGGGAACATGGGGCTCATACCTCCCGGGTTTCCCCATGAGTGCCGCTATGACCTCACCCGCCTCGTGCGCTGGGTGGGGGCCGACGACCTGCCGCAGTGGTGAATCTTCGGAAAGCGTGTGTCCGGAGCCGGGGTTTCAGGCCGCGTTCAGGAAATGGTCGACGTCGAGGATATGCAGTATGCGCCTCACGTTTTCCGTGAGCCCTTGAAGAAGGAACGACCGGTTATGTTTCATCATTTCGTGCTTAACGGATATGAACATGCCCACCGCTGAAGAATCGATATGCTGGACATTGCCGATATCGAGGACGACCGCGCCCGCGTTTGTCGTGGAAATGAGCTTCTGGATATGGTTCAGAATATACGAGGTGGTGGTAAACCCCAGAACATCCTGCAGATATTCCAGACGGAGGGTTTTTCCGTCGAATTGTGATTTAATATAGTCCATTTCATCCGGCTCGCACGTATGACCTTGATACAGGAGGAGAAAAAGCTATATCAATTCTTATTACATCTTATTTTTGGAACGTGCCGTTCAGGAAATTTTGTTTGGTTTCTTTATTTATGGGCACCTCTACAAACTGCTTTTTTCATTATTAAAATAAAAAAAAGCAGTTTTTTCCTTGAATGTGCCCCAAAGGAAACATCCACAAAAGGTTTTTGGAAGTTTCCTTATAAAAAAATATTAAATTACACCATTTTATCTTATAAGACATAATAAATTATGTTGGTGTTAACAAATATATAACAATACACTTGTCAATAAAAAAATATATCCTATTTAAAAAATAGTAGCATCCCCCCTGCCGTTGAAATCGGCGGGTGGAGATAATGACTCTTTTTTTTACATCCTAATTATCTGTACATCGGGCGGGATTTTGACGTCCTTGATCGTTTTAACCTTCACCGGTTTGTTGAGCTGTACCTTGCTGAAGGTGATGTCGAGCTCGAGGCCGCTCTTTCCGTCATAGATTTTAAGCATGTTGAAGAAGCGGCTTCCGCCCTCCTGGATGGATTTTTTAAAGTAAATTTCGGTTTTGTCCCTTGTATCTTTATTTATGAACAGAAGCTTGTCCGGGACCGCATTGTTAAACGAAATGGTCTCGATCGATTCATTGTTTTCAATGATAAGGATCGAACCCGAGCCCTTCCTGGTGATAAGGCCCTCTCTTACTTTGTAGTCGGGCAGCACGGGGATCATTCCCTTCGCAAGGTCCAACAGAATATTGAAATCTATGTTGATTCCCGTGTAGTCCGCGGTGTTGAACCTACTGGTATTGTCCAGGAACAGTTTTTTTTCGATGGGATAAAATACGCTGATCGAATTTCCGTCCAGAAAAAAGAGTGCGATCGGGCTCCTGAAAATATAATCGACGAAGGTGATCTGAAGCAACCCACGGTCCCTGTCGAACCGGGCGACGCCCACGGATTTGAACCTGCTTTTAGCCGACGCTCCTTCCACATAAAAGTCGGCGGCGTATGACGAGGGTGAATTCCGGTTGATCGCGCCAACTGTTCCGATCATGTCTTGTACGGCCTTCGCGCCCGAAGGGCGGTAGTTTTGCGGCACCGTGCCCTCGTGGACGACGCGCGTCGCGCATCCGGAAAAAAATACGAATACCGTTATGATGAGCGCGACTCCCGAATGTGTGGCAGTTAATAGTCTGATCACGCGCATCAAGCAATAACCATGAGAACGAAGCAATGATGGCGGTGTGATTCTTCCGCGGGTCATGAAGCGGCTACCTTTGTCCGTACTTTTTTATCTTGTCGGCGACCCTGACGTCCTTCTTCAGCTCGGTCGATCTGGTCCAGTATTTGAGGGCGTCATCGATTTTTCCGAGACGCAGATACGCGTCCCCGATATGATCATACACGACCGAATCGAAATTGTTCTCCTTTCGGAGAATCTCCTCGGCCTTCAGGAGCTTTTCAAGCGCGCGTTTGTATTCGCCCTTTCGAAAGTACGCCCATCCGAGCGAGTCAGTGTATGCGCCGTTCCCCGGCTCGATTTCCAGCGCCTTCAGGATAAGGTTCAGTGATTCATCTATTCTCATGTTGTTATCCGCGTACAGGTACCCGAGGTAGTTGTACGCCCTGGCGCTTTTGGGGTTGTTCTTTATGGCTTTCTTCAGAGACTCGATGGCGAGATCCAGCTTCGATTGCCGGTCCATGGCGATCGCCAGATAGTAATAATATATCTCGGTTTTATCGTCCAGCGAGATCGCGCGCCGTATCAGCTTTTCCGCAGAGGGATAATCCTCCTGCCAGATGGAAACAAGCCCCTTAAAGAAAAAGGGTCGTGAATTTTTCGGATCACGCGCGGATGCGAGATTAAAATAGCTTTCCGCGTCATCATAATCCTTCCGCAACCCGTACAGATAGCCGACATGGAGCATGAGGTCCGTGTCCGGATGGAGCCTGATCGTTTCCTTGAAATAATAGAGGGCAAGCGAGAAGAGCCTCATCCCCTCGTAGGCTTTCGCCATGTAATAGTATGCGCCGGGTACCTCGCCGTTGATCTCCAGGGCCTTGTGTAAACAGCGCGTTGCTTCCTGATACAGCCGGTTGTTGTACAATAAAATGCCGGCCGTGACATATTCGTTAAAGGCCGGGGCGGTCTCCTTTTTTCTCGAATAGATCCGCGCCAGAGCGATATGGAGGGATATCGTTTTCGGAGCGAGCTTCAGCATGCCGCCGAGGTATTTTTCAGCGGTCCGGTCGTTCCCCACACGCTCATGGTACAATCCGGACGAGAGGAGGCCGCTCAGGGAGCTGTTGCTCTTCGAATTGTAAAGGTGGGGGATGGCCCGGATGTCGTCGCGGATGTAATAAATTCTGCCGAGAATCGAATTGATGATTTTATTACCCGGACTGAATCTCAGAAACCGGTTTGAATAAGCCTCCGCTTCGGAAAAATCATACATTTCCATTGACGCGAGCGCGCGATAATACACCGCCTCCAGATTGTCCCCGTTGATTTTCAACACCTCCCGGTAAAAGGACGCTGACTTGGCGATATCGCCCTTGAGGAAGGCGATGTGTCCGAGGCCGAGGAGGGACTGCTCCTTGAAATAATCATCGACCGGAAGGTGCTCCGACATGGCTATCGTTTTTTGGTATGCCTCCGCCGCTTTATTCGCATCATGCATGTACCTGTCATAGTGCTCGGCGAGGTTGAACTGGATCTGTACCGAATCGGGCATCGAGGAAAGGCATTGCTCGAGGATCCGGGCCGCGGCTTCGTAATTTTTCATCTTTATGTAGATGTGGTATATTTTATTGAAGGTGCGGACATTGGTCGCATCGAGCGCAAGCGATTTTTGTGCAAACTCAAGCGATGTTTTGTAATCGTTCCTCATAAAATAGCATTCGGCGATCCTGAGATAAATTCTGGCGAGGGATGCGCCGGAAGGGGTTGCACCCATGAAGTATTTCAGGGCTTTTGCCAAGTATGCGTCCCGCTTACTCGCGTCAGCCTCGCGCGCAGCCAGATTTTTATAGTATAAACCCCAGCTGTATTGCGACCAGTCGGTGTTGACGGATGTCGGCCCGTTGTTAACCCGCCGAGAACTCTTTTCCCCGGCAGCTATGCAGGGAAGGAGCACGCAGATGCAGAAGATGATAAAATAGGAGACAAGCCTGTTATTCACAAAAAACAACCACATTTACATTCATATCCTAAACGACCGATATCGTATCGCCGTTTGAGATATACTCCCCCGGCGAATAAATGCCGCGCCGGACCAGAGGGATCGGCTAATGTACGACACAGTTATGCCAAAGATAGATCTAAATATGCATAAAGTCAAATCATATTGCATTCCTTCGGGCCCAGGGTCCGGCGGGTGCTAAATTTCGGCGCGGTGAGCGTTTTGGCACCATGCATAATCTCGGTTTCTGAAAATAGTCAATTTCTCCGCAGCAGGAAAAAATTCAAAGAAATTGACAAATATGTCTGTAACCAGTATTATAGCAGCCTATTCTTACAAATAGAATTAATATACCTGTTCGACGTGAGGAATAATTTCAGCGGAGGATTCATATGTGGTTTGGAATCGACCCCCTTTACTGGCTCATGATGGCTCCCGTGCTGATCCTGTCGCTGTACGCGAGCATCAAGGTCAAGGCAACCTACAGCAAATATTCGAAGATGGCTTCGGCATCCGGTCTTACCGGCTCCGAAGCCGCCCTGCAGATACTCAGGCGAAACGGCCTCTCTTCAGTGTCGGTGACCGAAACCGGAGGATTTCTGTCCGATCATTACGACCCGAGAAAAAAAATCATACGGCTCTCCCCGGACGTGTACCGGAGTAATTCGATCGCCGCCATCGGGGTCGCCGCACACGAGACGGGGCACGCGGTTCAGCACGCCAAATTGTACAAGCCCCTGATGCTGAGGAATACAATCGTACCCGTCGCGCAATTCGGATCAAATTTCGCGTGGATCGCCATCATCATCGGCTTTCTCCTGGGCTCCATGGGGCTGGTCAAGGCCGGGATCATACTCTTTAGCGCAGTGGTGTTCTTCCAGCTGCTTACGCTTCCGGTCGAGTTCAACGCTTCCTCCAGGGCAAAGGAGATGCTCGCATCCTACGGGCTCCTCTCGAGTGGAGAGCTGGCGGGCGTGAGGAAGGTGCTTTCGGCTGCAGCGATGACCTATGTGGCGGCGGCCGCCTCGTCGATCATGACGCTTCTCTATTTTCTCCTGAGGGCGGGCCTTCTGGGCGGGAGAGACGATTGATCAATTTTTGATTGCAATTCGACCGCCTTGCGATAAATCTGCAAATATCCGGCTGAGTGGGCTGCGAAGCCGGTATATAAATATAGCTGAATCATAATATTCCTAAGTTCATATCCTTGATGCGCAGAAAAAAAATACTGCAAAAAATAAAGCAAGTCGTATTCAAGCCTTTCAAGGCGGTGAAGGATTTCATCTTCGTCGACCTTCGATCGGTCATGAAAAACTTCGGAGAGCATGACGGCGAGCTTTCAATGTGCGCGCTTGCTTTTTATCTGCTCATCTCGTTCATCCCGCTCTCTCTGGTGGTCATCTCGATCCTCAGCTTCTTTTATAAATCGGACGTGCTTGCAAACTTCTATTTCAACCAGCTGAAAAATCAGCTCCCTTCGATCAATATACAGAAATTCATTACGATCATTGATAGGATCATATATAACAAAAGATATCTGGCATTCATATGGGTTCCTTTTCTCTTCTGGTGGGGGAGCTTCATTTTTGACATCATACAAAGGGTGCTTGAAAAGGCCTTCCGGATCGGCGAGGGGAGGAAATACTGGAAGGCCAAAATCCGGCACTTTATAATCATTATTGCCATAGCTTTTTTCATATTGGTTCTCACCCTTTTCTCCAACTTCACGGCGATCGTCAAGAACTCTGAGATCACCTTAATGATCGAACAGAATCTCAACCAGTTTGGTTTTTTAAATATGCTGCTTAATTCGATCGAGAAAATCCCTTTGGTCATTTCCTCCTTCACGACAATGATCATCAACGCCTTCCTGGTCTTCATCATCTATCGGTTCGTGCCGCCCAAAAAGCTCAATAACATGTCGCTCCTCAAGGGGGCGCTTTTCGCCTCATTGAGCTATGAAGTGGTGAAGTCGATTTTTTCGTACTACATCACCCGAATCAACGATTACACCTCGATTTTCGGCTCTCTCAATACCATCGTCATCCTCATGATCTGGATATGGTACACCTGCTTCCTTTTTATAATCGGGGCCGAAATGGCCTGGGTTTTTTACGAAAAGCATGCGAGCAACAAGCTGCCGCCTCTTCTGGAATGAAGGGGGATACGTTATTTATTTGACAAAAATATATGATTCGGGCGACTATAAGGCCGCCGGTTGCCTCGAGGTTCAACAGTCTAATTCCCAGGAGATTAATTATGAAACAATTTAT
>CAZHAD010000014.1:36668-38565 GCA_964529965.1 uncultured Leptospirales bacterium | reverse complement strand
TTTATTGTACCGTGTACGCTCATCACGGTTTTGCTCGCTTCATGCGGGATGAAAAAGCAGATATTGATCAACGACCTCGTCAACCAGAAGGCGCGCATGGAGGCGACCGGAAATCCTGCAATGAAATATGAGATCAATCAGGAGCTGCTCAAAACGAGGATCGAGCTCAAGGGTCTGCTGGTGAAGGACGTCATACTATCGTCCAATATTGATTATAATTTTTGCGTCATTGCGGATGTGCAGACCGACAGGGGAGCGGTCGAGTGCTATATTTATTCCACGGACATCAAGACCATAGCCGGGCTGGTGATAGGCGAATCAAGAATCGACGTTTCAGGCGATTTCGGGAGGTTCTTTACAATGCTGAAAGACTACTATACGATGCTCGACATCATCAATGCCTCCATACGAATTAGAAGATGAGGCGGGCCCGGAAAGGCCGGACATTTATCACAGGAGGGAAAACAGATGAAACCCCGTGGCACGCTGATGACAGAACACAGGCTTATCGAAAAAATGCTGAACGTGATCCGTAAGGAAGAGGCCGACATCAGGTCGACAAAAACGGTCGACCCGGTGTTTATCGACACGGCAGTGGACTTTGTCAGGACGTATGCGGACAGGACGCACCATGGCAAGGAAGAGGACATCCTTTTCAGGGACCTTGAGAAGAAGAAAATGTCGGACCAGGATGAGGCCGCGATGCGCGAGCTGATAGAGGAGCACAAGTTCGCGAGAAAAACGGTCGCCGGTCTCATCGAGGCGAAAATGAGCTACGTTGAAGGGGACCGGTCCGCGATTGATGCAATTTTGGAAAAGCTGGGCATACTGATGGAATTTTATCCCTCACATATATTAAAAGAGGACAGGGTGTTTTTCCCGAATACGGAAAAATATTTCACCGCCGACGAGCTCGACGCCATGCTGGATGAATTCCGCGAGTTCGACGTGCGGATGATCCATGAAAAATACCGGAGGCTCGTCCTGGAGCTGGAATCACGGAAGGGCATGAGGTCGTGAGCCCGGAGCCTCGGCACCCGCACGGCCTTATTTCCTGAACTGAGCCAGCCTCGTTTCCGTATCGTCGATATCAAACCCGCTGTCGAAAATCACCTTCACCTCGTCGTCTTCTCCCGCCTCTATCACCGCAGTCCTAAGCTCGCCGAGCATTGCGGGTGTTATCGCGTTCATGGCCTGAGGCCGGTTAATGCTTATTCTTCCCATTCCCGATTCCTTTCGGTAGATGATCGATTCAAATTTCATAATCCAGCTCCTTGGTTTTACAGCAAATTTTTTTCCCTGCTCGCCCGGCAATTAGATGGGTATAAGCGTCGAATATTGTCAATTTAATAAATTAAGTTGATTTTCCGCCGGACCGGCGATACTATAATGGTGCGCATAAACAGCATGGGTTTTTCCGGCATGTGGATATGCGATGATATTTAAGGAGGGCGTATTCATGAAAAATATTTTTCAAAACTTGAGCTGTTTGTTTTCCGCCGGCGCTGTGGGCGGGTTGTTCAACGGCCTGATCGTGTGGCTCTTCGGGTATCTGGGCATAACGGCGATGCTGGACGTACACATAGCTCCTCCTCTCACGTCTCCATTCATCTACAGTAAAATCGTGTGGGGCGGCATTTGGGGCATAATTATCCTACTGCCGATTTTCAACAAGCATCTCGTGGCAAAAGGCTTTGTCCTGAGCCTGTTTCCGTCCCTGGTCCAGCTCCTGGTCGTTTTTCCGATGAGGGACAACAAGGAGTTTTTCGGCCTGGCATTGGGGTCGTTGGTCCCCCTCCTCGTGCTCTTCTATAATTTCATCTGGGGGCTTGTCGCGGTCTACTGGTATAAATTCTGCAAGGATTAGATGAAATTATTCCACAGACGATTCCTCACG
>CAZHAD010000014.1:0-36568 GCA_964529965.1 uncultured Leptospirales bacterium | reverse complement strand
AACCCCGTCCCGACTTGTCGGGACGGGGTGGGTATTTTATAACAAATCGGAGAAAACGCCATGATTACCGTAATCGCCACACTCAAGGTAAAGGAAGGGAAGATGGATGAGGCCGTGGAGGCTTTAAAGGAAATAGCGCCGAGGATAAAAAAGGATGAACCGGGATGCCTGGAATACATTCCCCATACGGTCCGGGGCGAGGAAAACATGATAATATTTTACGAAAAATACCGGGACAAGGAGGCGCTCAAAGTCCATTCCGGCAACATATCGAAATCCCTGGAAAAGCTTCTTCCTCTGCTTGATGCCGGCATGGATATCAAAACATGCTATGAGATTTCATAGCAAGGCCTCCGGGTGGGTGTATCGTCTGCAGGTGACGCGTGTTAAAGCCTGATTTTTTTCTTGATTTTTCCCGATTCAGGATCAGATTAACTCTGAAGCGGCGGTCTCCGGTGCATGCGCGGCTCCGGCGGCCGTATGCGCTTTGAGATTTTTGAAAATAATTTGCACGAGTCAATCTGCATTTTATTCCGAACAGAATGCCCGAAGAAATCCATTATCGCAAACTTGAGAACATGATGCACTCCGCGCCGATCGTGAAGCTGGTCGGCGCACGGGTCAGCATCGGCGCCGGTACGGCGGAGATTACGGTACCGGTCGACGAAAAGCTTTTCCATGCCGCGGGCTCCCTGCACGGAGCGGTCTACTTCCTGGCACTCGACAACGCGGCCTTTTTCGCCGCCAACTCAATGGTGGAGGACGTGTTCGTGCTGACCGCGTCCTTTACCATGTATCTCATGCGCCCGGTGTCCGGCGGTACGGTCAGGGCGTTCGGCCGGGTGGTCAATTCAACCAGGACGCAATTCATCGCAGAATCAGTCCTTTACGATTCCGAAGACCGGGAGATTGCGCGCGGAAGCGGGATATTCGTCAGAAGCAGGATAAGGCTTACCCCAGAGATAGGGTACGCGTAGGCGCGAACACGCGTGGGAAAACCATTGCGTATCCCCGCAGCCGCCCGTTTTTTCCTTGAAAAAAAAATATCTCCCCCTAGGCTGGATAGACCTAAAAAGAAAATATTTTTGATAGGACGTATTTTCTAAGGGCGGTTCACGAATCGCCGTTACAGGAGGGTGGTGCTATGTATTTCAACAAAGAATATGAAACGATGCCCTTGAAAAAAATGAGAAGGCTTCAGCTTGAGAGGCTCAGGTGGTCTGTGAAGCACGCATACAACAACAATCCGTTCTATCGTAAAAAATTCGACGACGCGGGATTCCATCCGGATCAGATCAAGTCCCTTGACGACATGAGGCGGATCCCCTTTCTTACGAAGCAGGACATGAGGGATAACTATCCGTACGGCCTGTTCGCCGTGCCCCTTGAAAAGATCATCAGGGTCCACTCCTCGTCCGGCACCACGGGCAACGCCACGGTCGTCGGCTATACGAAGAACGACGTGGAGATTTTCGCAGAAGTGGTCGCGCGGTGCCTGGCCGCCTACGGCGCCACGGACAAGGACGTAGTCCAGGTCGCGTACGGCTACGGGCTCTTCACGGGCGGGCTGGGGCTCCATTACGGCGCCGAAAAGATCGGCGCGCTCACGGTGCCGATATCCGGCGGCAATACGGAGCGCCAGCTCATGCTCATAAAGGATTTCGGCACGACCCTGCTCGCGTGCACGCCCTCGTACGCGCTGAACATCGCCGATTACATCGAGAAGAAGCGGCCCGATTACGACATGCGCGCGACCAAGCTCAGGGCGGGTGCGCTCGGGGCCGAGCCCTGGTCGGAAAACATGCGAAGGGAGATCGAGGCGCGACTCGGCATCGACGCGTTCGACATCTACGGCCTTTCGGAGATCATCGGACCAGGGGTTTCGTGCGAGTGCTCGGCTAAATCGGGCCTTCACGTGCATGAGGATCATTTTTACGTGGAGATCATCGATCCGGAGACAGGAGACGTCCTGCCGGAGGGGGAGAAGGGCGAGATCGTGTACACGACCCTTACCAAGGAGGCCTTCCCGGGGATCAGGTACCGCTCCCGCGACATCACAAGGCTCTATCGGGAACCGTGCTCGTGCGGCAGGACCCTCGTGAAGATGGAGAAGGTCACCGGCAGGTCGGACGACATGCTCATCATTCGCGGCGTGAACGTGTTTCCATCACAGATCGAGCAGGTGCTCATGGACATAGAAGGGACCGAGCCTCACTACCAGATCATTCTGGACAGGAAGGCCTCGCTCGACGATGTCGAGATCACGGTGGAGGTGAGCGAGAAGCTTTTCTCGGACGAGGTCAAGGTCCTGGACGATCTGCGAAAAAGGATCGCCGACCGTTTCAGGAGCGTATTGGGGATATCGGCCAAAATCACGCTGGTCGAGCCGATGACCATCGCCCGGAGCGAGGGGAAGGCGGTGCGGGTCATCGACAAGAGGAAGATATGAAAAGGAGAAGATTATGAACGTAACGCAATTATCCGTATTCATGGAAAACAAGCCCGGGCATCTTCAGCATGTCCTTAAAATTCTCGCGGATGCGAACATCAACATCATAACATTGACGATCGCCGAATCCTCAGATTTTGGGATCCTCCGCATGATCGTGAACGACCCCCCGAGGGCGAAGAAGATCCTTCACGATGCAAGCATCACCTGCTCCACAACCGATGTGCTCGCCATCGAAATAGATGACAAGCCGGGTGCGCTCTTACGCGCCATTGACACCTTCGCCAGGAGGAGCCTTAACATCGAATACATGTACGCGTTCACTGAAAAGCGCGGGGACAAGGCGGTCATGATATTCCGCTTCGATGACATCGAGTCGGCCAAGAAGGCCCTGTCCGAAGAGGGGTACGGCATCGTCAAGAATATCGATATAATCGGTGAGTAATGGGCCGTTGGACGGGGTTATAATATAAAAAAATCCCATGATCTTGTCTTAAGAGGAATAACAAATATGGAGAAGAAGGTTCTGCTCGGCAATGAGGCGATCGCGCGCGGCGCGTTCGAAGCGGGCTGCCATGTGGCGACCGGATATCCGGGAACGCCGAGCACGGAGATTCTGGAAGCGATTGCCAGGGATTACCGGAACATAAATGCGCAGTGGTCGCCGAACGAAAAGGTGGCGCTCGAGGTAGCGGCGGGCGCGTCGATCGCGGGCGCGCGAGCGCTGTCCGCCATGAAGCACGTGGGCCTGAACGTGGCCGCAGACCCCCTTTTCACATTCTCCTACACGGGCGTGAATGGTGGCCTTGTCATCGTCAACGCCGACGACCCGTCCGCATGGAGCTCTCAGAACGAGCAGGACAACCGGCACCTGGCGCGTGCGGCCAAGGTCCCCATGATCGAGCCGTCGAATCCTCAGGAGGCGAAGGATTTCACCAGGCTCGCCTTCGGGCTTTCCGAGGAGTACGACCGGCCGGTGATCGTGCGCATCACCACCAGGATCGCGCACTCGCAGGGGATCGTAGAGCTTGCGAAACCGAGCGAGGTCGCGGTGAAGCCCTTCGTCCGCAACCCGCAGAAATACGTCATGCTTCCGGCGCACGCAAGGCCGCGTCACGTGTTCATCGAGGAGCAGATGAAAAAGCTCAGGTCCTATTCAGACGAGACACCGCTCAACCGGATCGAGTGGGGCGGCCGCTCCAGGGGCATCATCACCGACGGGGTCGCCTACCAGTACGTGAAGGAAACCTGCCCGGACGACTCGGTGCTTAAGATCGGTATGGTGTGGCCTATGCCCGACGAGGTCATCAGGCATTTCGCCGCGGGAGTGGATAAGCTCTTCGTGGTGGAGGAGCTCGATCCCTTCATCGAGGACCACGTCAAGATGCTGGGCATACGATGCATCGGCAAGGAGATCATCCCCATCTGTTTCGAGCTCACGCCGGATATCGTGGACCGGGCCCTGAACGGCACCGCGGGAAAAGACGCGTATCCGAGGTATGAAACCAACCCGATACCGCCGCGTCCCCCCGCCCTGTGCGAGGGGTGCCCGCACGGATACGTGTTTCAGGTACTGGCCAAGCTCGACCTGAACGTGAACGGGGACATCGGATGCTATACCCTCGCCGCGCTCCCGCCCTACTCGGCCATGCACACCCAGGGGTGCATGGGCGCGGGCATCGGCATGCACCTCGGCATGGAGAAGGCCCACGGTCAGGAGATCGCGCGAAAGAGCGTGGCGGTCATCGGGGACTCAACCTTCGTGCATTCCGGCATTACGCCCCTCATCGATCTGGTGTACAACAGGGGCACCGGCACGGTCATCATCATGGACAACCGGAGCACAGCGATGACCGGCCATCAGGACCACCCGGCCACCGGGAAAACCCTGACGGGTGAGAAGACCCACGAGCTCGACCTGGCGATGCTCGCCAGGGCGGTGGGGGTGAAGCGGGTGGTCGTGACCGACCCGAAGGACACGGTCGAGTTCGAGCGCATCGTGAAGGAAGAGGTGGCCGCTCCTGAGCCGTCGGTCATCATATCGAACAGAAAGTGTATTTTATTGAAATAGACTGTATAACTAAATTTTTTTAGTGACTCAGGCGTAATAAATGGAACCGCCGATGGACGCAGATGAACACAAACGCCTCTGCAAGCTCGGCAGCGGATGGCTTTTAGCAGGCGATAAAATTGTTTGGTGAGCCTGCCAAACCATCGGCGTGAATCGGCGGTTACCGTTACTCTGAGGAGTTACCGTCTTTACGCGTATTAAGGAGTCGAGATGGCAAACGTGATATTCGCCGGTGTGGGCGGCCAGGGCGTCATACTGGCGAGCAAGATACTCATGCAGGTGGCCATGGACGCGGGCTGTGACGTGAAGGAATCCGAGGTGCACGGCATGGCCCAGCGCGGAGGCAGCGTTGACTGCCACGTCAGGTACGGCGACCGGGTGTATTCGCCCCTCATTCCACTTCATTCCGCAGACTTCATCGTCAGCCTTGAGATGCTCGAGGCGATGAGGAAGATGGACTACCTCAGGCCGGGCGGCAGGCTGATCGTGAACCTTGAAAAAGTAGATCCTGCGCCGGTGCGCACCGGCGCCATGAAATATCCCCCCGATCTTCGGGAATGGCTCTCCAAGAACGTCGGAGGCGTATTATTTGTTGACACGGCAGGCATAGTAAAGCAGGTTGGCACCCGCAAGGCCCTGAACATCGTCATGCTCGGAGTTCTTTCAAACTACCTTGAATTTGACGAAGCCCGGTGGGAATCCGCGATAACATCCCTGGTAAAGGAAAAATTCGCCGAGATGAACCTCAAGGCGTTCAACATGGGCAGAAGCTACAGAATCCCCGCATGACGGTTCATGCCGCTGGATTCCGTAATTTTTTCTTCAAGAGGCTGTGGGTCATGAACAGGTTTGTGTATATTCTGCCGCTTACCGCGCTTCCCCTTCTCGTGCTGGCCGAGAGAAGCGCAAACGACCCGTTGATTGCCGGGAATCCCTACGTCACCGCCGTGCTCGTCACATTCGTATCCCTGGTCCTTGCCCTGGGCGTCGTTGGATATTTTCGACTTCGCGTAAGGGGCCGCGTGGTCACCGGGATATTCTTCTGCGCGGCCGATTGGGTAATCACCGCATCGATCATGTTTACCTCCGGGGCGAACCCATATCTATGCTGGATCGTCCCCTCAGTGACCTCATGCCTGACCGCGTTTATGATCATTCGCTACCCCTTCCAACCGGCCTTCATTTTTAAAAGGCGCGGCGCCCCGGACTGGGGCGGAGAATAAATAAACGGGTGGTCCGCGATGAATGGACATGAGGCGTCGGGCCGCGTCCCGCGCGACAGGAAATATAACGCCATCAAGCTGAGGCTCACCATAGCCGACATGGCGATCAATATCATCCTCATTTCCATTTGGGCGTTCAGCGGCATCTCCGCGGCCGCGGTCGAAGTCATATCCCGCTATGTCGCCAACGACTACCTTGCCTTCCTTGCATTCATGGCCGCGGCGGGGATCGTTTATTCCATAATCGATTTTCCTCTCGGTTTTTACGGCGGATTCGTGGTCGAGCACAAATTCGGCCTGTCAAACCAGACGCTTAAGGCCTGGATCGCGGAAAGGGCGAAAAGCGCGGGCGTGGGGGCCTGTATCGGCGTGCCGGTCACGATCGCCTTTTATTTTTTCTTAAAAGCGGCCGGTCCCCTGTGGTGGATATACTTCGGCGCCTTCGTGTTTTTCATATCCGTAATTCTCGCGAGGATCGCGCCCGCGGTCATTTATCCGATCTTTTATAAATTCAGGAAGATCGACTCCAAGGAGATACGCGATGCGATCACGCTGCTTTTGAAAAAGCAGGGCGTCCAGTTCAGGGGGATCTATACCTTCAACATGAGCAAGGACACCAAGAAGGCGAACGCGGGCTTCACCGGAATGGGGAAGGGCAAGAGGATCATCCTGAGCGATACGCTGGTTGAAAATTTCACGACCGCCGAGATCCGCTCGGTATTCGCCCACGAGATGGGGCACTACCGGAAACGGCACATACTCATAGGCATCATACTGAGCACCGTGATCATATTTTTTTCTTTATTTTTGTGCGGCGAAGCGTATCGGCTCACCCTGGCGCGTTTTGGATTCGGACACGTATACGACATCGCGGCGGTTCCCATCCTCTTTTTTTATCTGGCCGTTGCCGGACTGGTGACGATGCCTCTTTCCAACGCCGTGTCGAGGCGGCACGAGCGCGAGGCTGACCGGTTCGCCCTTGAGCTCACCGGCGACGCCGACTCGTTCATATCGACGATGAACAAGCTTGCCGACATGAACCTCGCGGACCGTCAGCCCAACCCCGTCGAGGAATTCCTGTTCTACAGCCACCCGTCCATACGCAAGCGGATCGCGTTTGCACAAAGTTGGCGCCGCTGAGATTATCTGTGCTTCCGCCGTTCAGTCCCCCGCCTTTTGAGGCTGTATTTACGATGTAGGTGACCGCGCCCGCGAATCTTTTTCTCCAGTAATCCGCGTCGATCCTGGCGACAGCGACCCGCTTTCCCGTGGAAGGAGAGTGGATAAACTCAAGGCCATTTAAGAATATGCCGACATGGGATATTCTTCTGCCGTCGATCTTGAAGAAGACAAGATCGCCCGGCGATGCGGAAGCCAGGTCGATTCTTGTCCCCTGATTGAACTGGCCTGCCGCGGTCCGTGGAAGGATTATCCCGTTCTGTTTATATACGAACTGTACGAAGCCCGAGCAATCGAATCCCGCCTCGCCCCGTCCCCCGTATCGATACATGGTTCCGATATATTTTTTAGCGGTTTCGACTATCCTTGCTCTCAAGGCTTTTGCAGACGGATTTTCCCTTCCGGCCGGTTCGGCGGCATGCAGCACGTACAAGGAGGCAATCCCTGCAAGAGTCAATATCAAGGCTTTCATTTCAGCTTTTCCATGGAAAAAACTGCAACCATGGTAAGTCATTTTTCATGCCCGTGAGTTACACTGATCCGCTTATTTTTTATTGACATTTTCATTTTTAAGTGATTATCCTCAAATAAGTCAGGGAGGCGGTATTGCATAAAAAAAGGATATTCATTGTCGAGGATTCGGGGGTGATCCAGCTCGAGCTCCGGAAAATTCTGGAAGGGCTCGGGTATGAAATCGGGGGCACCGCGACGACCGGGGAGGAAGCGGTCGCAGGCTGCATTCAAGACAGGCCCGACCTCATATTGATGGACGTTGTGCTCCCGGGCGGAATAAACGGAATCGAGGCCTCCCGGCGCATTTCACGGGAAATCGATGTTCCGGTCATCTTCACGACCGCGTATTCGGACCAGGATATCATAGATGAAGTGCAAAAATCCTTTCCCTTCGGATTCGTCATCAAGCCGTACCGGGAAAAAGACCTGCTTGTCGCGATCGAGACCGCCTTTACAAGATATGAATACGAAAAAAAGCTGGAAGAGAGCGAGCGGAAATACAAAAGCCTTTTTGAAGGGACGAGTGACATCATTCTGATCCTCGATGAGAACCTGAGGGTGCTTTCGGCAAACAGGGCGGTGCTCAATTATCTGAACATCAGACCGGCGGATATTGTCTCGAAGAATTTTCTCGATCTGCTCTACGTCACCGAAAAAAAGAACGTACAATCCATTATTTTAATCAGGGATAAGCTCGATCATTTTTTACATGACCGGAAAGCCATCGATTTTAAAACCGCATTCCAGTCGAAATTCAACAATGTAGCGGTTGAGATGAACCTCCGGATGGAGTCCATCAGCATACCGAGCGGAAATTTAATCATGTGCAGGGCTTCACGGGACATTGATGATGAGATGATGAAGCTTTTCGTGTCGGACGAGCAGGAGCTGGCTATGGGCAACCAGCTCTTTCTGGTAGGGGACGTCGCCTACCGGCTGACGCGCGATCTCAGGAAATATCTGGATTCCGATACCACGGAGCTCGTGCGCCTGTCGCTTATTGAAATGATCATTAATGCCATCGAGCACGGCAACCTTGAAATCTCGTATCAGGAAAAAAGCGCGGCGCTGCAAGTCGGAAGCTACGTGGACTTTATTGCGCGGAGGCAGGAGGACCCGCGTTACAAGAAAAGGCTGGTTCGCATCAAGTACCGCATCAACCCCTGCATTGCATCATACACGATAACGGACGACGGCGGGGGATTCGATCATTCCTCGTTTATGAAAAACGAGATCGCTGATACGAACATTAATCTGAAGCCCCACGGCAGGGGGCTTTACATGTCGCGGAAAATATTTGACGACGTCATTTATAATGAAAAGGGAAACAGCGTGACGGTGGTGAAAAAATTCAAGGGCGCATAGACCGTATGCAGGGACGCTACGGCTGCGCGTTTCATTTTTTTGTGACTCGTTCGTACCTCCTAATCGTATTGCGGAATTTGAGGAGCATCGTGCCCCCTTTGATTGAAATGATCTCCGCATAGAGGTCGTCATATGAACCGTCCTCGGATGCAAGATATACGGCGCCCTCCTTGAGGGTGTATTTGTTCCTGATGTTTTTCGATATGTACAATCCCGTGCGGGTAAACGTCTCCACGTTATCCTCGTCGGTCATGATTTCCTTTTTGCAATGCCCTCCTGCGTCGCATTCATCACCGGTCCACGTCCAGGTGCCGATCAGCGAAGCGGCGTGGCGTGAATCAGAGCACAGAGGGAGCGCGAGCGCGAGTATTACCGTGATGATGATGGGATAGAGTTTTTTCATGCGGGGTCTTTCTTCCTCCCAACCAGGAGTAACAGATCATGCACGGTCATGTATTATGTAAACAAAAATTTTCATTGCAGCGCGCGAAGCCCCGGAATTCTGCTCCGTTGATGAGCGCACAAAACAGTGGATCCGCGTCTTTGAAAGAATTTTTAGAGCAACCTCCATAATTTTATTACAGGAGAAGTCACATGTTGAAGAAAACGTTCCTTTTTACAGTGATCGGGCTGATGGCAGCCTCGGGATTTCTGGCGGGAGGCTGCCTCAAGCAGCGGATACTATGCTCGACCGCGGAGCAGCGGGCCGACTTTATCGTGGCCAGGCTCTCCTCGACCTTTGACCTGAGCGAAGCCCAGCTGGCGAAGGTCAATAGAATCAAGCATGAGTTCCTTGAAAGAATCCAAGGCTTCAGAAGCGACCGCGAGTCGACTTACGGCGATCTGATAAAAATGGCAAGAAGCGAAAAATTGGACAAACGTGAGGTTGATGCCTTCATTACCAGGCGCGAGGCGATAATGAAGGAGACACGGCCTTTTTTGATAGACAAGATCGTGGAGTTCCACAACATGCTGACCCCGGCGCAGAAAAATATTCTTGCGGAAAAAATCGAAAAATTGTATCACTATTGCGATTAACCGCATGCGCCGTGAGCCTTGTGAGCAGCCGTTGACGGTCTGTTCTCTTAATGATTGACAAAATTGTCCGTATCGGAAAAGGTTGTTCGTTTTGCATTATGACAAATCCACCGATATCATGTAGAGCTTTCGCCCTTTCGACGTTGAAACGGCGTGATAAGGATTTTCCTGCCGAATCCGGAAGATGTCGCATATCCCGGGGAGGCCGCGGGTGACTGATACGCAGAGGCCGAGATCCAGGGATTGGCTCAAAAAGCTTTTTATCGGCAAGGCCCGGAGCTTTTCAGATCCCGGGATTTTTCATAAAATATCCCTCATCGCATTTTTTGCGTGGGTGGGGCTCGGCGCGGACGGTCTCAGCTCATCCTGTTACGGTCCCGAAGAGGCGTTCCTCGCGCTGGGGCATCACACCTATCTGAGCATCTTCGTCGCGATGGGCACGGTGATAACCATTTTCGTCATCAGCGGAAGCTATCACCAGATCATCGAGCTCTTCCCTACCGGCGGAGGAGGCTATCTGGTCGCGAGCAAGCTCCTTTCGCCCTCGGTCGGGATGATCTCGGGGTGCGCGCTCCTCATCGATTACCTTCTCACCATCACCATTTCGGTTGCGAGCGGCGCGGACGCTCTTTTCAGCTTTTTGCCCAAAGAGCTTTTCGATTACAAGCTCGCGGCCGCGGTAGCGGGAGTCGTCATTCTCATATGGTTCAATCTCCGCGGGGTCAAGGAGTCCGTCATCCCCCTGGTGCCCATATTCATCATATTCATCGCCACGCACGCGTTCGCCATCATCTATGCGATTGGATTGCATGCGGCGAACGTACCCGTCATGATTCATTCGACGCTCGCCGACATCCGGAACACTCAGGCGGAGGTGGGCTTCCTCGGCATGACCTTCCTCATCATGCGCGCCTACAGCATGGGGGCGGGCACGTTTACCGGAATCGAGGCGGTATCCAACGGCATTCCGATACTCAGGGACCCCAAGGTTCGGACCGCCAAGCGCACCATGAATTATATGGCCACGTCCCTTGCCCTTACGGTTGCGGGGCTTATGGTCGCGTACCTCCTTTTCAAGGTGAGCCACGTCCCCGGAAGGACCCTCAACGCGGTGCTCTTCGATGCGATCACCAAGAACTGGGGCCTCGCGATCGGCGACAGCTTCGTGCTTATAACCCTGCTCTCCGAAGCCACCCTCCTGTTCGTCGCCGCACAGGCCGGATTTCTGGACGGACCGAGGGTTCTTGCGAACATGGCCCTGGACCGGTGGGCTCCGGGACGGTTCGCCTCTTTAAACGACAGGCTGGTGTCCCAGAACGGCATTCTCATCATGGGGATATCCGCGATCGTCCTCATGATCTATTCGAAGGGCTCGGTGAAATTTCTGGTAATCCTCTACAGCATCAACGTGTTCATCACCTTTTCATTGTCCCAGCTCGGCATGGTGCGCCACTGGTGGCAGGTGAGGAGGAAAGAGGCCAAATGGGGGAAAAAGCTTACGGTAAACGGCATCGGCCTGATCCTCACCCTTTTCATATTGTTTTCCGTCATTATACTGAAGTTCGACGAGGGAGGGTGGATCACCCTGTTGATAACAAGCTTTTTGGTGGCGCTGTCGATCTTCATCAGGCGGCACTACAAAAGGACGGGAAGACTCCTCACCCGGCTCACCGGCCTGGTCGAGGTGGCGGAAACGGAGATGCATAACCTTGAAGAGCAGCAGAAAGCGAGCTCAAAAGCGACGGAGATACAATTCGATCCGCTGGAAAAAACCGCGGTTCTGTTCGTGAACGGATTTACCGGCACCGGCCTCCATACCCTTTTCAACATCATGCGCTTCTTCAAGGGGATGTACAAGAATTTCGTGTTCGTTCAGATCGGCATTATCGATTCGGGGGTGTTCAAGGGGAGCGAGGAGATCGAAACGCTGCGGAGCCATATCAGGGACGACAGCGAAAAATACGTGAAGTATATGAGGCTCCACGGCTTTTACGCCGAGAGCATTACCTCGATCGCGATCGACGTCATTGAGGAGACGGTCTCCATAGCGCCGAAGATCACCGAAAGATTCCCCAACTCGATTTTTTTCGCAGGCCAGCTGGTGTTCCCGGAGGAGGCGTTCCTCAACCGCTGGCTCCACAACTATTCGGCCTTCGCCATTCAGAGGAGGTTCTACCTCATGGGAATACCGATCGTGATCCTTCCTATCCGGGTTTGACCGTTCCGGCGAGGCGGAGCCGGCCGGGCTCAAGCGCGGTCGTTACCGTGAAAAATTCGTTGCGCGCAAGCTTTTCCTTCACCTCGACGGGTACGTAGTATTCGTTAAATCCGGAGGTGACCCCTTTTCTGGTCCGCTCGCTCAGGAGAATCGAATCGCGGCCGTTGAAGCGGGAGTAATATTCGCGCTTCAGTTCCTCTGAGACCGCGATGACTTTTTTGCTCCGTTCGGTTTTCACCGGTTCGGGAACCGTATCCGCCATCCGCGCCGCCGCGGTTCCCGGACGGGGCGAGTAGCGGAAGGTGTGAACGTGGGAAAAACCGACTTCACGGATCAGGCTGAGGGTGCCGCCGAAATCCGCCCCGGTTTCCCCGGGGAATCCGACGATGATGTCGGTCGTCAGGTTGAAGTCCTGGATCTTTTTTTTGATCGATCCCGCGAGCGAGATGTACCTCCCCGCGGTGTATGAGCGGTTCATCCGCTCAAGTATTTTGTCGCTGCCGCTTTGCAGCGAAAGGTGAAGGTGCCTCACCATTTTTTCGTGGCCGAGCACGTCCATGAGTCTTTCATCCAGGTATATCGGGGTAAGCGAGCTCAGGTGTATGCGGAAACGGCCCCCGAATGAGAGGAGCTCTTCCGCGAGATCGGCAAGGCCGGCGCCGTCGCTCTGATACTGTCCGATCATCACGCCGGTGAATAGTATCTCCTTGTAGCCCGCGTCGATGAGCCGAGAAAATTCCTCCCTGACCTGGGAGAGGGGCTTGGATCGGGGCGCACCCCGCACCAGGGGGACGATGCAGTATGAGCAGAAGTTGTCGCACCCGTCCTGTATCTTCAGGTTCACCCTGCAGGTGGAGGATCTGACGGGGGGTGCGAGACTGAACCGGGAATCGGGACGGTCCTGCATCCGGTCGAATACGCCCCAGTCGCCGATCAGCTCAGGTATCAGGTATTTATGGCTGTTGGGGACATGGTATACGTCTCCGTCCTTCAGCAGCCCGCCTGCGGCGCAGCCGGCCACGATGATCCGCCTCGGGGCGCTTCCGGGCCCGGGTCCGCGAAGGGCCCGGTTGAGGAGCTGGCGGGTTTTTCGCTCGCTGCGGAGCGTAACCGCGCACGAGTTGATGATGAACACGTCCGCATCGATCTCCCGCGTGATCTCATGGCCCCTGTCGCGAAGCTCCGAGGCAACCGATTCCATTTCCGACCGGTTCAGCCTGCACCCGAGGGATACGATGTTTATTCTCATACCATGCTCCGGCAACGGAAAGCAGTATCAGCGGAGCACCTTTCTTATGACAAGGAATTTATTTGATTTCCCTTACCTTGCTTAAGGTGATGGGTAATGCGTCTTTTCTCAAATGATCATTTTTTGGTTTTGAATCACTGTATTTTCCTATCAGTATGTTTTTATAAGGCTCCAGAATGGCTGCATAATAAAATGTGTTGTAATAACCCAGCAATAGATAAACCTTTTCACCGTTGACCGCACCCTGTACTTCATAACTTCCCAAGGCGCCGGTTATCCTATTGCCCTTCTGAATAAAAACCCCCGTTCCCCATTCTTCGTTTGACCATTCACCCTCGATATTGATTTTAGGCTCCCCCTGTACGGCGTCGAGCCAGGCGCTGGCCTTTTTCATGGAGGTCCTGCATGAAAAGAGGAGCAGAACCGGTATCGTGAGTAAAAGTAATTTTTTCATAAATTCCCTCCATTTTTCTTTATTACTCATTCTGTTTCATTAAGATCCTTTTTGTCAAGGGTGAAATTACTGTATTTATTTGTCGATATATGAAAATCGATCATTCATATGGCGTGTTTAATAAAGTTTATCTTGACAATTGAACAATTTTCTGAAATCATTTATGGTATATATATAAATGAATCTGTAAATGTAAATCCCATGCGATTTCTTTTGTTCCCCGGAAGCAATTCCTTGTCCCATGTCGCCAAATCTCTTGGCGTACGGGATATATTATTGCATAAGGGACATGAAGTTCTGATCGCTACAATCATACGCCATTCATCATTTCTGAGAAAATGCTGTATACCCCATGAAATAATTCCGGATATACAGGAGTCTGACAATGCGTCTTTTCCGACCATATTCTGGTTCAAGAAACCGGAGCGCATTATTGAATGTATCAGGGCGGAGGAAAAATTGATCAATCAATATAAGCCTGATCGGGTGTTGGGAATATTTCGTTTTACGACAAAGATGGCCGCCCGTATTGCATGCGTCTCATATTTTTCCCTCATCTGCGGCTGCATGCTGCCGGAATCGAAGGATGTTCTCGGATTTATGGAAAATGAGGCGGGTATCGAGAAGCAGAAAGAAAATTTGGACTATTTCAATCGTTATATGACGGAGAAGTTTAATAAGGCGCTTCAAGAATTGGGGCTTGAGGGTTTAAGCAATATAAAACAAGTTTTTAAAGGCGAGAGAACCTTTTTGTGGGATTTTCGGGAATTTCTGCCTCTATTACTTCCGAATGATGTTACGTATGTCGGGCCGGTCCAATGGGATAATTGGCCGGAGGGTGATTTGGATATTTCATCATTTATTAAAAAAAATAGCCGGCTGGCTGTTGTCTCCTTTGGGACGTGTACAAATGGAGGATCGTCGTGCGGCCGCATTACCAACATTTTGGCTGATTTGGGATTCAGGGTTCTCCAAGTGGGTGGGGGCGACAATGCCCGGCCAGGATTTTTTTCCAAAAGCAGAAATATAACGGTGACTTCATATGTTCCGTTGAACAGAATCCTTCCGCACGCACGCATCCTCATATCCCACGGAGGACAATTGACTCTTTTTGAAGCCATTCAGCATTTGCTTCCATCACTCGTCATGCCTTTCCAACCGGAGCAGGCTCACAACGGGGTATGCATGGAACGAATTCAGTGCGGGAAACGCCTTGTCACCCCTCAGGTATTTCGAGGTAACAGCCAGGTTTATATTGATGCGCTTAATAAAATGTCCGATGAAGAAATAAGATCCAAAATCAGGTCCGTAATGGATAATAACAGCATATCTAATCAATTAAAAAAAATGGCAGACATTGTGAATGGTTACCGCGGGGCGGAACAGGTGGCGATGATGCTTGAAGGCGAATGATGTCGATAGGAATAATTTGCGTTCATGGATATACCGGATCGCCGAAAGATATTCAACTCTTGGTTGAATTATTCGCACGTGAATATGACGCGGATTCCGTAACGAATTGTCTTCTCCCGGGCCACGATGCCCTGGAGTTTCCTCAATTCGATAAAGATTTATTCGTTGAATCTATTTCCGCCGCCGTAGAATCTCATAAAACAAGGAATAAAAAGATCATCCTTATCGGTCACTCGACGGGCGGTAATCTCATGCTGCTTTATTGCGCCCGTTTTTCCTTTGTCCCCCATCTATTAATACTGACGTCTACGCCGAAACGGATTGACGGGGCGTATCTCAATCGCTGGGAAAAATACGCAGCCGGGGTGAAAGGGCTCCCTTTGACCTCTGTTGCAAAGATGGTGACGGCGATTCATGAAAGCGGAGCAATAAAATTTTCTCAAGAATTCTCGGTGCTGATTCTTCACGGCGAAAAGGACGAACTCGTACCGGTGGAGGAGGCTTTCTTATGGGGGAAAAACAGTTTCACTTCACCGCCGAGGATTATCGTTGTTTCCCGTGCGAATCATGATATCCTCGCCGGTCCAAGAAGCGACTATGCACATGCGCTGATACGGCGTTCTGTTGCAGACATCTCCATGCATGATTCCGAAAAAAGCATGGGAAGAATAAAATCTGTACTCGATTCGGAAAAGGCGCTGGGGAGATTCTTGGAGGCTTCGCCTTATTCCTGCAGGCATCTTGAACAGTGTCCCAGTACAAAAAGGGTCCTGGCCGAATCCATCGATTTTCCGCTTTATTCCGATTTTGAGCCTGTATTCGCCAATATAGAGATTACGACGCAATGCAATCTCAGATGTAAATACTGCGCCCGTGCGCTCATAAAGAAACAGGGAAAGAATATGAGCATCAACACTTTCAGGAATATCCTGTCTATTCTGCCCCACGCGTATCGGATTACGTTCGTTGGACTGGGCGAGCCTCTCTTAAATCCGCATATAACCGATTTTATCAGTGAGGCGACGCTGCAGAAGCGCCATGTAGGACTTGTGACGAATGCCACCTGCATGACAGAGGATATAAGCTCAGATCTGCTTCGATCAGGCCTTAATGCCATTACCTTCAGCATAGATACGGCTGATCAAGCCGTCATTGAGGTCCTAAGGTCTGGATCGGATATTAGACGGGTTATAGAAAATATCGGAAAATTTGCGGATATGGCAAAATTTCATCAGGACCTGTCTACTGCGGTATTTTGTACATTATCAGTTGAAAATGTTTCATTACTCGAACAAGCGATTAAGGTTATTTCACGGCTGGGTGTCCGTGCCCTTATGCTGACCGATCTCAATTTCCAGCACAACATACCGTACACATTATGGAAAAATCAATCCCGAGATCTTGTCACCATGGTAAGTAAAGCGATATCCCGCTCGTTTTCACTGCAATTGCCTGTTCTATCCGTTCATGCATTGGAAGAATTTGGGCTGAGTCAGCGGTATCGTAACTTTCTGCTTATACATCCCACAAGCCTGTTTACAAGAATGGGAAGGCATATCCATTGCATGTCGCCCTGGCAGACCATTCCCATCGACGTGGATGGAAATGCTTATGTATGCGATTGTCAGCCGCAGCGTGCAATAGGGAATTTACTAGAAAAACCTCTGGATGAGATTTGGAACAGTCAAATCATGATGGAACATCGTATGCAGATGAGAAGCGATGATCCTCCGTTCGAATGCAGTATTTGCCCGAGGTTTTGAAAATTATTTTCAGCGTTGATGCTGTCTTGACAGGATACTGTAAAACAGGTGTTGAATAATAATTGACTTGGGCCAGAATAATTTTTTATTGTATATATATTGTTTATTATGAGATTCTTAAGGTCAGTATATTCGCGATGCAAATAAAAAAAATCACCAGGGACCAGGCGTTACATGCGATCGGCGCAGGAGAGTTCGGCGCGGACGTGACCGCCGGCAATAAAAGGGTCGCGGTTCTCATGACCCAGGGCTGGTGCCCCCAATGGAAGGCGATGCTGGCCTGGATCCATACCCTTGAGTTTGAGTTTGATCTGTACGAGCTCATATACGATCAGGTCGAATTCTTCGATGAATTCAAAAACTTCAAAGAAACGAAATGGGGAAACCAGAAAATCCCCTATATCCGCTATTACCTCGACGGCGCGCTCGCGCATGAGTCAAATTACGTCGAAAAGGAAGAGTTTCTGAAGAATCTCGGATATTGACGGATCTATTCATGACCGATACCACCGGCCGGGCCCGGCCACTCCAGAAAATGTTCTCGGGAGTGCCGCGCACCTACGACCTCATCAACCGAGTATTCACGTTTTGCCTCGACCAGTCATGGCGCAGGCGCGCGGCGAAGGCGTGCCTGGCGGAAAGGCCCTCGTGCGTGCTTGATCTGTGCACCGGCACCGGCGACCTGGCGCTCATGATAGCGGAGCTGGCCGCCCCGGGCGCGTATGTGTCGGGGGTCGATTTCAGCTTTCCCATGCTTGCCAAAGGTGCACTTAAATCCCGGGGATCGGGCAGGAGGGTGGGCTTCGTCGCGGGGGACGCCGGCCGGCTTCCTTTCAGGGACCGCTCCTTTGACGCGATCGGCGTCGCCTTCGCCTTCCGTAACCTCACCTACAGGAACAGGGACCGGGATCTTTTTCTGTCCGAGATGCGGAGGGTTCTTACGCCCGGAGGCAGGCTCGTTATTGTTGAGACGAGCAGGCCGCGCACGGCAGGGGTGAGGGTCGTCTTTCACCTGTACATGAGAACCGCGGTTTCCTTCCTTGCCGGTGTGCTGTCCGGCCGCAGGGCCGCGTACAAATACCTGGCGCATTCGGCGATCAATTTTTTCGCTCCGGAAGCCCTTTCGGAAATGCTTATAATGGCGGGGTTTACGAGGGTGGGCTACAGGACCTTTCTTTTCGGCGTGTGCGCGCTGCACACGGCCTACAGAAAAGAAGCTGGGAGTGAGGAGGGTATATGGAATTCAGGAAAATCATAGTGACCTCGGCTTTTTTCTGCTGCCTTTTTTCGGCGGGCGGGATTCTTGCAAGGGAATATACCGTGGCGATCGATTTCAATGGAATTATAAAGGAGGATCCAGACGGGATTTACCGCGATATGGTGCAGGAGAATATCAGATTCCACAAGGGGGACCGGATCATCGTTGAGATAGTAAACGATCCTTCTCATCAGTACGAGTACCTGTATGAGGTCGTGAAAAGCAGGATTGACTATGAAGTCATACCGATATTTACCGGAAAGACCGAGGAGAGGTCCCTGGTCCCCAAGAAAAAAGAAGGGAGGGTCAGAATAACGGTCGCGCTGGACCGCTCGGGAACCAGGTACCGCATCGCCATCACCAGATATAATGATAAAGACTTCGCGGACAGGAAAAGGGGCGTGAACATATCGGCTTATGATTTCAGGACCGCCATGGTCTATTATTTCGGCGCGCAGGTGGGGTTCTTCATCCCGCTGATGAGGACGAATGCCTACAGCATAAGGCCTCTTCCGGACCAGCCGCCCTTCGGCGGAGCCTCCGGCCTGATTTACAGAAAAAGCTTCATGGAATACAATGCGGTCTTCATCGGCTCGGTCTATCCCTTCGGGTTCGAGCCGGGCGTGCTGTTCCCGTCAAATTACGCATACCGATGGAAGGATTATTTCGGCGCGGTGTTCAGAAGCCTGCATAAATTGATTCACCTCGATCTGGCCTTTGAATTGTCAAAGAATATCTTCTCAAGGCTCTATTTCGGAGGCGGGCTCTCGTTCGGCCTGTTCTCGGTCAGCTTCCTGGCACGCTATGAGAAGGCGGAGGACGTCGGGCTCCACCTCGGTAACAACCAGATCGTGCCCGCCGTTTTCGCGGCCGCCTCGCCGCTCAGGGAGAGGCACCGGTGGTCGTACGGAATTTCCGTGTCGCTGCCTCTTGATTTCGCTTTCTCCTGGATCGGGAATGCGCTGAGATAATGCTCAGCCCCCGAGCTTTTTCCTGATCGCCTCGTTGACCATCACGGGGTTGGCCTTGCCCCCGGTCGCCTTCATCACCTCGCCCACTAGGTAGCCGAGGACCTTCTTCTTGCCGCTTTTGTATTCCCCGACCTGGGCGGCGTTGTTACTGATGACCTCGTCAACCGCCTTGTCTATCGAGGCCGGATCGGAGATCTGCCTCACCCCCTCCCTTTCAAGTATCTCCATCAGCCCCTTTTTCTCGGTAAATGCTTTTCTGATCATATCCTTGCCGATCCTGCCGCTTATCTCACCCTCGTCGATTTTTTTCAGGAACCGGGAGAAGTCCTCCGGCTCGATGTGCATGCGGCCGAAGTCGCTCTCATACGAAAGGAGCTCCGAAAAGATCCAGTTGGCGAGATTGCGAGGATTATCGTACGTGGCCAGGACCTTTTCGAAGAAATCCGCGTAATCGGGGTTGAGCATGAGCAGGCGCGCCTCCCCCTCGGACATGGAGTAACGCTTCACGTATTCCTTCTTTCGCTCGAGGGGCATCGGCGGAACGGCTTTTTTGAGGCTTTTTATCCATGCATCGTCGATCTCCAGGGGCAGAAGGTCCGGGTCCGGGAAATAGCGGTAATCGTGCGACTCCTCCTTGGTGCGCATCCCGTACGTCTTCTGGCCGCTTTCGTCCCAGAGTCTCGTCTCCTGCACGATCGTGGTCCCTTCGCGCTTCATCTGCTCGAGCCGTGCGGTCTCGTAGCCAAGGGCGCGCTCGATCGCCTTGAGGGAGTTCATGTTCTTGATCTCCACCTTCACGCCGAGCTTTCGGTCGCCCCTCTCCCTGACGGAGATGTTCGCGTCGCAGCGCAGATTCCCCTCCTCCATGTTCCCCGACGAAATCCCCAGTGACACAAGGATTGCCCTGAGCATGACCATGAACTCGCGCGCCTCCTCGGGCGAGGAGAGGTCCGGCTCCGTGACGATCTCGACGAGGGGAACGCTCGAGCGGTTGTAGTCGACCGCGCTCGCCTTGGAGCCCCATATCCCCGGCGCCCCCACGTGGACCAGCTTGCCCGCATCCTCCTCCATATGGATCCGGTTGAGCCTTATTTTTTTGATTTTTCCGTTGTGCTCGATCTCGACCGATCCGCCAGAGCATACGGGCTCCTCGAACTGCGATATCTGGTATCCCTTGGGCAGATCGGGGTAGAAGTAGTTTTTCCGCGCGAACAACGATTTTTTATTTACAGTGCAGTTCATCGCCAGGCCCGCGGTCACCGCCATGAGGACGGCCTCCCTGTTGAGGACCGGCAGCGCCCCCGGCTGGCCCGAGCAGACCGGGCAGGTGTTGGCGTTCGGTTCGCTGCCAAACCGCGTGGGGCAGGAGCAGAAGAGCTTGCTCTTCGTATTGAGCTGGGCGTGCACTTCCAGGCCGATCACGACCTCGTATGCGCCGTTTGTTCCCGGGGCCTCCCCGGTACGGCGCTCCTGGTCGGTGCCCGCGCCACCGGACAGGGGCGGCACCAGATAGCTGGTGCCCTGCAGCGCGGGCGCGTTCCGCAAAAGCGCGTCCGGGCCTTCATTGACCGCGGTCAGGTCGTCGCGCAGGAGCTGGTCCTTTTCCACGGCGTGGCTTGCGGGCGCCAGGTGCCGGGGCGCGTTTTTTATGACCCGGGCGTATTCCAGGAAGTCCGCGAGCTCTGCTTCAAACTCGCTCTTTTCAGCGCCGGTCACCTCAAAAGACGCCAGGTTGATGAGATTTTCGATATCGATGTGGTTGTTTTTCATGGCACAATCCTATTCATATCCCTGGGGAACAGGCTCGCCTCACGTATGTTTTTCAGATCAAGTATCTTCATGGTGAGCCGCTCGAGCCCCATCCCCAGCCCTCCGTGCGGGGGCATCCCGTACCTGAAGGCATCCAGGTAGTGCCTGAATTCCGACGGGTTGCACCCGAAAGCCTTCATGTTTTCCCTGAGCATCCGGTAATCATGAATGCGCTGGCCCCCGGTGGTGATCTCGATGCCCCGGTAGAGAAGGTCAAAGCTCCTGGTGTAGCCGGGAACGCGCTCGTCCGGCATGGTGTACATCGGCCTTTTTTTTACCGGATATCCGAGCACGTACACGAACTGCGAGTCCTTTTGCCTCTCGAAATGATCGCACAGGATTTTTTCCCCCATCGGGGAAATGTCCCCGTCCTCCAGCCCTCCGCCCGCGGATCCGACGATCTCAAGAGCCTCGAGATAATGCACCCGCGGGATCCGCTCCGGGAACGGCGGCGGGGCGGATTCTTCGCCGAACAGCCCGGAACCGCCGTGCGCAAGCTCGGCAAACATGCGGCGGAGGAGCGCCTCGTGCATGTCGATGACGTCCTGCTCGTCGCGGATGAACCCCATCTCGAAGTCCATGCTCGTGTATTCGTTCAGATGGCGTACCGTGTCATGGTGCTCTGCGCGGAACACGGGCCCGACCTCGAACACGCGCTCGAGACCGCTTCCGACCATGATTTGCTTGTAAAACTGCGGTGACTGGGCCAGGTAGGCGTAGCGGCCGAAGTACATGACCTTGAATATATTGGTCCCGCCCTCGGTGCCCGAAGAGATGATCTTGGGCGTCTTGATCTCGGTAAAGCGCTGCGCTCGGAGATATTCCGAAAAGAGCCTCACGATCTCAGACTGGAGCCTGAAGACCCTGAGCACCTCGGGGTTCCTGACCGCGACGACCCGGTTGTCCAGGATCGCGGGCAGGGTCACGCCGGAGAGCGGACGGTTCACCGGCACGGGAAGGTTCGGCTCCGCCTTGCCGAGAATCCTTACGCTCTCGACCTTGATCTCGATCTGCCCGAACGGGCTCCGCTCCTCCCTGGTGACGACGCCGGCCGCCTCGATGACGGTCTCGGGGCCGATGCGCTCGTCCTGCCTGTCCCCCTCGAGCACGAGCTGGGTGAACCCGGTCCGGTCCCTGAGCTCGAAGAATTCGATGCCGCCGAGGCTTTTTTTTCTGTGTATCCAGCCCGCGATCGTGACCCTTTGGCCCACCTTGTCCGCGAGCCCGCTGCAGAAGGCCCTCGGCCGGGCCTCGGTTTCGCGCCGCATGTATGATTCCGATATCTCCCTTATGTATTCGGGCGTGTATGCGGGCATCGCCCGGCCGGACTCGCGCGGGTGTATGCGCGGTAAGTCTTCCGCCTCCGTCGCGCCGTTTGCGATAATCGCGCCGAGGGGAGGCGCGAACGATGCCCCGCGCTCCCTCTCGACCGCGCCCGAAATCCGGATGAGCCTGTCCTCCTCGAGCGGCCTGCCGATGAGCTGGAACCCGACCGGCATGCCGTGGACCATGCCCGAGGGAACGGATATGGCCGGCAAGCCCGCCAGGTTCGCGATCACCGTGGTCACGTCCGACAGGTATATTTTCATCGGGTCGGTCAGGCTCTCGCCCAGGGGGAACGCGATGTCCGGGGTCGAGGGGAGCGCGATCGCGTCGAACGATGAGAGGATCCTCATCATGTCGTCCCTGATGTAGGCCCTCGCCCTGAGCGCCGAGCGGTAATACTCGTCGTAGTATCCGGAGGAGAGCACAAAGTTTCCCAGCAGTATCCTCTTTTTCACCTCCCGCCCGAATCCCTGCGAGCGGGTTGTGGAGAGCATTTCCTGATAGTCCCGCAGGCTCCCGCTCCTGAATCCGTATTTTACGCCGTCGTAGCGGGACAGGTTCGAGGCCGCCTCCGCACACGCGATGAAATAGTAGGTGGAGATTGCCAGGTGAAGCGAGGGCATGGAGGCATGCTCCGCAGAGGCGCCGAGCCGGATGAGGAGCGCGAGCGTATCCTCGAATTGCTCCCGCACCAGGGGGGATATCCCCTCCTGAAACAGGTCGGGCAGGACGGCGAGCTTCGTCCCCCGTATCCCCTGCCGCGATTTTTTCGTATAGTCCCTTGAGGCCGCGGAAAGGGAGGTGGAGTCGCGGTCGTCGAACCCGCTTATGACGTTCAGGAGGAGGCCGCACCCATATGCGTCCCTTGCCAGGGGGCCGATCTGGTCGAGGGAGGAGGCGTACGCCACAAGCCCGTAGCGGGACACGAGCCCGTACGTGGGCTTGAGGCCCGCGATGCCGCAGAACGCGGCTGGCTGGCGTATGGACCCGCCCGTGTCGCTCCCCAGGGCCAGGGGGACCATGCCCGCGGACACGGCCGCCGCGGACCCTCCCGATGAGCCACCGGGCACGCGGTCGGGGTCCCACGGGTTGCGGGTTATTTTCATTGAAGAGTTCTCGCAGGTCGATCCCATGGCGAATTCGTCGCAGTTCGTCTTGCCGATGATGATGCCGCCCGCCTGCTTGATGCGTGCGACCGCGGTTGCGTCGAACGGCGGAAGGTATCCGCCGAGTATCTGTGATGCGCACGTGGTCGGTATCCCTGCGGAATGAATGACGTCCTTGACCGCGACCGGGACTCCGTCGATCGGGCTCAGCTCCTCGCCCCTGCTCCTGCGACGGTCGCTTTCAGCAGCGAGCGCGGCGAGCCCGTCCCGCGGATATATCGAGATGAAGCTCCCAAGGACCGGATCGTATTTTTCAATGAGGTCCAGGCAATGGTTTAAAAGCTCCGCGCATGAGAGCTCCCGCTTTTTGAGCAGTCCCACGATTTGTTCGGAGGTCTTGTCGGTCAGTTCTTTCATCGATATATGAGATTATTAAATAGGGTCATAATTATAACTGCCCGCACAAGTGTCAATATGAGTTTTGCGGGGCATTCGCTTAATTTCGGTTTTTTTACATTCATAACATATTCTACATTATGCTATCCTGTAAATACACGGGAACTTGATATCTTCAGCTTCTTCGCACAACCGCGGGTCTGCTTCGGCTCCATCTAACACATGGCATTTCATTTGCAGATTGGAAAGCATACACGTGCATTTCGTTTGATTTCATAGTGATTTTCGGATCATACGTCAAGGTATTTATTCGGACTTAGCTACCCGAGAGCTTATGGAACAAATACTCATGCAGACACGGCTCTATCAACGCAGCGGCATTAAATATCGCCTGATTCGAATTTATTCAGGAACTTCCGGAGATATTCTGTTTGACAAACCAGTCGATTAATTTTCTTGCTATGCTGATTTTTCCGGGAATCTCCGGAAGATCGTTTGCTTTAAACCAAGCGGCATCGGAAATTTCGTCTCCATCGACTTTTATGGCCCCCCCTGCGTATTCGGCGGTAAATGCGATCATGAGAGAGTTGGTAAACGGCCATGCCTGGCTGTTAAAATACTTAATGTTTTTTATTTCAATGTCGACCTCTTCTTTTATCTCCCTTCGTACGCACTCCTCAAGATTTTCCCCGGGTTCGACAAAGCCGGCGATTACACTATACATTTTCGTGTAAAAGCGTTTGGCATGAGCGAGCAATATCGCATCACCCTTGGTCACTGCGACGATAATTGCCGGCGACAATCGGGGATAGAATGTGAGGTCGCATCGGAGGCATGATTTCGCCCGTTCGTTTTGTTTTTGTATTAAACGCCCTCCGCATTTACTGCAAAATTGATGAGCGTTGTCCCAGTCATTAATTTGAAGAGCCCTCCCGGCAATGGCGAACAAATCGTCCTTTAAAGATCCGTACAGGCTGCGCAAGCCCTGAAATGACATATTCTCGGGAATTTCCGAGATATCAGCTATTTCTCCGGTAACACAATGCACACCGTCAAGACTCCCTAAATACTGGGTAGATGATAAATCAACAGGTGCATCAGCCACATCTCGCACGCGGGGAATTGAAACAGTATTTTCGGTTTTGGCAATAAGCAGTTTATTATCTTTAAAAAGAAAACACCACACGGGTCCTTTCAAGGGACAAGGAGGTTTTACCGATTGGATAAAATTCATATCATTGATCCCGCTCACTTCAAAGTATTGTATACAATTTTTTCAATTACGATACGAAAATACAAAGTACTTTTCCGGGTGAGTGCAAGTTTTTTTAAGAAACAGCCTTTTTATCAATTGTTGTTGCTTTTATATATGCGAATCCCTATCAAGGCACGATGTTTCGCTCACGAAAGACCACACCGAAATATATTGAATGTATGATCGGGAGCATGGAACGTGGATCGGATTCAACGCTTATGGTATATGGACTGGATAAGAATCATCGTAATTCTCATCCTAGTGCCCTTTCACAGCGCGGTGACCTGCACCACGTATGGCGATGCGTTCATCAAATTTAATCAAAAGGTTCCGGTTTTGAACGCATTCATTTGGTTCATGTCGATCTGGATCATGCCGGTCCTTTTCATGGTTTCAGGGATGAGCTCATATTTTTCAATGCAGCATCGCACCGCGGGTCAATATACAAGAGAAAGGTATCGTAAGCTTATTATTCCTCTTTTCGCAGGATTGCTTACGGTATGTACGATATTGTCATACTTTCGAGCTCTGTACCTCGGCACCTTTCATGGAACCTATCTCAAGTTTTATCCTCATTTTTTTACCGATGGACTCGCTCCCAAGGGAAATTTAAACTGGGGACATCTCTGGTTCCTCGCGTATCTCTTTTTATTTTCCATGATTCTCCTTCCTGTTTTTAAATATTTAAATAAGGAAAATATCAAGGAGAAGGTTCGCCGAGCGAGCGCGCGGTTCGAAAAAGGATTATGGATATTTTTCCTCGCCCTGCCCATTATGCTTACTGAGACCATCCTGCGTCCGAGATTTCCGGAAACCCTGGACCTCGTAACGGATTGGGCAAATGTTGCATTGTATTTAATCTTGACTCTTTACGGCTTCATGTTTGCGCTCAATCAGCGTATGTTGGATAATATTGAAAGGTTCAGGATTTTCTCTCTTGTTTCAGGCATAGCCCTTTTTGCCTCGGCGTATATATTAAAAGGCGATATTCATTCATCATCTACCACGTTCATGATTCCCGCGTACAATGCACTTATGAAATTTACCTGGATTCTCACAGCGCTGGGGTATGCAAAAAAATACCTCAATCACGATAACAGGCCTCACTCGTATCTCGTCAATGCCTCCTTTCCCGTATATATATTTCACTATTTACCGATTACGGTAATCGCCTATTTTATCGCACGATCGGACATGGATATCTGGCTTAAGTACGGTATCCTCGTGGTATCTGCCTATCCATTGACCTTCGCCATGTACGAGATCTTAAAGAAGATTCCATATGTTCGTTTTGCATTCGCCATAAAACAGAAAGGGACGGCATGACCGCTTCTTCGTTTACCTGCAATTTTGGGGTCGGGTTACTTTCTTGACAGAGGGATTTATTTTTGCTACAGGTCATTATGATTTTATGAAATCGACCGTGACGGGAAAGTCATTCTTATATGCCGAAGCCGAAGCTTAATCTCCAAACCACGACGCTCTGGGACTATCCATCCCAGCATTACAGCAAAAAACTTGAGGAGCTGCACAAGGAGTTCGAGGGCGCGACGCCGGCGTACATCATTTGGAACCTCCTCCGGCGCTACACCAGGCCCGGTGACCTAGTGGTGGACCCGATGGCGGGCAGCGGCACCACTCTCGACGTGGCGCGGGAGCTCGGAAGGAGGGCCCTCGGGTACGACTTGGCGCCCGTGCACAGGGACATATTCCGGGCCGACGCGCGCAGGCTCCCCCTCGAAGACGGCAAGGCGGATTTCGTGTTCGTCGATCCCCCCTATTCCAACCACATCAGGTATTCGGGCCTGCCCGAGTGCATCGGCGAGCTTTCCGCCAGGGGAGGGGAGTACTTCGCGGCCATGCGCGAGGTCATTGCGGAGATCCACAGGATATTACGGAACAACAGGTACATGGGCCTGTATGTGTCCGACTCCTTTAAAAAAGGAAAGCCCCTGGTGCCGATAGGATTCAGGCTCTTCTCCATGCTGGAGGAGCATTTCACCCCGGTCGACGTCATCGCGGTGAAGCGCCGCAATGCGGACCTTGACAGGAAGAATTGGCATGAGGCCGCGGCCAGGCAAAACTATTTTCTCCGGGGATTCCATTATCTCTTCATCATGTTCAAGGGAGGCGATAGTCAGAAAAAAGGCTTTCCGGACCGGAGAAGTCCGGATGAGGTAGTGCGGAATATCACAAACAGATCATAAGCGGTGCCCAATCGTCCTGCTCCAGTCGCTTCAGGCTTTCCTTTATAAAAATTGACGCGTGAATTTCGAAGACGCGGGCCAAATATTCTATTGACCTCAGAGATAAAAAATATTAAATTGAAATGCCGGAACATCACAATACGTATGCCCCCGCATGCAATAAAAGCCATGCGACTCTTTCAACACAATTTCCCAAGGCATCATCGAACACGACGCGAACCGCCTGTGTCCGGCCGCTAATTAACTCAAATCCGACCGCGTGGGAGTGAACCATGGAAACCTCGACCAAGACTCTCCTTATCGTAGATGATGAAGCGATCGTCGCAATGAGTGAGGCCCAGTCCCTGAAAAGGGAAGGGTATGAAGTCATACAGGCCCTGAGCGGACAGGAGGCGATTGACATCGTCCGCAGGGATTTTCCCGCGATAGACCTTATCCTTATGGACATCAACCTTGGGAAGGGGATGGACGGCACACAGGCCGCGCAGGAAATCCTGAAAACCCACGACATACCCGTGGTGTTCCTTTCATCACACACTGAAAAAGAGATCGTTGAAAAAACCGAAACAATCACCTCATACGGGTATGTGGTCAAGGACACGGGCATAACGGTTCTCACCGCCTCCATAAAAATGGCGTTCAAGCTCCACAAAGCCTATAAGGAGCTTAAGAACAAGGAAGAAGCGCTTCGCGTGAGCGAGGAGCGCTTTAGGACGATCTTCGACCAATCGCCGATCGGGGCGGCGCTCACCTTGGAGGACTTTCGTTTTTTCAGGGTAAATCAGGAGTTGTGCCGGATGATGGGATATTCCGGCGAGGAGTTTGCATCACTTAAATTCACGGATATCACTCATCCCGAGCATCTTGATGCCGATAAGGAGCAGGTCCGACGGCTCGCGACAGGAGCAATCGACCGGTATGAGACCGAAAAGCGCTACATCCGCAAGGACGGGACCGTGATCTGGGGGCATCTTTCGTTGCAGGCGATAAAAGACCCTGAAGGAAATCTGCTCTGCTTTCTTCCCATGGTCGTGGACATCACCGAGCGCAAGCGGGCGGAGGAGGAGCTGGCCGAGAGCCGGAGGAACGAAAAGCTCCTTGCCGAACTGCTCGAGTTTTCCTCGCAGCCGTTCGGCGTGGGCTATCCTGACGGGCGGCTGGGACTCTGCAACGAGGCCTTACTCCGGCTCCTGGGCTACACCAGGGAGGAATTCAAGGAGGTGAACTGGGCGCATGATCTTACCCCATCCGAATGGATGGAAAACGAACGGCTGCAGCTTGAGCAATTGAGCCGCAGCGGAGGGCCGGTACGTTATGAAAAGGAGTTTGTGCGCAAGGACGGGTCCCGGGTACCGGTTGAATTGTTTGTGCATCTCGTCAACGATCCAAGTGGCGCACTGCTCTATTACTACGCCTTCATCACCGATATCAGCGAGAGGAAGAGTATGGAGGAAGAGCTCAGGATGAGCAAGGATCTTTTCGAAGCGCTTGTCGAAGCTTCCCCCCTCGCCATTGCCGTGACTTCAGGAGAGGAGCAGAGGATGGAATACATCAATTCGAGACTCACCGAGATCTTCGGCTATACGCACGACGACATCCCCTTTGTAAGGGACTGGTGGCCGCTCGCCTATCCGGACGAGGAATACCGCAGACAAGTAGAAATAGAATGGCAAAAGCGGGCCGCGGTCGCAGAAAAGGGCAGCTCGATGATCGAGCCCCTGGAAACAGAGGTCACGTGTAAAGACCGATCGAAAAAAATAATCGAATTCAGGTTGGCCTCCATCGGCTCCAAGGACGTCGTGTACGGCACGGACCTGACCGAGTACAGAAGAGCCGAGAAGGCCCTGCGCGCAAGCGAGAACCGGTTTAGGACCCTCGTGGATTCCATGGAGGACGTGGTATTCACCCTTGACATTAACCGGCAGTGCACCGGCATTTACGGCAGATGGCTGAAAAAAGCAGGGCACGCGCCTGAATATTATTTGGGAAAAACCGCGCTGGATATGTACGGCCCTGAACATGCGGAAGTGCACGAATCAGCAAACAGGCGCGCACTTGCAGGGGAATACGTGATCTATGGCTGGTCGGTCGGGGGCGATAAAAGGGCCAGATTTTATCAAACTTCTTTATCCCCGATCTTTGATTTGGAAAAAAGAGTGACCGGCCTGGTCGGGATCGGACGGGACGTCACGGATCAGAAGCAGGTGGATGAGGCTCTGCGCCAGTCACAGAATTTTTTCAATACGGTAATCGAAAAGAGCCCGTATCCCATGTGGATTTCCGATGAAAGGGGGGTGCTCATTCGCATCAATAAATCATGCTGTGACCTCCTCAATATCTCCCCGGACGAGGTCATAGGAAGATACAGCCTGCTCCACGATAACATAGTTAAAGAACAGGGTTTGCTTCCCATGGTGCGGAGGGTGTACGAGAAAGGGGAGGCGGTCCGGTTTGAGATCGTATACGATACCTCCATGCTTATGCAAATAGAGCTGCGGGAGAAATCATTCGTGATACTGGACACGACCGTGGTTCCCATCAAGGATGCGGACGGCCGCATTACAAACGCGATCATCCAGCATGTCGATATCACCGAGCGCAAGCAGGCCGAGGAGGCATTGAGGGAGAGCGAGGAGCGTTTTCGCACGATCTTCGAGCACGCGGGCCTTGGCATTGCCGTTGTCGACAAATCGGGTACCGTGCTCGACGTCAATCCCGCTCTCGAGCGCTTCCTTGGATACGGTTTAAATGAAATAAAAAAGCTCGGGGTCATGGGAATCTCGTATCCTGAGGATTTCGAGAAGGATCTTGACCTGTTCCAAAGGCTTATTTCGGGTGAGATGTCGTTTTATAACATCGATAAGAGGTATGTCCGCAAGGACGGCGGGATAGTCTGGGGCCGCGTCACCGTGTCCCTGGTCAAGGGTTTCGGGGAAGTCCCTTCATACGTCATCAGCATGCTGGAGGATATCGATGAGCGCAAGCGGATTGAGGGTGAGCTTGAGGAAAGCAGAGAAATATTCAGTCTTTTCATGGAGTACAGCCCGATCTACGTGTTTTTCAAGGATGATAATATAAGGTCGATACAATTAAGCAAAAACTACGAGCAGATGCTGGGAAGGCCCGTCCCCGATCTGATCGGAAAGACGATGCACGATCTCTTCCCCACCCCCCTGGCGGAGAAGATGGTGCAGGACGACCTCCGGATACTGCAAAAGGGAAAACCCATCGAGGTTGAGGAGGAGCTGGACGGCAGATTCTACACGACCATCAAGTTTCCGATCAGAAGGGAGGGGAAGCAACCGCTCCTTGCCGGGTTCACAATAGACATAACCGAACGGAAAAGGGCGGAGCTGGCGCTGGAAAGATCCATTGCTGAAAAGGACGTGCTTCTAAAGGAGCTACAGCACCGGGTAAAGAACAATCTTAATGTGATTTCCAGCCTGCTCGGCCTTGAAATGGAAAAATTGTCGGACGAAAGGGCCAGGCAGGTGTTCATCAACGCCCAGTCGCGCATTCATTCGATGTCCGCAATATATGAGCAGCTCTACAGCACGGCCGGCATCGACCGCGTGGATTTGAACCGCTACATTAAAAATCTGGCCTTTTTCCTGTTCGAGACCTACGTGGCGGACACCCGCTCAGTCACGCTCGACATTCATACCGCGAAGACGATACTGGACATCAAACGAGCGGTTCCCGTCGGGCTTATTCTTAACGAGCTGATAATGAACGCCTTGAGGCATGCGTTTCCGGATGATAGAAGGGGAAGAATCACGGTTACGCTCGAGGAGGACGGAGGCGCAATAGAATTGAGCGTGTCGGACGACGGTGTCGGTTTTCCAGTCGGGATGAATCCGGATACATGCGACAGCATGGGATTGAACCTGATACGGATGCTCACCAAACAGATTGACGGAGAGTTTTCTATTGAAGGCGCACGGGGAGTCCGCGCAACCGTGAGATTTACGCCGTGATTGCTGCTGCGTGCCACGTCCCCCTCCGGGAAATTTAGAGGGCCTGAGGAATAAACTCTGCAAAATATATAACTCAAGTCAGGTGAAAATTAGTTGAAGCACCCCCTCCCATCAAGGGGGGATACCATGAAAGCGGTGGAATTATGATCTCCGATAAAATTTTTCATATTTCCCTATCTCGTATTTGCTGCCGATGGCGAAGGGTACGCGCTGGTGCACCTTGTCGGGCCGTATGTCCATGATTCGCGTCGTTCCGGTCGTTGCCGCGCCCCCAGCCTGCTCGGCGATCATGGCGAGGGGGGCGCATTCGTACATGAGCCTGAGCTTGCCCTCGGGGCGCTTCGCGTCCTCGGGATAAAAGTAGATCCCGCCCTGATGCAGGATCTGATGGAGGTCCGCGACAAGCGCGCCCGAATAGCGCAGGGCGTAGGCTCTCTTTTCTGAGGCGAGGGAATCGGCGAATTCCCTTGCCGGCGATCCCCATCCGCGGTAATTTCCGAAGTTCGCACTCACGATTTTCCCCTGTTCGGGCATGCGGATGTTTTCATGATCAAGCACAAACTCTCCGATCAACTCGTCCAGAACAAAGCTGTGCACCCCGTCCCCCGCGCTGTACACGAGGATCGTGGACATGCCGTACATGATATATCCGGCGGCGGCCTGGTCCGTTCCCTCCTGTAATATCGATTCTTCGACGCTTCCCCTCAGCCTCCTGATCGAAAAAATGGATCCGACGATGCAGTCCACGTCGAGGTTGGACGAGCCGTCTATCGGATCGATCAGCACCGCGTACTTTTCCTTCCGGCTTTCGGACGATATGACGAACGGCCTGTCCATTTCCTCTGAAATGATGGCCCCGACCATGTCCACGTATTCAAACGCCTCGACAAACGCGGAGTTTCCGATTTCATCGAGCTTTTTGACGTTTTCCCCTTGCACGTTAACGGTTCCGGTGAGCCCGGTAAGCCCCTCAAGCGCGGCCCGGCGCATGTAATTCGATATGATCTTTCCCACCTTTCCTATATGATCGATCACGGCCGTCAGCTCGCCGGTCGCTTCAGGATGCTTCTGCTGCTTTTGGACCAGAAAACGATTAAGGGTCATATGCCTCGGTTTTTTTTCTCCCATGAGGGCCCCTCCTATTATACAAATTTGTATATATACCAGACTTTCAAAGCCGCCCATGACCTAATGCGGAGCAGGGCCCTCGGTAACCTGGACCAGATCTGATGGACGGATCCATCTGGCAAATGCCCGCCTTACCTGATCCGCGGTCAGCCTGACGTACCGGTGCGCGGCCAATGTCGGCTCGTTTAAAGGCAGATCAAGCACCGATCGCGTGATGAAACCCTGCGCGACATGGCGGAGGCTCGATTCCTCCAATGGCATCTCCCGAAGCAGCATCGATTTCGCCAGGCGCAGGGCATCGGGTTTAACCGCAGCGGTCCGCATCTCTTTCAGGTTGCGCTCCACCAGGGTCCGCGCCCTGGAGACATTGGAGGGATCGCAGGCGTATTCCACCATATAGAGGGACCTCGTCCTGCCCACCTGAAACGAGGAGGATACATAATATACCAGCCCCGTTTTTTCCCTCAGATCCCGGTAAAGCCTGGTCGCGTAGAACCCTCCCCCGAGTACGTGGTTTCCCAGATTCAGGGCATAATAATCGGGATTTGATCGGGTAAGGCCGATGGTCTGGGCGAGCACGACCTTGTCCTGCACCCTGCTTGTGTCCGGAACCGCAATCGCCGTCTGCCGGTTCGAGGGAACCGGCGGCAGGAGCACGTTCGGCTTCGGCCCCCTTGCCCTCCATCCCCCGAAGTATTTCTCGATCGCCGTCTTGGCCCCAGCCGGGGTAATATTGCCGATGACCACGATGATCGTCATGTCCGGTCTGAACACGGAGCGGTAGTATTCCCTCACGTCTTCAAGGGACAATGCTGATACCGTAGCCGGTAGGGGCCGGCGCAGTGCCGGATCGTGCGCGGGATACAGGGCTTTCTTAAGGGCCCTGCCGGTCAGATAGTCGGGGCTTTGAATCTGGCCCGCCACCTTTTCCGCCGTCTGCTTGCGTATTATTTCAAAAGCTTCCTCGGGCAGGGCGGGCCGGAGCTCGTTGTCGGCGAGGAGCTGCACCCCCCGGTCAAGATGCTTCGTCAGGACCTGAAGGGAGAAATCGGTGCCTGCCGAGGCGTTTGCGCCTATATCGTCCAGGGCCTTCTGGAAGGCCAGTCGGTCAAGTGTGGTCGTTCCATACGGGAAAAGCCCGTCCAGAATCGAATCCACGCCCTGTTTCCCGGGCGGTGTCTGGAGAAGGGGGTTGTTCCTGATATGACCGTACACGCTCACGCTGTCGCTCACGTACGCCGGCTGTACGATAAGCCTGATCCCGTTTGGCAGAATGGAAACCGTGGGATTCAGGCCGGATTTCGGGATTCTTATCCTTTTGAGCGCCTTTTCCGCCCACGAAGGGAGCTTAACCCCTCTGGATTGGCCTATAGAGAAGGATTCCCTTCCGCCGAATTTACTCGATGATACCGGTTTTCCCGATTCCTCAGGCGTGAGCACCGCGGTTACGGTTTCATCGAGCCGGATGTAGTCGCGGAGCACGCGGTTTACGTCGGACGGGGAGGCCTTTTTGAACGCATTGATATCGTCGTCGGGGGATTCTCTTCCTTCAATTGCAAGCGCCTGCGACCATGCCATGGCCGTTCCGAACACCGAGTTTTTCTGAAACTCGGCATCGGCCGTCTCGTGCCGCTTTGCAGCCTCAATGAGTTCCTCCGGGATGCCTTTAGTTAACATGTGATTCAGGGTTGCTCTCATCTCATTCAATACGGTTGAAGGGTCTCCACCCTTGGGGAAGCCGGAAACGGCGTATCCCAGGCCTGCCTTTTGCATGAAGTCGATGTTGAAGCCGGTGAAGAGCGTTTTTCCTTCCACCGCTAATTTGTTGAGATCGCCGCGCGGGCTGTTGAGCGCGTCGGCCGCCAGCTGCGCGGCCGCGTAGTCCTTATTGTCGTATCCTGGCATACGGAATGCGATCACCGCAAGACCGTAGGGGAGGTCTGTTTTAAGCTTTATCGTTTTCGGCACGACCGTTTCGAAGAGAAACCCCGGCCTGACCGGAAGCTTTTTTGAGGGGATTCCGCCGAACAGCTTCCTGACCTGATCGAGGGTTCGGCGGGGATCAATGTCGCCGGCGATCGCCAGGATCGCGTTGTTGGGCGCATACCATTCGTCATAAAATTTTTTCAGCATCGCGCCCGTGGTTTTATTGAAAGAGTGCGTGGTGCCCAGAGCATCATGCGCGTACGCGGTGCCCCTGAACATGTCCGTCAAAAGCCTGGTATAAAACACGTATTGCGGGTCGGAAAGGTCCTGCGCGACCTCCTGCTCGATCGCGCCCCGCTCGCGGCTCCACAATGCTTCGCTGTCCAGCACTCCCCGCATCCGGATCGCCTCGATATGCAGTGCAACATCCAGGTCCTCGACCGGGACCGAAAGGAAGTACTGAGTCACCGCCTGCTGGGTGTCCGCATCGAACATGCCGCCCATGGCGGCAGTGATGTCCGCAAGCTGTCCTGCGGAGAGGCCGGGGCTGCCCCGGAACATCATGTGCTCCTGAGCGTGCGCCATGCCGGGGAATCCCTCAGGCGCCTCGTTCGACCCGGCGAGGTAATTGACAATGGTCGTCGCCACCGGGGCGAGGCGGTTTTGCACCATGACGACGCGAAGGCCGTTTTGCAGGGTCGCGCGCACCACCCTTTGACGCTGATTGGGCGTCGTACCAACCCCGGTCGCTGACGGGCTCCACATGAAAAAAGCCGCGCACATGATGATTGATGCAAAAGCAGTAAAGCCGTGGATGAACCGGACGCGAGAGGATTTCTTTCTGGAACCGGGATTCGATTTTGTTGAAGCTTCTTCTTGGACTTGTGTTTTCATTTTAGGTTCAAGCATCGGTACACCCCGTACATGAGAATTATAGAAACAAGCATGTATCCGCAATCCAGTAGACCCCGGCAGCAATCCGAGGGAGATGATCAGCGTGGTGGCGCAAGCGGGTGCGTGCTCGGTTCATAAACCCCGCATGCTCGCGGTCGTGAGCAGGAAGTAGAGCAACCCGCTCGCGTACCGCATTCCGGGATCGTGATGCGGTCCCGTATTCTAAAAAATGTAATAACAGCCGTTAGAAAAGTAAAGCCGAATCATCAACTAATTTCGCCTTCAGGATTTAATGCATCATTTTCGTCAATTTACTTGAGCCAAGGGGGTATTTTATTGCAGTGCGCGGATGAGGTTGTCTTGAATCTCTTTGACCTCGGTGCCTCTGGGCACACTTCCGGGACAGCCCCATGATGGTGCTGCAATAAATATGATTGACGAACATCCAACAATAAAATCTACTAGCGCCGGCACAGCCAAGGAGAGTTCAATGCAACTTGTCGGCCTCACCCTGTTCCTGTTCATCATCGGCTGTATTATAGCAGCCACCGCGATTTCTGCGGTCTTCATCTGGATCGGAACGAAGTTCGCCGGCATTCGCAACGCGACCTTCGGCAAGGCGTTTTATGCCGCCCTCGCCTCGAGCGTGGCGGTCTGGGTCCTCACCGGCCTGGCCAGGCAATATTTCGGATTCGGATTTATCGCCGGCTGGCTCCTGGGTCTGGGCATCACACTGGTCATCCTAAAATCGATTTATACGGTGAATTGGGGCAAGGCATTTACGATATGGATTTTTACCTGGATCGCCCAGGTGCTCGTGGGCGTCATCGTGTTCATTCTCATTATCAGCGGGCTTTTCGTGACGTTTTTCAGGGATTTTCACCTTCATGAAATCGTTCCAGGTATAACCATATGAGCTGAAAATCCCCTTGACAAAAGCGATATGCGAAAATTTAGTTACCGTAAGTTCCTGTTGCATGGCCATGACGTTTGATAAAAGTAATATCGGATATCTGGTCGCCTTCATGCTTGTGGGCGCGATACTGGGCTCTGCGGTGGGATCGCTTGTGGCCGGCCTTGTGCCCTCTCTTTCAATCATTCAAATGAGCCTGACCGGTCCCATAGGATTCAGCCTGGAGATCATCAGTTTTCATATCAGAATGAACCTTTCCGCGATCATAGGCCTTGTGCTCGGCATACTGATCTTCCGGAAGGTTTAGGCCGCACCTGCGGCTATCAAAGGGAGCCTTCTGGATATAGGCTCCTGAGCATAAATCGGCGTGAGCCGGTTGCCTCCTTCCAGAGTGAAAAGGCAATGACAGTGCGGCATAAGCGGCGGTATAAGCCAATTTCCGTAAGAATTTTTTTTGAGCGTAATAA